>CAZWHL010000028.1:0-19007 GCA_964633625.1 uncultured Rhodoluna sp.
TTCGCACCCGCTTCAACAACGTTGAAGACGTAAAAGCAATTAGTCGTTTGGCAGGCCTGCTGGAGTTTGCGAAGTAGCCTCGGAGACGCCAAGCGCCTGCCCGGTCGAGGCGTGGGCCGCAGCAATAGCCTTGCGTCCAGAAGGTAGAAAAATAGCTGCACCGGCAACAATCACCATTGCGGCACCAGTCACAATCAACAGGCTCTCCACGCGGAAAACATCGGCAAGTGGGCCAAGGACAGCCATTCCCAGAGGCATAGCAACCGAAATAACAATTCCAACAAAGCCAAATACTCGACCCTGGCGCTCAGGCTCAACTGTCTCTTGCAATAGCGTCATCGCCGAGGTGTAAAACAATGGCACAGCCACACCAATGATGAAGAACAGCACGTAGTAAAGAATCAAGTTTGTGGTGAATCCCAGTGCAACAGCCAGTACCCCAAAGAACATCGATGTGCCGATAATCATTGAAATGCGATTCACCTTCTTGGCAAACACCGCAATCAGCGCACCGCCCAGTGCCATTCCAACACTGAACGAAACTTCAAGCACGGTTAGCTTCCATACCTCAGTACCAAAGTTTCGGGCAATCATTAGCGGTGAGAGGTTTGACGGTGCAACGGTTAGCAAGAAGACGATTGCAAAAATACCCATAACCCAGCGCACAAGGTCATGGGTGAAGATGTAGTTGATTCCGTCTTTAAGGTCTGCAAAATAGGAAGGCTTGTCGAGACTTGCCGCCCGCTCCAGGGTTGGAACCTTAATGAGCCTAAGCATGCCAATACCAATTACTGCGGTCACAACGTCGATAAAGAAAATCGGAACGATAGACATGTTGGCGTAAACCGCCGCGGCAGCTACCGGTGCAAGAAGACCAAGTGCTGATTGAATGCTGCTGTTGATTCCGTTGATGCTCATCAGCTTGTCGGTCGGCACAATTTGTGGCAACAACGCAGATACCGCTGGCATCTGCACTCCAGCTCCAACCGAGCGAACCGCCATCACCAAGAAAATCAACCACAAATCACTGATGCCAGAAAGCATCAAAAGTGCTAGCCCTAAGGTAGCCAGTGCAATCACGGAATCCGAAACAATAATCATGGCCCGGCGATTTACGCGGTCAGCCCATACCCCGGCAAAGATCGACACAATGGCCTGCGGCAAGAAACCAAACACTGCAGCCAGCGCCAAGACTAATCCAGACTTTGTGGTCAGGGTCAGGTGCCACATGATTGCATACTGCACAAGGAACGAACCAAACATGGAGACTGTTTGCCCGGTCATGAAAATTGCTACACGCTTTTTCCAATCAGAATATTCTGTGGCTGTATCTGTCATCGTCCCTCTTATCTGGTGGTCAGTAAATCTAACCACGCCCCCGCGCCAAGCGCACCTGTATTAGAAGCGACGTGCAGTAACAGAACCCAAAGCACCGGCTGTGGTGGCCGACATTGTTGTTGCACCGACTGCAACCTGTGTAACCTGGCCCACAATAACCGCAGACACCAATACTTTTTCAGATTGGTCGCGAACTTGCGGCGACATGTCCGAACCTACGTTTCCTAGATAGTTGAAGGAGTCAAGCACGCTTTGCAATGCTGAGCCAAGGAGCGGAATAGCCGCAATATCAGGATTTAGGGCCGGGTCATCAGACTCAGCCAGCGTGAACATAGTTTCTAGCGCCTGGTTGTAAACAGGAGTACCTTGCGCTGCATATTCGAAGGTAATAGAAGCTGCCGATGCCAATACGTCTTTCTGACTAGAAGTTAGAGATGAAGCCGAGACAGTCGCAAGTGAATCCATGGCAACTGAAGAAAGTGTAAGTGACTGCTGCTTTAATTCCTGCTGATAGGCCACCGCTTGAGTCACGGTTTGATCAACAGTATCTAGATTCATTGAAGCGATTGACTCAGCGGTATAAATCGCCTCGTAACTTGAAATAACCTGTTCCAGCTGAGCAACTTTCTGCTGAAGGTCGGTTTGAGCAGCAGTCCAAGTACTCAATTGATTTGCACTAACTCCGGCATTTAGCGCCTCTTGTTTAGCAACTTCAATTAGCTTGGTCTGAGCTTCAGCCTGATTCTTGGCAGTTATGACTGCAAGTTGCTGTACATACTGTTGCTGAACCGCAACATACTTTTGTTGGGCTTTGGCATTGTCCACCTGATATTGAGTTAGCACTGCATTCTTCTGATTAATAAGTGCTTGTCTTTCGGATCCAACAGCCGAGACTATTTTTGAATCAATTGACTGAACCTGCTTTATGTAATCCTCATATGTCATCAAGGCCTGTGTGGGTGCATTAGTTGCAGTTGGACTTGAGCTTGCGGGAGCACTGCTGCTGGCTGTAGGCGAAGGAACAACGGTGGTCGGTGACGCTGAAGTTGCCGGCGAAGGCACTGGCGCTGTGGTCGGTGACGAGCTGGGAGCCTGAGTAGGCGAAGTAGTTTGTGCGGGAGCTGGCCCAGGGGCCGAGCCACTACAACTATTGTCGCGAGTGCAAACTTGGAGCTCTAGTTGCAGGGCCTGCTTTTCGTTCCAAAGCGATAACCACTCTTGAGAAAGATAGGTGGTCTGACTCATTTCTTGCGTGACAGTGTCAATTTGATTTTGGACATCGTTAGCAAACGCGCTCTGCGAATTTATTAGCAGGGGCCCAATGCCTAGAACCAGGACTGCCGCAAAACGCAGAGATTTATTGTTCAATTTCAAAGCCAGGAAATGTTATTTGTGATTCTGATCGCGCTTGTTGTAGCGAATTGGAAAAGTAAGCACCCAGATAGCCAGTGTTGCCAAAATTAGATTGCCAGTCAGTTGTTTTGCCGACCCTTCAAGTACCAGGTAGGCGACTACCAAGCCCAGCAAAGTCCAAGACTGTCCGATTAGGTCCTTAACTAGTTCTTTAAGAAAGTGACCTTTTTCAATCTTTTGATTCTTTTGTGAACGAGAATTTGAATTTTGGCCTTCTATATTTTGAGTCGCTTCCCCTGCTAATGCTGCACTCACGGCAATTTGTTCGTTATTCATGTTCGCGCCCATTTCGTAAATTACGTATCCAATAGTCGCCCAGAACTGGGGCTTCAGCCAGCCTCAGGTGTGTAAAACCGTACAAATCCACACCGTTTTAGGGCAGAACCTTTAGAGTTTGCAAAGTGGGGTCTGCAACAAAGGCAATTCTCACACCCATGTCGCGTGCCTTAAACAGTGCGCTTAGTGCTGCTTCGGTGATTCGCTCCCCCGGTGAAAGCACCGGAACACCTGGTGGGTAAGGGCAAATCATTTCGGCAGATACTCGGCCAACAGCATCCTTAGAATCCACCACTTCGTAGCTAGAGAAGAATGCATCGCGTGGAGTAACCACGACCTCTGGCTCAATTGAGAACGCTGGCAGGATCTCAATCGGACGAGGCTCACCCTTGTGGGCCTCTACAGAGGCAATGATCTTCTTAACTAGATCGTTAATTCGATCCGGTGTATCGGCAAAGGTAATCATTGGAATGATCAGGTCTCGGTTAGCCATCTCAACGTCAATGTTGGCGGCTAGTAGATCGGCTTCAATTTTGGTGCCGTCGGCTCCGCAACTGCTCAACAGAATCACAAGCTTTAGCGGGTCAATATATTCGCCGTCAATCACGTCAATGCCAGCTGCAACCAGTGCTGCACGACCGCGTTCTGTTGCCTCAATAACCGGACCAATCAACTCATCACCGTGACGCTCAAGTAGTGCACGTGCTGCATCAATAGACGCAAGAATGCGGCCGCTCATTGATGTGGTCTGAGTCGAATCAAACATCTTGTTGAAACGTGCGAGGTCAACGTATTCATCGCGAACCAAAACAAACGATGCCTGAGAGTAAGAAGGAAGGGTCTTGTGTGCACTAGTCACCACAATGTCTGCGCCCTCGGCGATTGGGTGATTCGGAAGCTCAGGGTGGAAGCCGTAGTGCGCTGCCCAGGCTGCATCAACAATTAGTGGAATACCAGCATCGTGACAAACCTTTGACAAACGCGGGATGTTGGACATGGTGCCAACATAAGAAGGCTCACCAATCAAAACTGCCTTTGCATCTGGGTGTGCAGCAATGGTCTCGGCCAAGCGAGTAGATGGCAAGTATTCAGGCAAACCGGTTGCCGGATTAATCTCTGGGCGAATCCAAACCGGAATGACGCCGGCATAAACCATGCCAACCAAAACTGATTTGTGCAGTGTGCGAGAAACAATAACTTTGTCACCAGGTGAGGCAACCGCCATCACCGCTGCGTGATTTGAACCAGATGATCCGTTTACTCCAAAACGGCAAAGTTCTGCGCCCCAAAGTTTTGCGGCAAGTGCCTCGGCTTCAAGAATCAGCGAGGGAGAAATTCTGTGTGGGTGGTTGCCAGGTAGAACTGGAATGTCACCATCAACAATGGCACCGGTCAGATCGGTGCGGCCTTTGTGGCCAGGGATCTGAAATGGAGACCTATCGGTTTCCATATCGCGGATCCACGCGTCTAGCAGGGGTGCGCTTGTGCGCAAGCCCATTGGGTCTTTCGTATCAAGAAGTGTGGCTGCGCCAAATGCGTGCTGAGGCAATATCCCGCCTTTCGGTTAATTCGGCTTTTAGCCTAATCAAATTAATACCGATGACAAAGGGACCAGATCTTTCGATCTGATCCCTTCATCGGAAATTTTTGTATCTGGGGTTTAGAACTCAACCTTGGTGATGTTGGTGTCTAGCAAGATGCCAGGACCGAATGTGGTTGAAAGTGCACCCTTGACAAGGTAGCGACCCTTTGAAGACGATGGCTTCAAACGTAGGATCTCGTCAATTGCAGTAGCCAGGTTTTCACCCAACTGCTCCTTGGTGAAAGATGCCTTACCGATGATGAAGTGAAGGTTTGACTGCTTGTCAATTCGGAACTCAATGCGTCCACCCTTGATGTCGTTTACAGCCTTAGCTACATCTGGAGTCACGGTGCCGGTCTTTGGGTTTGGCATTAGGTTACGAGGACCAAGTACCTTACCAAGACGACCAACCTTACCCATAAGTTCAGGAGTCGATACCGCTGAGTCGAAGTCTGTCCAACCTGCAGCTACCTTTTCGATAAGTTCGTCTCCACCAACTTCGTCAGCGCCTGCAGCCTTAGCCGCATCTGCTGCAGCACCGGTTGCGAACACGATAACGCGAGCAGTCTTACCAGTTCCGTGTGGAAGTGAAACAGTTCCACGGATCATCTGATCTGCCTTGCGAGGGTCAACACCGAGCTTGAATGCAGCCTCGATGGTTGAGTCGAACTTCTTTGAACCAGTCTCGCGAATGATCGCTACTGCTTCGGCTGGAGTGTATAGCTTGCCTTCTTCGATAAGTTTGGCGGCTGCTATATAAGCCTTTGAGCGCTTTGCCATGCTGTTGTTCCTTTTCTAATTGGTCACAGTTGTGGTCAACGTACCGCGCACGGTACTCCCACGACTTAGTGGATGAGGTTTATTAAGCCTCGGTGGTGATTCCCATTGAGCGTGCAGTACCAGCGATGATCTTTGCAGCTGCATCAACATCGTTAGCGTTTAGATCTGCCATCTTCTGCTCGGCAATCTTGTAAAGCGCGTCCTTAGACAAGGTTGCAACCTTCACAGTGTGTGGAGTTGATGAACCCTTTGCTACGCCAGCTGCCTTCTTGATTAGCTCAGCTGCTGGAGGAGTCTTTAGAACGAATGTGAATGAACGGTCTTCGTAAACAGTAATTTCTACTGGGATTACGTTGCCCTTCTGGTCTGCAGTTGCGTTGTTGTACGCGGTGCAGAACTCCATAATGTTCACACCGTGCTGACCTAGTGCAGGACCGATAGGTGGAGCTGGGTTAGCAGCGCCCGCCTGGATCTGCAGCTTGATCATTCCGGTGATCTTTTTGCTCGGTGCCATTTGATTTTTCCTTTTGTTTGTTTGGAAACTTTATAAAAACTATTTAGTTCAGTGCGCCAACCTGCTCGAAGCCAAGCTCCACAGGAGTCTCGCGCTCGAACAGAGAAACAAGAACAGTAAGCTTGCCGCTTTCTGGCTTGATTTCTGAGATGGTTCCAGGAAGACCTGCGAATGATCCGTCCTTGATCATGATGCTCTCGCCAACCTTGAAATCGATGTTGACAGGGATTGCCTTGGCCTTGCCCTTTACGGCTACGCCACCCTTTGCAGCAGTCTTTGCAGCTGCTTCTTCAGGAAGAACAAACATTGACTTAAGCATGTTGAATGCCTCGTCTGGACGAAGTGGAGTTGGGTTCTGTGAGTTGCCAACGAAGCCAGTAACAGCAGGTGTGTGGCGAACAAGAGACCATGATTCTTCGTTCATGTCCATGCGGATCAAAACATAACCTGGAATACGAACCTTGGTAACTAGCTTGCGCTGACCGTTCTTGATCTCAATGGTGTCTTCCATCGGAACTTCGATCTGGTAGATGTCGTCTCCACCTTCGATAGCAAGCTTGCGGTTCTCAATGTTCTGCTTAACGCGCTTCTCGTAACCGGCGTAAGAGTGAATTACGTACCACTTGCCAGGCTGACGACGAAGCTCTGCTTTGAACTCGCGGTAAGGATCGTCTGAGCCGCCTTCGCTAACTTCATCGGCTACAGCAGCAGCCTCTTCTTTAGCTTCTGCAATTGCCTCTTCAACTTCTAGATCCTGCTCAAGCTCTGCAGCGGCATCCTGAGCTAGGTCAGCAAGGTCAGCATCGGCTTCAGCAATTACTGCGTCAGCAACAACGTCTTGAACCTCGGCTACTGCCTCTAGTTCGTCGCGTTCTGTATCAGTCAATTCGATTTCCTTACTTAAATTCTTTTAATTACGCGGTTGGAGTGAATACGAAAACAACACCCTGGTAGAACAGCCAGTCAAGAATTGAGATGACAATCATCACAACTGCTACGAAAGCCAAAACCACACCGGTGTAGTTGCGAAGCTCAGCCCAAGTTGGCTTGGTGACCTTCTTCAACTCACTTACAACCTGCTTGAAGAACAGAATGATGCGTGCGATGAAGTTGCGGCTTGATGCCTTATCGGCTTTGGCCTTCTCGACTACATCTTCTGAGACTTGCTCTAGCTCTTCAGCCATGCTCATTCCTTCTTCTTTTAGTTTGAAACACTTGTACTACTTGCAGGGCGGACAGGACTCGAACCTGCAACCCTCGGTTTTGGAGACCGATGCTCTACCAATTGAGCCACCACCCTTTGAGGGAAAATCCAACAACGCAAGCGGCAGTCATCCGGGCGTCAAAAAATTAGATAAATCTAAGAATTGATTAATTTGCCAGATTAGGCTTCCTGAGTTGTCAAACTCACTTCCTAAAGGATACCCGCCGGCGCCCAGTAATGCAAAGGGAAAGTCGCGGGCAGCAGGTATCGGTGTTGCCGTTGTAACCTTTATGCATGCCTGAATTCCCACGTATATCAAAGCGCATTGGCGCGATCGCCGAATCTGCGACCCTAAAGGTAGACGCCAAGGCCAAGGCCCTTCAGGCAGCCGGGCGCCCAGTCATCTCTTATGCAGCCGGCGAACCAGACTTTGCCACCCCGGCGCACATCGTTGAGGCAGCCGCAATTGCAGTTCGAGACCCTAAAAACCACCGATACACCCCTGCCGTGGGCCTTCCTGACCTGCGCGAGGCGATTGCCCACAAAACCAAGGTTGATTCCGGCACCGATATCACCGCGGCTCAGGTTGTGGTGACCAACGGTGGTAAGCAGGCCGTTTACCAGGCGTTCGCCACCATCGTGGACCCAGGCGACGAGATTTTGATGCCAACCCCGTTCTGGACCACCTACCCAGAGGCCATTCGTTTGGCTGGCGGAGTTCCGGTTGAGGTTTTCGCCGGTGCCGACCAGAACTACAAGGTGACCGTGGCCCAGCTTGAGGCCGCCCGCACCCCGCGCTCAAAAGTGCTGCTTTTTGTTTCGCCATCGAACCCAACTGGTTCGGTTTACACCCGTGAAGAGACTGAGGCGATTGGTCGCTGGGCTTATGAGAACGGTCTTTGGGTAATCACCGATGAGATTTACCAGAACCTGACTTACGACGGTCTAAAGGCAGTTTCAATCACAGAGGCTGTGCCTGAACTAATTGACCGGACCATCTTGGTTAACGGAGTTGCTAAGACTTACGCGATGACCGGTTGGCGTTTGGGTTGGATGGCTGGCCCGCTAGACGCAATGAAGGCTGCCGGAAACTTGCAGTCGCACTTGTCTTCAAACGTTTCAAACATTTCACAGAAGGCAGCTCTTGCTGCGCTGACCGGACCGCAGGATGAAGTTCTTGCTATGCGCGATGCATTTGATCGTCGACGCAAGGTTGCGGTTGCCGAGCTAAACAAGATTGCTGGCTGGAATGCACCAATGCCGCAGGGTGCGTTTTATGTTTACTCAGATGTGACCGGATTGCTTGGTCGCGAGTGGGGTGGCAAGACCATCAGCACTTCGCTAGAACTTTGCGATTACATTCTTGATGCTGCAGAGGTTGCGCTGGTTCCTGGTGAGGCTTTTGGTCCTTCAGGTTACGTGCGCCTGTCTTACGCGCTTGGTGATGCACCGCTGCTTGAGGGTATTCAGCGCCTGCAAAAACTGTTTGGTTAAAAGCCAATCAAATTTGGTTCCGGTACAAGGTTGATGCCGAACTTATTTGATACTCGCACCTGAACGTATTCAGCAAGCTGCAAAATTTCTTTTGCCGTTGCTCCCCCAGTATTCACAATTGCAAGCGTGTGCTTGCTAGAAATTGCTGCTTTTGATCCGGCAATGTGAAAACCTTTTTCAATTCCGGCATTCTCAATTAACCAAGCTGCAGAAAGCTTTACGGTTAGTCCGTCGTCTTCTTCTGATTCGTACTTTGGTGCATCATCGGGAAGTCCACGTGCTACACGATCGGTGACGATTGGGTTGGTGAAGAAACTTCCGCAACTGACTGAATCAGGGTCGTTTGCATCAAGCACCATGCCTTTGCGCGCACGAAGCTTCAAAACACTTTCGCGAACCGCCTGAAGCGAAACCTGCGCACCCATTTCAACACCAAGGTCAGCCGCAATCTGAGTTGAGTACAGCGGGCGGCTTAGACCTGCAAGTTTTTGTAATTCAAATTCAACCCAGGTGATCACACCTGGACGCCCACGCTTGATAGCGCTGTCGCGGTAACCAAACTGCAGGTCCTTAGCTTCAAGCACCGCAATCTCGTGGGTCTCGTAGTCAACAAACTCAAGGCGAACCATGCTGTCGCTAAGTTCCTGACCGTAGGCGCCAATGTTTTGGACTGGCGCAGCACCAACGGTTCCCGGTATGCCACTCATTGCCTCAATGCCAGCTAGACCAGCCTTTATGGTGTGGGCAACAAAGTCGTCCCAGTTTTCACCAGCCTGCACACGCACCACAACGCGTGATTCATCTTTATTGCGCACTGGCTCTATGCCTAGGTTCTCAACTTTGATGACACGTAAGTTACTTACGTCGTCGGCAACCACCATGTTGGATCCGCCACCAAGAATTAACCAATCGTCACCGCTTCGCCAAACGTTCAAAGTGTGCTCGACCAAATCGTCGCGAGTCTTAGCAACATAAATTTCTGCTGGTGTACCGCCAACCCGAATTGAAGTTAATTCTTTTAGTGCAGTTGTCATTACAGCTGAACTCGTGCCTGAGCTTTTCCAAGAACCTTGGTGTCTTCAAAAACGGCATCAAGGTCAATTCGAACCGCATTATTCTCGGCATCGATTTCGCCAACCTTGCCGGTCACAACCAGAACCGCGCCGTTTACCGGATCAACTACAACTGGCTTGGTGAAACGAACCTGGTAGTCAACGATTGCGCCCGCGTTGCCAATCCAATCAACCGCAACCTGAACTGCAGCACCCATGGTCAACATTCCGTGTGCCAGCACTCCAGGAAGCCCAACTGCTGCTGCAACGTCATCACGGTAGTGAATCTGATTGAAGTCGCCAGATGCGCCGGCGTACCGAACAAGCGAATCACGAGTCAGTAAAAATTCTGTGGTGCCAATCACTTGGCCAACCTCTAGTGATGCAATGTTGATGTGAGTCATTACTCATCACCTCTTACTACCAAGGTAGAAATTGCGGTGCAAACAAGCTCCTTGCTCACGTCGTAAATTTTGGTTTCAAAAGTCACCATTGAGTGAGCACCAAGAGACTTCACGCTGGCAACTTCAAGTTCGCTAACCAGTTCATCGCCGGCAACTATCGGGCGGGCGTGAATAAAGCGCTGGTCGCCGTGAACCACACGAGAAAAGTCGATATCTGCCTCTGGGTCGGCAAGCACAGTCGCCAACGAGCGTTCCTGAATCACAACGGCAAAGGTTGGAGGGGCAATCACATCGGTGTATCCGGCAGCCTGGGCTGCAAACACATCTAGATTCATTGCGTTGGTTGATTTAACCGCGTGGGCGAATTCGCGAATCTTCTCGCGGCCAACCAGATAAGGATCTGTTGCCGGATACTTCTTGCCCTGAACGTTTGGATTTACCACTCGTTAAGTGTCCCAGTTTCTCGCACAAGCTTCGTGCAGCCTGTCGCTAAAATCTTGATTTTTCAAAATTTCTTTACGCGCCATGTTTCGCACTCGGGAGAACTGGTAGCTGAGGCGGGACTCGAACCCGCGACCCCACGATTATGAGTCGTGTGCTCTAACCACCTGAGCTACCCAGCCGGGCATTGCTTGAAAATCAAGCAATTGGTTATTTTTGGAACGAGCCCCGAGCCAGGATTGAACTGGCGACCCCTTCCTTACCATGGAAGTGCTCTACCACTGAGCTATCGGGGCGTTGTGCAAAAGGCAACTAGCGCCAGGCACCAGAAGACTTTATCACTATAAGCAGGGCACTGGCAAAAACTACTTGGTCATCGAGGACTTGATGTCTTTGACCATCTGCTTCCAGATGGTGGTTGGGTTGCCCTGGCCGCGAATAATCGCGATTTCTGAACTTCCCCAAGATGCCCACACCGATCCCATTGCCGGAATGGCCGGTAGTGGCTCTGCCTTGCGACCAGCATTACCAAAGCCTTGAACTACTCGATCGTCTCGCGCTGCATCGAATGCCGACTTGTTTGCTGGGATTCTTCCAGTTACTGCGAACAGCTCCTTCTGAGTTTCCGATTTGCCGATGTAATCCACTACGAACTTTGTTGCGTAGTAAACATCCTTTGAAGATTTCGAAACATAGAAACCGCGTGAGCTTAGGAACGAGATCGCATCCTTGCCGCCCACCGATGGAATTTCGTAAATGTTGAATTCGGCGGAATCAAGTCCAAGCGCATCCTTGGCCCAAGGTCCGGTGATCCAGCATGCCTTGCCGCCGCTCTTCATTGCAGCAACAGAGGTATCCCAAGTTGACGTTGGATCAAGAATTTTCTTACCCTCAGTTCCAAGCCACTTCGCAAATTCTTCGCCACCGTTATCAAGGTCAAGCTCTGGTTTGTAGTTGCCGCTGCCATCCTTCTTAAAGACGTGCGCACCAAAAGATGTTTGGATTGGGTACAGGTGGTACGGGTCACCGCCACCAGCATTCAAGCTGAGCGCTAATCCAGCCTGCTTTACCTGATCCCAGTTTGGTTGGGCTGACATGCGCTTGGCGTTACAGACCAGTGCAAGATTCTCAATTGTGTAAGGCAAACCGTAGTTATTGCCTTGGTAGGCAAAGGCAGCAACAGCGTTTTCATAGAAATCGCCCTTCTTGCCACCAAGATCAATTGGCACAATCAAACCGTTTGCATAGAGTTCGCCAACCCAGTCGTGGGCACCGGCCAATACGTCTGGTCCGCTTCCGGTTGCTGCCTGGCTAAAGAAGTTAGAACGCGGATCCTGCTGCACCATGAGGTTTACTTTGACTTTGGTGTCTTTCTCAAATTCGGCTGCTGCCTTTTCAAGCGCCTTGGCCTCTAGCTCATCAACCCACACCGATATCGAATCGGTCTTTGGAGTTGGTGCAGGAGAACAAGCAGTCAATGACCCAGTTGCTAGCATTGCGCAGGTCACTGCCACAAGAACTTTAGAAATTTTCACCATTCGATAATCAAAGCACACGCCTCGACAAGTCATGCGGATTTAATTCGCCTAGGCTTTATCTATGCCCGAATCAAAAGAATTCTTAACAACAAACAACCCATCAGCAGAATGGTGGCGCACCTCTGTTATTTATCAGATCTATCCACGTTCATTTGCCGACGGCAATGGCGATGGTATTGGTGATCTACAGGGAATAACCTCAAGACTTGATTCGCTTGCCTCACTTGGCATTGACGCTATTTGGTTTAGTCCTTTCTTTAAGAGTCCGCAAAAAGATGCTGGTTACGACATCAGCGACTACCGCCAGATTGATCCAATCTTTGGTACAAACGAAGACTTTGATGTACTGCTAGCCAAAGCTAAATCTCTTGGCATTCGAATAATCGTTGACATAGTTCCAAACCACACCAGCGATCAGCACGCATGGTTCCAGGCCGCCTTGAAAGCACCAAAGGGATCAGCAGAGCGCGCCTATTACCACTTCAAAGATGGCAAGGGCGAAAACGGTGAACTGCCACCAAATAACTGGCAGTCAATTTTTGGCGGGCCTGCCTGGTCACGCGTAACCGAGGCCGACGGCTCTTTGGGTCAGTGGTACCTGCACCTATTTGATTCTTCACAACCAGATCTGAATTGGGAGAACCCAATCATCGCCGATGAATTCGATGAAATTCTTCGCTTCTGGCTTCGCAAGGGAGTTGACGGATTCCGAGTTGACGTTGCCCATGGAATGGTTAAGCGCGCCGGTTTGCCAGACGCAACGATCTATGACGAAAACCTTCGCGAACGTCCTATCTCAAACCTCACCATGCAGGAAGCAGAAGAGGCTGTGCCTTACTGGGGTCAGCCGGGTGTGCACGATGCAATTCGCCGATTCCGTAAGGTGATCGATGAATTCGACAATCGAGCAATGTGTGCTGAAGCCTCGATGAGCCCGCTGCCTAGATTGGCGATGTGGGTGCGCCCAGATGAATATCACCAGTCGTTTAATTTCGATTACATGCACGGGGAATATGAACCTGCAGCAATTAAGAAAATAATTACCGACTCAATCGTTGAGTATGGAAAGGTAGGCGCATCTAGCACCTGGGTGATGTCTAACCACGACGGTATTCGTCACGCAACTCGTTTAGGTATTGCACCTGAAAACACCCCACGCCCTGGTGACGGAATTCACCCAACCGATCCAGCACCGGATGAAGCACTTGGGCTGCGCCGCGCCCGCGCAGCAACTTCATTCATGCTTGGTTTGCCTGGTTCGTCATACCTCTACCAAGGAGAAGAGCTTGGGCTGCCTGAGGCCTGGCAACTTGAAGGCAAGTATCGTCAAGACCCAACCTATGCACGCACTAACGGCAAGCGCATTGGTAGAGACGGGTGCCGCGTGCCACTTCCTTGGGAAGCAGGAGCAGGAGCAGCTAACGGATTCAACACCACTGGCGAATCGTGGTTGCCGCAGCCGGCCAACTATCGGGTTTTCGCGCGCAATCTACAAGATGGTGTTCCTGGTTCAACGCTTGAACTCTACAAGCGTCTCCTAAAGGAACGTCGTGCATTCGGACTAGGTGGTGGCGCTTTCCGTTGGGCTGATGAATTCCAAGACAAAAACACTCTTGCTTATATAAATAATGGTGTCTTGGTTTTGATGAACTTTGGCCCAGATCCAGTTGCGCTTCCAGCGGGTGAAGTCTTGGTCACTACGCAGCATGACCTAACCGTTGAACACGAGCTTGAACATGACCAAGTTGTTTGGATTAAGTTATAGGCATGCCTATAGATCTGCGCTCTGCAGTTAGTCACAAAGCTCACCTGAATTCCGAGTGGTGGCGCTCAGCAGTTATTTATCAGATCTACCCGCGTTCATTTGCTGATTCAAATGGCGATGGCATTGGTGACCTACCGGGCATAACTTCAAGACTTGATTCGCTTGCGGCGCTAGGCATTGATGCAATTTGGCTTTCGCCGTACATGCGCTCACCTCAAAAAGATGCAGGCTATGACGTGAGTGACTATCGGGATGTTGACCCACTTTTCGGCACTCTTGCCGATTTTGATGCAATGGTTTCACGAGCGCACGAATTAAATATCCGCGTTTTGGTTGACCTGGTGCCAAACCACACCAGCGATCAGCACGCCTGGTTCCAGGCAGCACTAGCTGCCGAACCTGGTTCGCCTGAGCGCGCGTTTTATCATTTCAAAGATGGTCGCGGTGAACACGGTGAACTTCCACCGAATAACTGGCTCTCAATGTTTGGCGGTCCTGCCTGGACTAGAACTACCAACACCGATGGCACCCCGGGCCAGTGGTACTTGCATCTATTCGATTCTTCACAACCAGATTTAAATTGGGAGAACCCAAAGGTTGAAGAAGCATTCGAAGATATTCTGCATTTCTGGTTGGACCGCGGCGTTGATGGCTTCCGCGTTGATCAGCCGCACGCAATGGGCAAGGTGCCCGGTTTGCCAGATCATCCAGATGTTGAACGAGCCGGTGCAGGTTTCATTGAAGGCGAGCCTTCGCCACCAATGTGGTTCCAGGAATCTGTGCACCCAATCTTTAGAAAATGGCGTGCGATTCTTAATAGCTACCCGGGCGAGCGCGCAATGTGCGGTGAAGCCTACGTACTTCCACTTTCATTCATGGCGCTTTGGGTTCGCCCAGATGAGTTCAACCAGACTTTTAATTTCCGTTTTTTGGACTCCGAATGGCAGCCACAGATTCTGTTTAACTCAATCAATGAATCTTTCGAAGCCTTTGACGGCGTTGGTGCACCTTCTACTTGGGTGCTTTCAAACCACGACATCATTCGTCACGCATCACGCATGGGAGGCCTGACCGGTCGACCAACCGCATCAAACGGTATTGGGCCAAACGACCCACAACCGGATCGCGAACTTGGTCTGCGTCGTGCGCGTGCGGCAACACTTTTCACGCTTGCCTTACCTGGATCGATGTATTTGTATCAGGGTGAAGAACTTGGCTTGCCTGAACACACCACACTTGAGCCGCAGTATCGCCAAGACCCAACCTATGCACGCACCAATGGTGAGCGCGTTGGTCGTGACGGGTGTCGCGTGCCGCTGCCTTGGGAATCCGGGGTTGGCGAAGCTAATGGGTTCAACACCACCGGAAAGTCTTGGTTGCCACAGCCAGAAATTTATGCCGAATATTCACGCGACCAACAAGAAGGCATCGCGGGTTCAACTCTTGAGCTGTACAAGCGCGCACTCAAAGTGCGCAGCGAACTAAAGCTTGGCGAAGGTTCATTTGACTGGGCACCGGAATTTGTAACTGATACCTCACTTGGTTTCCGGAATGGTGACGTGCTGGTCGTTCACAACTTTGGTCACACGCCAATCAAGTTGCCCACCGGTGAGGTGCTGGCATCAAGCCTGCACGGCATGACCAGTGGCCACGACTTGGTTGCCGATCAAACCGTTTGGTTGAAACTTTAAGCCTGGTACTTCTTGTTTGGCAGCCAGAAAGATTTACCGGTCATGAATGCCAAGGCTGGCACAATCACAGTTCTAACTAGCAATGTGTCTAGCAGCACACCAATACAAACAATCACACCGATTTGCGCCAGCGCAACCAGTGGCAGAACACCCAACACCGCAAACACTGCAGCAAGCAAAATACCTGCGCTGGTAATTACGCCACCGGTTGAACTTAGCGCCTTGATCATGCCTTGCCTGGTTCCGATGTGTGCGGCTTCTTCCTTGGCACGGGTAACCAAGAAGATGTTGTAGTCAACACCCAGAGCAACCAGGAACAAGAAGCTGTATAGGAACACGCTTAGGTCAAGCGCTGGGAAGCCAAGCACGTTGGTGAAAATCCACCAACCGGCTCCCATCGATGCAAAGAATGATGCAACCACGGTCACCAAAAGCAGAACCGGCGCAACCAGCGCGCGAAGCAGTAGCACCAAGACTAGGAATACCAATATCAGAATCATTGGGATCACGATCAGCTGATCGTGCGCGTATGCATCCTTAACGTCAAGCGCCTGTGCATCTAGCCCTCCCACTTTTGCATCTGCACCTTCTACCGCGTGCACTGCAGTGCGAAGTGCCTTGATTGATGCATACGCTTCATCCGATTGGCTTTCGCCATCCAAAACAACTTCAAGCTTTGTGAAGGTATCGGTGCTCGCTCCAACCCTGACCGATGCAACTCCGGCAACCGATTCAGCGGCGTGCTTAACATCGTTCATCTGTGCGTTGTTGGTAATTACGATTGACGGGCTGGTGCTGCCGGCCGGGAAAGCCTCTGCTAGAACCTGCTGACCAACCACTGCCTCAGGGGTCTTAAGGAATCGGTCTGTCGATGCAAGACCTACCTGAATTCCACCAACACCAGATGCAAGCGCACCAAGGATGATCACGCCAAGAATTGAAACCGCAACCGGCTTCTTGCTGACACCACGACCAAGCTTGGCCCAAAGGCCGTTGTCACTCTTGTTCACCCCACCAAACTTTGGCACGAACGGCCAGAACAAGCCGCGCCCAAACACAACCAGCGCAGCTGGCAATACACAAAGCGCTGAGATCATTGCAATCACAACACCGGTAGCACACACAATGCCAAGCGAACGGTTTCCGGCAAGCTCGGCAAAACTAAGGGTAAGTAGCGCCAGCGTCACGGTTGAACCAGAGGCGATTATCGCCGGGCCAGCACCGCGAACCGCCTTGGCCATTGCAACGTGACGGTCTTCGTTGCTCAGTAGTTCCTCGCGGTAGCGAGCAATCAAGAGCAGCGCGTAGTTTGTGCCGGCACCAAAAACCAACACCGATAAAATTCCCGTTACCGAAGCATCCGGGTAAATTCCGAATGCATTTGCCACGCGACGAGCCAGCTGACCAGACATTCCATCAGCGGTACCAACAACTAGCAATGGAACCAACCAAAGAGTTGGTGAGCGGTAAGTGATAAGTAGCAGTACTGCAACAACAACCACTGTTGAGAGCAACAAGGTGAAGTCTGCGCCGGCAAATACTCCGGCAAGGTCAGCTTGGAAACCCTCTGGTCCGGTTACGTAAACCTTCAGTCCACTTGGCAGGTCTTGCTTGGCGAGTTCGCGAAGCTTCTCAACTCGCGTGGTGATTTCTTCCGTGACCTCTGTCTTATCCATTGGCACAGTAATTACTGCGGTGGTTTTGTCGGAAGATATTTGTGCTGGTGGCACAAACGCTGCGTCATTAAATTTTGCGTTTGTAAATTCCAAGAATTTTTCGTTGGCGCCGCCCGCTGGCATTTGCGTCATTGGGTCAAATTTGCCCTGAAGCCATTCAGTTTGAGAATTTGTAAATGCCGAGTCTGCCGCGTAAACGATTACCGCTGCTGTTGAGTCTGCACCTGGAAGCTGAGTGAGTTTTTCATCCACGATCACCGATTCGGTGTCTGCAGGCAACCCAACACCAGGACTGGTTTCAGTTGTAGCTGCCTTGAGTGGGCCAAAAGCCATGCCGGCAAATATAAGCCCCAGCAAAAGCGTTACCCAAGCTGTCTTTCGGCCGGTAATGAAGTTAATGAATCCTGACAACTTTGTCTCCCCTAATTCACGCCAATTGGCTTCTCTAAACCTAACTGTTTACCTGGCGGGGCTATTCCTGGGCTAGCCAATAACGCAAAAAACGCCCCGGGTGGGGGCGTGCCTTTTTACATCCACAACAGCAAAGCCCTCTCAATTCAATGAGAGGGCTTCAGTTGTGGCTAGTGAGGGATTCGAACCCCCGAAGGCTGAGCCAGCTGATTTACAGTTATCTGACACAACCTTCATTTTTCGCTCTAAAGGCACTTTACCCCAGTATTTAATGAGTCAAGGTGCCCTTTGCAGATATGCCCATTTCCGTCCGTTTCCGTCCATTGAACGGAATCTAAACGGAAACCAACCTATAGCTTTACACCGGCCTTGGACTCTTTAGTCAGCTCTTGAGTCGCTCAAGAACTTTTACGTGACCAGGCTCAAGCTCTTCAAGTGAACGAACCCCAAGAAGCTTCATGGTTCTAACCATGTCCGACTTCATGATGCTGATCATCTTGTCTACGCCGTCGCGCCCACCAGCCATCAGTCCATATAGGTATGCGCGGCCCACAAGTGTGAACTTTGCGCCCTTTGCGATTGAAGCAATAACGTCAGCACCGTGCATTATTCCGGTGTCGACGTAAACCTCAGCGTCCTTACCAATTGCTTTGACAGTTTCTGGTAGCAGGTGGAACGGAATTGGTGCGCGGTCTAGTTGGCGACCACCGTGGTTTGAAAGAATCACTGCGTCGGCACCGACCTTAACGGCAAGCTTGGCATCGTCAACATTCTGAATTCCCTTTACGACAAGATTGCCTTTCCACTGCTGTCGAATCCACTTGAGGTCTTCAAAAGTCACAGTCGGGTCAAACATTTTGTCGAGGAGTTCACCAACGGTCCCGTTCCAGCTGTCAAGTGATGCGAACTTCAGTGGATCGGTGGTCAAAAAGTTGATCCACCAGGCTGGACGCGGAAGCGCGTTGATTATGGTGCCCAGAGTTAGCTGTGGCGGAATTGTCATTCCGTTGCGCTTGTCTCGCAGGCGTGCTCCGGCAACGGGTACGTCGACGGTCAGCAACAATGTGTCAAAACCAGCGGCAGCTGCGCGCTCAACCAGCGCCATGCTCTTTTCGCGGTCTTTCCACATGTATAGCTGGAACCAGTTGCGGCCGTTTGGCGCTGCAGCGGCAACTTCTTCAATGCTTCGAGTGCCCATAGTTGAAAGTGAGAATGGAATGCCAGCCGCTTCCGCAGCTTGCGAACCCGCGATTTCACCCTCGGTGTGCATCATTCGAGTGAAGCCAGTTGGCGCAATACCAAACGGCATTGAAACCGTCTTTCCCAAGACAGTTGAACTTAGGTCAACATCAGAAACATCACGAAGGACTCGAGGCTGGAACTCAATGTCCTCAAATGCCTGACGGGCGCGGGCGAGGGAGATTTCTT
>CAZWHL010000029.1:0-18900 GCA_964633625.1 uncultured Rhodoluna sp.
GCTGAAGTTATGCGTTGGATATTAAAGAAGTTCTGGTTCCCAATTCTGCTGATCGTGCTCAAAATGCTGAGCAAGAAATATCCTTGGGCCGGCAAGGCCTACAACGGCATCGTGAAAGTTGCTGCCCCAATCAAGACTGTCAAGGCAACCGTCAAGAAGTAAGTTTTACGGTTCTAGGCGGTTTGGACCGCGGAACAAGAAACCAACTTCTCGAATGTTTGGCTGGTGCAACAACAGCATCAGCACTCGAAGCAAGCCCATCCCAAAACCACCGTGCGCTGGCGCACCGTACTTAAAGAAGTCCAGGTAGGTCTTTAGACCTTCAGGCTCAAGGCCCTTTTGCTTAACCTGCTCGATCAAAACGTCTAGTCGGTGTTCACGCTGGGCACCGGTGGTGATCTCAGTTCCGCGCCAGATCAAGTCGTAGCTCTTGGTTAGCTGAGGGTTGTCTTCGTGACGCATGTGATAGAACGGGCGAACACCGATTGGGTAATCGGTTACGAAAACAAATTCGTGGCCGTGCTTTTCTTCGGCCCAGGCAGCAATCTGGCGCTCGCCCTCTGGGTCAAGGTCGCCACCGCGCTCTACCGTGTGACCGCGTTCCTTGATGATTTCGATCGCCTCAAGCAGCGGAACACGTGGGAACGGTATCGAAGGAACCTTTACCTCAATGCCAAAGTGCTTTTGAATTTCTTCGCCGTGCTTTTCCTTAACCGCGCTGATTGCACGGTGAAGCAACTGCTCCTGAATTGCCATCACGTCTTCGTGTGATTCGATCCAAGAAACCTCAATATCAACCGATACGAACTCGGTTGCGTGACGAGAGGTGAAAGATGGGTCGGCACGGAATACCGGACCGATTTCAAAAATCTTGCCCAAGCCAGACATCATTGCCATCTGCTTGTAGAACTGTGGTGACTGAGCCAGGTAAGCGTGAGTCTCAAAGTACTCAAGCTTGAAAAGTTCTGCGTTTGATTCAGAAGCAGAAGCCATCAACTTAGGAGAGTGAATTTCAACAAAGTCGTTCTCTGCCCAGTACTGACGCCAAGCGTGCTCGATGGTGCTCTGAATGCGGAATACCAAGTTCATCTCTGGACGACGAAGGTCCAGGAAGCGCCAGTCCAAGCGCTTGTCGATTGAGGTGTCGTCGGCTATCGGTGTTTCAGGGTCGGCCATGGTGACGATCTCAACGTCGTCAAGCTGAATCTCGAGTCCGCCGAGCTTTACGCGCTCGTCGTGCACAAGGCGGCCGGTGATCCAGATGAAGGTGCCGGTGGTAAGTGATGAAACCTTGGCTGCAAGAGCGTCGTCCTCAACAGGCTGGTCGTTCACTACAGGGCGAGGGTAGGTAACCTGAACGTCGCCGGTCTCATCGCGGACAATTATGAACTGAATGCGCTTTTGATCGCGAAGCTTCTCAACCCATCCACCAATCGTTACTGGGCCATCAGGCAGGGCGGCAAGGTCTTTGACTAGGGCGCGGGCTCTCATAAGGCACAAGTTTAGCCGAGGGTAGACTTGAGGTTATGCCCGCCAAACGCATCCACCTAATTCGCCATGGCGAAGTGCACAATCCAGGTGCCGTTATTTATGGGCGCCTTCCACACTTTCACCTCAGTGAACGTGGTCACCAGATGGCCGCTGCTGCCGCTGCAGAACTTAAGCATCAAAAGCGTGAGGTCAATCGAGTTTTTGCCAGCCCGCTGCTGCGCACTCGTGAATCTGCCGAACACGTTGAGACTGCCTTTGGCCTAGATGCCACCACCGATGAACGCCTGATCGAGCCTTGGAACAACTTTGAGGGTCGAAAGCTTGGTGGATTGCACATCATTGCGAGACCTCACCTTTACTACCAACTGCGCAACCCACTCAAGCCAAGCTGGGGCGAACCGTTCGAGGAGATTGCTGCCAGAATGTTGGACGCCATGGATCACGCCTGGAAATCTGTTCCTGATGGCGATGTGGTTTTGGTTTCACACCAGCTTCCGATTGAAATGGTGCATCGCAAGTTGAGCGGCAAGAAGTTGCCACACAATCCACGCAAGCGTCGTACCGCGCTTTCTAGCGTTACCTCATTTGAACGCCAGGGTAACCAGTGGGTAGAGGTTGATTACAAGGATCCGGGTGCTCACCTTAGAGGTGTTGTTTGATCAAGCAATTACTTGCGGCAGTTGCCGTACTTGGTTTACTTACCGGTTGTACCGCAAACGATCCGCTGGCTAATCAGTACAAGGCGGGCGACAACAAGAACTACATCGCCGGCGACGGCACGGTGACTGAGTTTGCTGCTGCGAGCCGCGGTGAAGCGGTCAAGTGGTCCGGAACTACTGAGAGCGGCGATGTTATTTCTAGTTCTGCACTAAGTGGCGTGGTTACCGTGATGAATTTTTGGTACGCGGGTTGTGCGCCTTGCCGCGCAGAAGCACCGGACCTCGTGAGCCTGCAAGAAGAATTTGGCGATGTGCAATTTGTTGGCGTGAACGTTCGCGACACCGCACCAACCGCAATCGCTTTTGAAAAGAATTTCAAGATCACCTGGCCATCGGTAATTGATGCCAACACCGGTTCTGTTTTATTGGCGTTTACCGGTATCGTGACACCTCAAGCCGTTCCAACGACAATCGTGATTGGCAAAGACGGCAAAGTGACCGCACGTATTTTGGGTCGTGTAGACAAATCAATTTTGCGCACGTTAATCAAGACAGCAAGTGCGGAGTAGCGATCACTAAATGATTAACACCGTCACTGCATTTAATCCAGGCGAAATCATTTTGAATGGATCACTTATTGCGGCAATTCCAATGGCATTGTTGGCGGGTTTGATTTCTTTCTTAAGTCCCTGTGTGCTTCCGCTAATTCCGGGTTACCTAGGTTTTGTATCGGGAAGCACCGGTAGTGGTGGCGAAGCTTCACGTAATCGGACGTTATTTGGAGCGGCTTTGTTTGTGCTGGGCTTTGCTTTGGTCTTTGTTTCTTTTGGTGCGCTCTTTGGCGGGCTTGGTGCTGTGGTTTATGCATCTGGTTTGCAATGGGTGCAGCGCATTCTTGGTGTCTTTGTGTTTGCACTTGGTTTTGTAATGATCGGACAGTTTGCATTTTTACAGCGCACCTTCAAAATTCAGGTATCGAGCAAGCTTGGTCTGATTGGTGCTCCGCTGTTAGGTGTGGCCTTTGGTTTGGGGTGGACTCCATGTATTGGCCCAACCTTGGCAGCCGTGCTTTCGCTGGCATCAAACTCTGGTGACCCGGCCAAGGGAGCCCTGCTTGCCTTTGTTTATGCGCTTGGCATCGGCTTGCCGTTCATTGCGATTGCTGCTGGATTCAACTGGGCTACCAAGTCAGTTGGTTTTGTGAAGCGTCACATCCGAACCTTTAACATCGCAGGTGGCGGGCTCCTGATGGTGCTTGGCTTGCTGTTGGTGACCGGCATTTGGAACAGCTTTGCCGCTTGGTTGCAGTTGGAGGTGTTTGGTTATTTCCAGCTCGCGATTTGACGGAGAAATTGAATCTCCTGAACTTAGCCTGGCCGGTTGGTCAAGGTGGATTTGGCGTCAACTAACTTCAATGCGCACGGCGCTTTTGCTGCTGTTGCTGTTGGCGATTGCCGCAGTTCCAGGTTCTATTTTTCCGCAGCGCTCTGCTGACCCGAATGGTGTAACTCAGTACTTCGACAACAACCCACAGTTGGCTCCGATTCTAGATGCGATGCAGTTGTTCGATGTTTATACCTCTGCTTGGTTCTCGGCGATTTACATTTTGCTATTCATCTCACTAATTGGCTGCGTGGTTCCACGCACTGGAGTGCACTGGAAAAACCTTCGTTCAACTCCACCGTCCGCACCAAAACTTTTTTCTCGAATGCCAGCGCACGTGACGGTAAAAAGCTCAAAGAAGATTGACTTTGCCGAGCGTGCTGAAATGCTGTTGCGCAAGCAGGGATATCGGGTTGTTAGAAACGGTAAAGCTGTTTCGGCTGAGCGTGGTTACCTGCGCGAAACCGGAAACTTGGTGTTTCACTTTTCGCTAATTGGTGTGCTGCTTGCGGTTGGCATTGGTGGCGGAACCAGTTACAGCGGTCAACGTGTTTTGGTTGAGGGCGAGACTTTTGTAAACAACCTTGCTGCTTACGACTCGTTTGCACCGGGAACTTTCTTCAACGAGAACATGTTGGTGCCGTTCAGCGTGAGTCTAGAAAAGTTTCAGGTTGATTTTGATTTAAAAAACAGAACCAACATTGGTACCCCGCTAGATTTTCGCGCATATGTTTCAAGTCGTTTGTCTGCGGATGCGAATCCCAAGGCGCATGTGATTCGCGTGAACGAACCACTGGAGATGCCGCGTTCGAACATCTACCTAACCGGAAACGGTTACGCACCGCACATCACGATTCGCGATGCCGATGGAAACATCACCTACTCTGGCGCCAGCCCGTTTTTGCCACAGTCGCCAACCTACACATCGCTTGGTGTGATCAAGGTTCCCGATGTTGCCAAGCAGTTCGGAATCATCTCTTTCTTCTACCCAACCGTGGACACCTTGAGCACCGGTGCTTTGACCTCTATTTACCCGGCGCCAATCGACCCACTGTTGACCATGAATGTCTACGTGGGTGACCTTGGTCTTGATGGCGGAGTGCCGCAAAACGTCTACGCGCTAGACACTTCAAAAATGAAGCAGGTTGCCGGCGGTAAGAGTGGTGTGAAGGGTTTGCGCCTTCAGGTTGGCCAGACCGTTGATCTGCCAGATGGACTGGGCACCGTGACCTTTGATTCGATCAAGCGCTTTGCCTCGCTTGATGTTAGCTACAACCCGGGCGGACTTTGGGTGCTGATCTTTGCCTTGCTGGCGCTAGCCGGCGTGACCACGTCACTGTTAGTGCCTCGTCGTCGCGTGTGGGTGCGGAATACCACCGATGGTTTTGAGGTTGCCGCTCTTGCGCGCGGAGACGACCCAATTCTTGAGAAGGTAGTAACTGAAGTTGCTGCGCAACTAAAGACGAAAGTGAAGAAACAGTAATGGGCATTGTTTTGAATGAAGGTCTATCGCAGATCTCGCTCATCTTTATTTACGCTGCGATGGCGGTCTATACCGGAGCATTCCTTACCTTTGTAACTCACCTATCTCGCCTGGCATCTGAAAAGAAGAAGGTGCGCACCGCGGCTACCAAGCTAGAGCGGGTGGCAATCATCGTTCTGACCGTTGGTGCTGTGCTGCACGGTACCGGCGTGGTACTTCGCGGCATTGCAGCAAGCCGTGTGCCTTGGGCCAACATGTATGAGTTCTCAATCACAGGTTCTTTTGTGGTGATGACTATTTTCCTGGTGGCTTTGTCAATCAAAGACATTCGTCTGCTAGCAACCTTTGTTTCTGGTTTTGTGCTGTTGATTCTTGGTTCGGCAACCGCCATTTTCTACGTCGAAGTGAAATCACTGATGCCGGCACTGCAGAGCTACTGGTTGGTAATTCACGTCACGGTTGCGATCTTGGCAACTGCATTCTTCAACATCGCGGCTGCTCTATCTATTGCCTACATCTTCAAGACAGCCAAGTGGGTTGAGAAATCAAAGCTCAAGCTGGTTGGCACGATTCGCCGAATCTTGGCGCTGTTTCCTTCGATAGAAAAAATCGAACGCCTTGCCTACAGATTCAACATCATTGGTTTTATTTTGTGGAGCTTCACGCTTATTGCCGGGGCAATCTGGGCAGAGCGTGCCTGGCACCGATACTGGGGTTGGGATACCAAGGAAGTTTGGACCTTCATCATCTGGACCATCTATGCCGGATACCTGCACGCCAACGCAACTCGCGGTTGGACTGGAAAACGTTCGGCTTGGCTAGCGGTGGTTGGTTTCGTTGCGATTTTGTTTAACTTCACCGTGGTGAATTTATTCTTCAAGGGACTGCACGTTTACAGCGGTCTGAAGTAAGAACTAGAGCAATTTATAGACGCGTTCTAATCGCTCCAACCACCAGTCTTGGCGATGGTCTTGCGCATTGAAGATTGTTAACTTGGATTCATCAACATCAACCCGTCGCACTTCAATAAATCCATTTTCGGCACGCAAGGGTTCGCGGGTGACATCGCCGGCCAGCAGTGCAGAGGTAGCTAGGCCACAATCAAATTCCAGGTTCGGAAGTGCCGCTGCAAGGTAGGCGCCCATTGATAACCCAACCGAAGAATCCAGGGCGCTAGAAATCACCACTGGCAGTTCCGCCTCGGCAGCGATGGAAAGTGCTCGGCTAATTCCACCAAGGGGCGCGGCTTTCAAAACCAAGATGTCTGCGGCGTTTGCTTGGGCAACGGCAAGTGGGTCGCTAACTTTCCGCACCGATTCATCGGCGGCAATTTTTATGCCAAGGCGATTTACTTGAAGTTTCAGTTCTGCCATTTCTGCAATCGTCGCAACTGGCTGCTCAAGATATTCCAGTGGTATGCCATTTTCATGGATTGCATTGGCCAGGACCATTGCAGTAGCGATGTCGTAGCCACCATTTGCATCCAAACGTATCGCGACCTCTGGGTAAAGTTTTCGAACAACTAGTATTCGATTCAGGTCGTCTTGAAGACTTTGCCCTGTCTCGGCGACTTTTATCTTTACTGTCGAGAACTCACCGAAATTAGCGAGTACTTTTTCAACTAAATCTGGGGCAACCGCGGGCAATGTGGCATTTACTGGAATTCGATTACGGCGCAAGAGCGGCAATTCGCCATAGGCAAAGTCGATTGCCGCAGACAACCAAACAGCGGCCTCTTCATCGGTGTATTCAACAAACGGAGCCCATTCGGCCCAGCCGTTTGGACCTTCGAACACCAGGGTCTCACGCTCTTCAAGCCCGCGAAATTTGGTGCGCAGGGGCAGGGCCACAATTCGAGCAGCAGAAACCAGGTCGGCTAGTGCGGGATTCTGGTTTTGGCTCACGTTGTTAGTCTAGATTCATGGCGCACAAGGTATCAGAGCTCTTTGACGAGCAGATCTGGCATGAGGTTGCAGGTTTTCAGGACCTTGAAGACGTGACCTATCACAAGCACAATTCACTGGGCATGGTTCGTGTTGCGTTCAATCGCCCAGAGGTGCGCAATGCGTTTAGACCTAAAACCGTTGATGAACTGCACCGTGCGCTAGAGCACGCGCGTTTGGATTCAACCGTTGGCGTGGTGCTGTTGACTGGCAACGGGCCATCACCAAAAGATGGTGGTTGGGCATTTAGCTCTGGTGGCGACCAACGCGTTCGTGGCCGCGATGGCTACAAGTACGCCGACGGCGAGACCGCAGAGACGATTGATGCCGGTCGTTCGGGTCGATTACACATTCTTGAAGTTCAACGCCTGATCCGTTTTATGCCAAAGGTTGTGATTGCACTCGTGCCTGGCTGGGCGGCTGGCGGCGGTCACTCGCTAAACGTGGTTGCCGATCTCTCTATTGCTTCTGCCGAGCATGCTCGCTTCAAGCAGACTGACGCCGATGTTGGTTCGTTCGATGCCGGTTACGGCAGCGCCTACCTTGCTCGCCAGGTTGGTCAAAAGTTTGCCCGTGAGATTTTCTTCTTGGGCGAAGAGTATTCGGCACACCGCGCCTATGAGATGGGCGTGATCAACAAAGTTGTTGCGCACAAGGATCTTGAAAAAATCGGCGTCGAGTGGGGCGCAGAAATTCTTCGCAAGTCACCGCAATCGGTTCGCATGTTGAAGTACGCATTCAACATGGTTGACGACGGTTTGGTTGGACAGCAGTTATTTGCCGGGGAGGCAACGCGTCTTGCTTACGGCACCGACGAAGCCGTTGAAGGCCGTGACTCGTTCTTGCAAAAGCGCGAACCTGACTGGTCGCCATACCCTTGGCAGGTTTAGTTTTTCAAAAATGCCAAAACCGCTAAAGCTCATTGCAGCAAACGATACTTTTGGCGCACTAGTTGCATTTGCCGACGTGCTTGATGGCAAGTGCGCACTTTTTATTTCAGCACCAGAGATAAATGGCAAGATGCCAGAAACTCATGGACTACCTGATGAAGTTGCAGATGACGTTGCGCTGATTGTAGAAACCAGCGGGTCAACCGGCGAGCCAAAGCGAATCGAAATTTCACGCGAGGCTCTTATTGCTAGCGCCCACGCAGCCGCCTTTGTGCTTGATGCCGCCGAGAATTCCAGTCAGTGGTTGCTGGCATTGCCAACCAACTACATCGCTGGTGCGAACGTTTTGATTCGATCGGTTATGGCTGGAACTCAACCGGTGATGATGAATACCTCGGTTCCATTCACCGCTGAGGCATTTGCTAATTCGGTAATGCACCTAAAAGCCGAAAAGAAGTTCACCTCGTTGGTGCCAACCCAGCTGACCAGGCTTGCTAAGGCCGCAAAGCACGATAACTTCGTGCTTGAGCAAATGCGAAAGTTTGATGCCATTTTGGTTGGCGGCCAAGCCGCAGACCATGTTTTGATTGGTGAGCTTGAAGCGCTTGGCGTGAACATCGTGACAACCTACGGAATGACAGAGACTTGTGGTGGGTGCATCTACAACGGTTTGCCAATTGGCGACACAGAGCTCAAGATGATTGATGGCCGCATTGCTATCAAGAATTCCATGTTGGCCAATGTGCCACTGGATGCTGATGGTTTCTTTGTAACCAACGATGCCGGTGAGATCACCGATGACGGCCGCCTGGCTGTGTTAGGCCGCATCGACCGAGTAATCAATTCTGGTGGCGTTAAGGTTTCGCTGGATCGCGTTGAGCAACTTGGCCAGCGAGTGACCGGGGTAGTGGACTTAGCTGCTGCTGCGATTCATGACATGGAATGGGGCGAGCGTGTTGGCCTTGCCTACGTTGGTAGTCCGGAAGTTGCCGATGACATTGCCGGTGCATTAGCCAACGACCTGGGACCAGCCGGAAAACCAGTTCAGGTGATTCGCGTAGATAAACTTCCTAAGACCGCAAATGACAAGAATGATTTGATCGCAATTTCCAAATTGTTTAAGGAAAACTAATGAGCAAGAAAAAGTCCAACAACAAGGCGCCACGTCAGCGCGGAATCAAGTTGTGGATCGAGGGTGCACGTCTTCGTACTTTGCCCCTAGCAATTTCGCCAATCGCAATTGGTGCCGGTGCTGCTGCAGCTGTAAAGAGTTTTAATCTTGGCCTCACACTGCTTGCTCTAGCGGTCGCACTGTTCTTGCAGATTGGCGTCAACTTTGCCAACGATTACTCAGATGGAATTCGTGGCACAGACGAGCACCGCGTTGGCCCACTTCGTTTGACCGGATCAAAATCGGTACGACCTGAAGCCGTAAAGTTTGCGGCCTTTCTTTTCTTTGGTCTTGCTGCAGTTGCCGGTAGCACAATTGTTTTGCTTACACAGCACTGGTGGTTCATTCCGGTTGGCATTGCCGCAATTGTCGCTGCATGGTTCTACACCGGTGGTAAGTCACCCTATGGTTACTCAGGGCTTGGTGAAATTGCCGTTTTTATTTTCTTTGGTCTGGTGGCAACCTACGGAACCGCTTTCATTCAAATTGGCGGGTTCGACACCAACGCAATCACTGGAGCGGTTGCAGCAGGTTTCTTCGCCTCGGCAGTTTTGATGGTCAACAACATTCGCGACATCGACACTGATCGTCACGTTGGCAAACGAACACTAGCCGTGAAGGTTGGTAAGAAATGGGCGAAGGCTATTTATTTTGCCCTGATCTGGTTGCCGTTTGTAATTTTGTTCCCGTATCCATTCCTTTACCCGGCCACTATTTTGGCCTGGGCATCGGTGTTGTTGGTTTTTCCAGCAACTCTGATTGTTGCTACTGCGAAAACTCCAAAGGAATTAATCTTGGCTCTAAAGCTCACTAGCTTTGCTTCACTGAGCTACGCGGCGCTATTTGGCTTAGGGCTGTCGTTCGCTTAGGAACTACTCTCCGTCTTCGGAGCGAGTGTCTTTGTCGGCTTTATTGCGACTGAATTTGTAAATCGCCTCAGACACCGCAGAGCGCTGATTTCCAAAGAACAACAATGAAATTGCCAGTGAAACCACAGCTGCAATCAAGGCAGCAAAGAATGGGTCAAAGCCCACGGCTAGCATGATTGCCAGAATTGCAGCAAAAACGCCTACTCGAAGGGTGATGTACAGGATCCAAGGATTCTTCATGGAATAAGTCTAAGTTTGCTGCTGGTTAGAGTTAACACCATGAAGTGGTTCATCTTTATTATTGTGGCGGCTGCCATCCTGCTGGTCTTTGCCGTGGTCTACGGCATCAGCGGACTGCTGAACAAGCGCAAGCAACCAAAGTACAAGACCACAGCCCCAGATGATGATCCAAAATTCTTGCGGGACCTGGCAGAAAAGCTGAAGGCCCAGGATCAAAATCCAAACACCGATGCCCCTGAAGAAGGAAGCGCATCAGGTGACAAGTAATTCAACTGCTGGTTCGCCGGCACAGGCTTTTGCTGCGCAACTTTTAGCCGCGTTTGCTAAAGCTGGCGTGAGGAATTTCTTTTTAGCCCCGGGTGCGCGTTCTCAGTCACTGGCGATTGCTGCTGGTCAACTTTCCGATGCCGGCAAAATCGATCTGCACGTTCGACTTGATGAACGCAGTATGGGGTTCACGGCACTGGGTTCGTCATTGGTAAGTGGAGAGCCATCCGTTTTAATTACAACCTCGGGAACAGCCGTTGCAAATTTGCACCCAGCAGTTTTGGAAGCACACCACTCCGGAGTTCCTTTAATTTTGTTGACCGCAGATCGCCCGCACGAGTTGCGTGGCGTTGGTGCAAATCAAACCACAAATCAAATAAATATCTTTAATGATGCCGTGCGTGAATGTGTTGATGTTCCGGCACCAAACGGAAACGATGGTGAACCGCGCGAGGCCGTGCAGCTGGCGATGAATGCAATCTCAGTTGCTATGGGGTACGACGGTGACCAACCCGGTCCGGTGCAACTAAACCTTGCGTTCCGCGAACCGTTATCTGCAACTACTCCGAACGCGGCTGAGTTGAATCCGATGATTGAACTGCCAGACATTTTTGAACCAAACCCAGAGTTTTCTGTTTTGGCCGCAGACTTACCTACCGTGGTGGTTGCCGGCGCGGGTTCGGGTGATGACGCTGTTGAGCTTGCTGAGGCATTCGGTTGGCCGCTACTAGCTGAGCCATCCTCAGGTGCGCGTCACGGGGCAAACGCAATTATTGGTTACCGCAGAATTCTTGAGAACCACGAACTTGCCAAAGAGATTCGTCGCGTAATCATTTACGGCAAGCCAACTCTTGGTCGTGCGGTAATTCGATTGCTGTTCAACGAAAACGTTGAAGTAGTTGTGGTGCGCAGCAAGGTGATGGGTCATTTTGATGTGTCACGGCGCGCATCGATCGTTGTTGATGAAATTTCCGTGGATAGCGACGTTGATTTTGAGTGGCTAGAGCGCTGGCGCCTAGCAGATGCCGAGGTCACCTTGCCGCCAACCGGCAACCTTGATCGTCGCGCGTTGATTGACGCTGTCTGGAACGCAACCAATGGCCCTGACCAGTTGATGCTTGGGGCATCACGACTGATTCGTGAGGCTGATGCCTGGGCACCTGCCAAGTTGCTGAACGTTTACTCCAACCGTGGTCTGGCTGGCATCGACGGCACAGTGGCTACCGCTACCGGGCTGGCGCTGATCGAGCGCGATGGCACAACCCGTGCGCTGATTGGGGATTTAACGCTTTTCCATGATGCATCGTCACTGGCAATCGATCCGCTAGATGGCGATCTGAATATTCAAATTGTGGTCGGCAATGATGCCGGCGGCACGATTTTTGCAGGGCTAGAGATGGCCGAGTCGCTTGATGCAAAGACTTTTGAGCGGCTATTCACTACTCCGCAGCAAATTGATATTTGGCACTTGGCTCAGGCTTATGGTTGGAACTACATTCGCGTTGAGAGTGTTGATGAACTTAAAACTGCCCTTGAAACAGTGGGCCGTGTAGTTATTGACGTGCGACTGAAGTAGAAACTACTGGTGCGCGGTGCCAATTACAACTTTGCTAAAGCAAAGCTTCGCGAATTGGGCGGAACTTCAGTTCGGTTTCAGCAAGTTCCGCATCTGGTTCGGACTCGGCAACAATTCCGCAACCGGCAAAGGCTCGAATAGTTTCTCCATCAATTTGCGCTCCGCGCAATGCAATCGCCCACTCGCCATCACCATCGGCGCCGATCCAACCAACTGGACCGGCATAGCGACCGCGGTCGGTGTTTTCGAGTTGCGAAATTAAATTCTGAGCAACCGTGGTTGGTGTTCCGGCAACGGCTGCAGTTGGGTGCAACGCGGCTGCTACGTCCAACACAGATGCATCTTCTCGCAGCACACCGTGCACGTCGCTTGCCAAGTGCCAAACATTTGGTAGTGCAAGACTGAACGGAGTTGGGTCGGCATCAACGTGTGTGCAAAACGACTCAAGCGACTTCACCAAAGAGTCAACTGCAAATGCGTGCTCTGCAGTGTTTTTAGAAGAAGCAGCCAGTGCTACTGCAATTGCCTGATCAACGCCTGGGTCAGTTCCGCGACCAGCGGTTCCGGCTAGCACGCGAGCAGAAACCTGGGCGTGTGATACGCGAACCAAGAGTTCAGGCGAAGCCCCAAACATTCCATCCACCGAGTAGACCCAGCAGGTTGGGTATTGGTGAGCAAGTTTTTGCAACGCGCTGCGAATGTCAAATCCAATTGGCAACTTTGCAATCACGTCACGCGCCAAGACGACCTTGGCGACCGTTCCTGCACCAATCTTCTCAACTGCCGCGGCTACCAAAGATTTAAAGTGATCGGCCGATACTTCGCCGGATTCAAAATTTAATGAAGGGTTAATTTTGTATTCAGCCGCGTGTGACCAGAAGTCTGGAGCTGCCGCATTCTCAACTGTGGTCAACCAAACTCGACCATCGCGACTGCCTAGAATTACCTCGGGCACAATCAAGGTGCTGGCAGTATTACTCAAATCTGAGAAAGCAAAGGTGCCAAAGGCAACCAGTCCGGTGCCGGGTAGTTGCACTTCGTCGGTCACGGTTGCGCCCGCAACAAGTTGGCGCCACTGCGCAGCTAAGTCCGCAACGCGCCCCGCTGATTGCCTGCTCTCAAGACGAACCGCTTCGCCCCAGCCAACGATTCCATCTCCGCCACGCACAAAGGCCAGTGGGTTCTCGGGCAGGTGAGCGAGGAGCTTGAAAGTATCGGTGTTCAGCTCACGAGTGGTGAGTACAAGCTTTTGCGTGTCCGCCATGCCCTCACCTTTCTGAGTGTTATCTGTGAACCTTGATGCGCCCAGTGAATGGGCTAGACGTCGCGGGTAATCTGAAATTGCAGCCTCAAAAAAGCCTAAACCCGCCAAGGAGTTCCAGAATGCGAAAGCTTGCCCCAGCAGCCTTTCTGATTTCTGGAATCATCGTCTTCGGCGGGCTTTTTGTTTCCGCTCCGGCCCATGCCGATGACGACGACCAGGTACCAAGTTCTGATGTCGTAGAGTCTCCAAAGCAGCGCGAACCAAGACCCGATAAGACTGGCTTCCCAATGCCGAAGCCTTCAAAGGAACCACACGTAAAGCGAGATGAGCTAGAGCAGAAATACGGCAAAGAGGGTCGCTTGTCTTTGCCACCGCTGGTGATTCGCCCAAAGCGCGACACCGATGAAGTCAGCGATGACACCCAGATTGACCTAGACGAAACTAAACCGGTAAAGAATTCAAATAAGGCAACAAACAAGCTGCCAAAGTTGAATTCGGGATCAACTTCCACAATCGACAAGACCGGTGCAGCATCTGCAGGTTCGGCGCCGGCTCCGGTTCGTGCCGGTAGCGCAACCGACACATCGGGGTCTGATGCAGGAGTTAGCAAGGCAAGTGCGGGTTTCATTGCAATCAACCCAGCAGCCAAGAATTCAGTGGTGACGCCAAAAGCCGGAACCATGGTGAATCCAAATCAGAATGCACCAATCGATATAAGTAAGGCCCAGTTCACTAAGAAGACTCCGGCTGACATGTTCTTGCAGGCGGCTCAAGTTGGCCTTTATGCAATGGGTGTTGGCGCAATCGCCCTTTCTCTGATTGCCGCAACTAGGTCAATTCGCCGCAAGTAGACTTGTCAGGTGAGTAAAGCCAACCTAGACAAGAAGCCGGCCGACGTTGCCGCAATGTTTGATGATGTGGCACCCACCTACGACATAACTAATGCCCTTCTTTCGTTTGGGCAAGATGCTCGCTGGCGCAAGATTGTGCGCAAAGCAGTGGCACCAAAGAGTGGTCAAAAGGTTCTTGATCTAGCTGCCGGTACTGGTGCATCATCGGTAGCGTTTGCATTGCCGGGAGTAAAAGTTGTTGCCGGTGATTTCTCTGAGGGCATGTTGGCTGTTGGCCGCAAGCGTCACCCAGAAATCGAATTTGTTTTCGCCGATGCTACCGCGCTGCCATTCGCTGACGCAGAGTTTGATGCCGTAACAATTTCATTTGGTTTGCGCAATGTAGTTGACGTTCCAAAGGCGCTCGCCGAAATGCACCGAGTCACCAAGCCTGGTGGCGTGATTGTGATCTGCGAATTTTCAAAGGTGACCAGCGCCTGGTTTGCACCTTTTTACAATTTCTATTTGAACAAGGTCTTGCCGGCGTTCTCTAGCCTGGCCAGTAAGACTCCAGAGGCTTACAGCTATTTATCGGAGTCAATTTTGGCTTGGCCAAATCAGCACGAACTTAAATTGAAGATTGAAGATGCCGGATACACCGATGTCTCGTTCCGTAACCTGACATTTGGCATTGTTGCGGTGCATAAGGGTTTCAAGGCTGCCAGCAAGGGCGGAGCAAAGTGAGTTCAATCTCGCTGCCTCGCCAGCTAAAGAAGGTTTCGGATCGCGCTCTGCTTAAGTCGCTTGAAGCCGGACTTGAAGTTGTTGAAGCTCACCTACAGGTGGCAACTCAGCACGCAGACAAGATTGCAGGCGCATCGGCCCGTCACTTGGTCGCTGCTGGGGGCAAGCGTATTCGACCAACTTTAGTTTTGTTGGCGGCTCAACTTGGTGATGCCACCAAGCAGGAGATTGTTGACGCAGCGGTTGTAGTTGAGCTAACCCACTTGGCGACTTTGTATCACGATGATGTAATGGACGATGCACCAACTCGTCGCGGCGTGCCAACCGCACAAATGATTTGGGGAAACTCAATCGCGATTTTAACCGGCGACCTATTGTTTGCACGTGCGTCGCAGGTTGGTTCACATCTTGGTGAAGAATCGCTAAAACTGCAGGCAGATACTTTTGAACGCCTATGTCTTGGCCAACTGCACGAGACAATCGGTCCGTCAGAGAACGACGACGCAATTGATCACTACATTCAGGTGATGGCCGACAAGACTGGTTCTTTGATTGCAGCATCAGCACGATTAGGAATCATGCTTTCTGGTGCATCGCGTGAATACCTTCAACCGCTAGGTGCCTACGGTGAAAAAATTGGTGTTGCATTCCAGCTGATTGATGACGTGATTGATATTTCTGTGGCTGGTCCATCGGGCAAGACTCCGGGCACAGACTTACGTGCGGGTGTGCCGACTCTGCCGGTGCTGTTGTTGCGCAAGGCGGCAGCAAATGGCGACAGTGAGGCGGTGTCACTCTTGGCACTGATTGATGGCGGCCTACAGGATGATGCACGACTTGAAGAGGCTCTGGTTCGTTTGCGCAATCACCCAGTTGCCGACGCCGCATACCAAGAGGCAAAGCGTTGGGCTGATGAGGCTATTGCATCGATCTCTGCGTTGCCCGATGGCCCGGTGAAAAATGCCCTAGAGCTTTTTGCTCAGGCAGTAGTGGATCGCACAAACTAATTTTCAAAGAAGGTTTCAAATGACAATGACGCAGGCGCGCGCCAAGCAGGCCAATAACGCCATTGCCGCAATCTTTTTTATTCAGGGCGTCGTTGGCGTTACCCAAATTCCACGAATTCCAGAGCTGATTGAGCAAGTTGGCGCAGACTTTGGCGTTTGGGGGCTAATTTCCGGACTTGCCGGACTCGGCGGCATGTTGGGACTGCTTTACACCTCTAGATTGATTGCCCGATTTGGCACCAAGAATGTAACAATTGCCGGCGGTTCAATTCAGGCACTTTTTGTCATGGCACTGATTTTTGCTCACAATCCAATTACCTATTTACTATTTACCGCCCTTGGCGCTCTTAGTGGTAGCACGCTTAACATTTCGATCAATTCACAATCCGTTGCACTGCAAAAAGCAGTGAACCGAGTAATCATTGGACGCTTCCACGCTTCGTGGAGTATCGGCGCAACAATCTCTGCGATCTTGAGTGGTTTCTTGGCAACTTTTATGCCGCTTTGGTTGCACTTGATTTTGATTCCTGGGCTAGGAATTATTGCACTATTCATTTTTGGCCAGAAGTTGCTTGTGGCAAGTGAAGACGGGCACGGTGCCGGGCAAACCACTTCAAAGAAAACTTCTTTCTTCAAGATGCCGGGCCAGGTTTGGTTACTAGCTGCAGGGTTGTTCACGGGGGTATTTGGTGAACTAGCAATGATGGACTGGTCTGCGGTTTACGCGAAGAAAGTTTTGTTGCTTGATGCCGGTCGTGGTGCAATTCCTTACGCGGCGTTCTCGGCAGCCATGATCATTGGACGAATGTCAATCAATAAACTCGGAAATAAATGGCACATTAGTTCCGTAGCTCGTGTTGCAGGACTGGTTGGCGGAATTTCATTGGCAACCGGAGTTTTCCTAGGCGGCTCGCTTGTTGCAGCTAGCCAAGACGCCGCACTAGTAATTGTTGTAATTTTCTTCTTCTTAGCAGGACTTGGTTCCGCTCCAATGGTTCCATCTTTTTTCAGTGCAGCTGGATACGTTAAAGGTTTAAATACTGCCCAGGTTCTTGCGCGCATGAGCTTTATGAACTCAATCGCAATTATCGGTGCCAAATATTTGATGGGTGCACTGGCCTTGAATGCCGGATTAACCTTGGCATTCGTATTCCCGACGTTGACTTTCTTAGCCGCAGGAATATTGGCGGGTGTAGTTGCAAAACGGGCAAAATCCAGCGATGCCTTGACCGCCGCCTACCCGGCTACGGGTGCAATGTCGCTAATTGAGGATTAGCGGAATTTATCTAAAGTTCTGAAACTGCACATCTACATCAAGGTCTTTGCCCTTTAGTAGTGCCATGGTTTCTTGAAGGTCATCGCGACTCTTGCTCTGCACCCGGAGTTCATCGCCCTGGATCTGGCACTTCACGCTCTTTGGGCCTTCTTCACGGATGATCTTTGAAATCTTTTTAGCATTCTCTTGGTCGATGCCATTTTTCAGCTCGCCCTCAATGCGGTATTCCTTGCCAGATGGGTAAGGCTTGCCGTCAACGAAACTCTTTAGCGAAATTCCACGCTTAACCAGCTTTGACTGGAACACATCTAGGACAGCCTTAACGCGCTCTTCACTTGATGCCTTCATTAGGATCTTTTCGCCGGACCAATCGATCTCTGCGCCAACGCCCTTGAAGTCATAACGAGACTCAATTTCTTTTTGAGCCTGCATCAAGGCATTGTTTGCCTCTTGCTTGTCTACTTTGCTTACGATGTCGAATGTTGAATCAGCCATGTGGTTAGTTTACTTACCGGCACACCGATAAACGGTTAGCGGGCACCGACGGCCGGCCGGGCGGTGCTGGAGCGAATCAAAAGGCTTACCTTCCACTCAACGTCTTCCTCAACGTTCACGTGGCTGTCCAGACTTGGATCACTCAGGACCTCAAGTAGCAATCGGGCTGCTTCGGCGCCTTGCTCGCGGACTCTCTGGTCAACTGTGGTAAGTCCAAATAGCTCTGCCATATCGTGGTTGTCGATACCGATTACGGAAATATCCTCTGGCACTCGAAGACCCAGATCTTTTGCAGCCATCATTGCGCCAAAACCCATTTCATCTGAGTTGGCAAAAATTGCAGTTGGAGAGTTTTTTGGATCACCCAACATTTGTTTGGCAACTTTGTAGGCGCCTTGTGCGGTGTAGTCGGCTTCTACCAGCCAGTTCTTGCGAGTCTCAAGACCAGCTTCGTGCATAGCCTCTAGGTAACCTTCGCGACGTTTATCTGCCTGATTAAATTCGCGGTCGGAATTCACTGAACCGCTGATATTTGCTACACGGGTGTGACCCAGAGAAAGCAGGTGTTCGGTGGCAAGTTTTCCGGCGTCGTGGTCATTCATCGAAAGACTTCGAGCACCGTGTACCTGACCGCCAATCGCAATGATTGGCTTTTTCATTTTGTCTAGTTGGGCAAGCTCGGATTCATCGGGGTGCACAGCCAAAGTAATCACGGCGTCAACGCGCTTGCGCAGCAGAAAGTCAGTAAAAATCTTTTTGCGTTGCTCGGCTCCACCGCTCATGTTGTAAAGCGTAAGGTCATAGCCATGTTCAATCAGGGTTGACTCAATTGCTTCGAGCGATGCCGAGAAGAACCAACGGTCAACGTATGGCATTACAACACCGATATTGCGATTGCGGCCAGTGGCCAAGGTGTAGGCAGAGTGCGAGGCAATGTAGCCAAGCTCGCGGGCGGCATCTTCAACCTTTTTACGGGCCTTTTCGGACACCACATCCTTGCCACTTAGAGCGCGCGAAACCGTGGCGGTTGATACCCCCGCTAGCTTTGCAACGTCTTCGATGCCCGGCATGTAAATTCCTGTAAATAGAGGTGAGCCTATGTAAATCTTTTACAAACCTAAGCCCAAAGCACCTGTCAGGGCAATCTGGATTTCGAACCGGTGGATTATTCGGCTAAACTTGGGGAGCACCTCCGTTCGGCTGATTACAGGCGGCCGGAAGTGCATCTGGCTAGTTACCCAAGTGGCCAAAGGGAACTGACTGTAAATCAGCTGGCTCAGCCTTCGGGGGTTCGAATCCCTCACTAGCCACA
>CAZWHL010000030.1:0-3407 GCA_964633625.1 uncultured Rhodoluna sp.
GATAAGATAGGGAAGTTGCCTAGGCAACAGCACCAGCCCAAAGCGAGGCGATTGTCCTCCTCGCGTTTGTAGCTCAACGGATAGAGCATCTGACTACGGATCAGAAGGTTGGGGGTTCGAGTCCCTCCAAGCGCACGAAAACCCGGTTTCTTCTCACGAGAACCGGGTTTTTGCCTTTAATAAGGCCGTTTGTGGGAATCGCCCCTGTTTGGGACCTACAAATTATGCCAAGTCTGCCCAAATGTAAGCGTTTACAAATCGTTATCAAATATGGTTTTTGTCCGGACCAAAAGGGTCTATTTTTGTATCAAACACCTCCGAATCCGTGAGGTGTTATCCATGGAAAGGGATACATTCGAATGAAGAAAGCTACAAAATTTGCAGCTATTGCCCTAGCGGCGTCGCTAGCAATGACTGCAGTTACAGCTCCGGCTGCTCAGGCCGCGACCTGTGCAACCAAGACCCCGATCACAATGCTTGGAACAATCAAGATTGAGATTCAGGACCAGTTCAAGGCTGCTGTTGCAGATTACAACGCAAGCCAGAAGTGCTACACCGTAAACATCATTGAGTCAGACCGCAAGCTAACTTTCTTGCAGAACGTTGACCCAATGTACGCAGCCAAGAAGGCTCCAACCATTACTTACACCCTTCAGGAAATCCCTAACATGGCTGCTTCAGGCCGTGTAATGGACTGGACTGGCACCAAGCTTGCAAAGCTTGTTCCTAGCTCACTTCTAGAAGGTGCAAAGTACAGCGGCATTCTTGCTGGTGTTCCTTCAACTGTTGAGGCATTTGGTCTTCTATACAACAAGGCTGTTCTTGACAAGGCAAAGGTAGACGTTTCAAAGATCAAGACCCGTACTGACCTAGAAGCAGCTTTCAAGGCTGTTAAGGCTTCAGGCACTGGCGCGATCCGTCTATCAGGTATCTGGTGGTCACTTGGTGCACACCTTCACAACCTATACTTCACAAACGCAGGTTCAACTCACGAAGCTCGTTTGAAGGTTCTTGATGGTCTTGCAAACGGTACCAAGAAGCTATCTTCTGACCCAGTTTGGAAGAACTACATTGCTACTTACGACCTAATGAAGAAGTACAACCAGTTCCCTAAGCCAAACATCACTTCAGACCAGGTTGAGTACTCAGCTGCGGTTTCAGCGTTGGCTAAGGGTCAGGCAGGTTTCTGGTTCATGGGTAACTGGGCAGAGCCTTCACTTCTAGAGGCAAACCCTAAGGGCTCATTCGGCATCATGCCATTGCCACTAAGCACCGATGCTAAGGCATACGGAAACGACTCAATCTCTGTTGGTGTTCCTGGATACTTCATGGTTGACAAGGAGCAGTCAACTGCTGCTGAGCGCGCTGGTGCGATCAACTTCCTTGAGTGGTTGATGACTACTGCTAAGGGTCAGCAGCACGTTGCTGGTTCAGTTGACGATGGTGGAATGAACTTCATCCCTGCTTACAAGGGCTTCAAGGTTTCACCTAAGACCTTCATGGCTAAGGCAATCGCTGGTTACGTAAACGCTGGTAAGACCCTTGAGTGGATCAACAGCTACTACCCAGCTGGTGGTCAGAACCTATACGGTGCATCAAGCCAGAAGTACATCACTGGCAAGATCAATGCAGCAGCTTACGCTACTGAAATTGAAGATGCATGGAAGGGCAAGGCTAAGACCTGGCGCGGAGAAGAAGCTAAGTAGTTTCTACTCCTAGCTAGATTCACCTAGAATCAAACAAAGTCACCCTGGTGCGGGGTAACTCGCCCAGGGTGACTTTGGGTTTCACCAACATTTTTTGAAACCGGCAAAAAGTTCGGTTTATGTATCAGAAGGGGACTCAGATGCCTTCAGCAAGAGCGGTCAAGAAGTTTCTATTATTTGGCCTATTTCCCCTGGCAACTTTTTTTGTTGTTCTAGTTCTTCCGTTCCTTCAGGGCGTGTTCTACACTTTCACAGACTGGAACGGTTATAAATTCAAAGGCTTCGTAGGTTTCGATAACTACGTAAAGTCATTCCAATCAGCAGACTTTTGGTCAACTCTTAAGTTCACCGGCGCATTCGTAATCGTTTCGATCATTGTTATCAACGTTGTTGCGTTTGGTCTTGCACTTCTTGTGACTGCAAAACTTCGCAGCTCAAATATTTTTAGAACTTTCTTTTTCATTCCAAACCTCATCGGTGGTGTGGTTCTTGGTGTGATTTGGCAGTTCATCTTCAATAGTGCGCTAACCACTATTGCTTACAACTTCAACTGGCCATTCATGCAGGACTCGTGGCTGAATGAAACCAGTACCGCTTTCTGGGCCTTGATTATTGTGACCGTTTGGCAGCAGTCGGGTTACATGATGATTATTTACATCACAGGTTTGGTGAGCATTGAACAAGACGTTCTAGAAGCTGCAAAGATCGACGGCGCATCTGCGCTTCGCACTCTGTTTTCGGTCAAGATGCCACTTATGGCTTCAGCGTTTACGATTTCGCTGTTCTTGACCTTGCGCAATGGATTTATGGCCTACGACGTAAACCTTGCACTTACCGGCGGTGGACCATACCGATCAACAGAGTTGATCTCGATGCACATCTTCCAAGATGCCTTTGCATTTGGCAACTACGGAACTGGTCAGTCAAAGGCTGTGATCATGTTCTTGGTCGTGGCTTTGGCCTCGATAATTCAAGTCTCAATCAGTAAGCGCATGGAGGTACAGCGATGAGCAAGAGCATGGCAGCCCGTGCACGCTTGGGGCGCACTGTAATTTTTGTTTTTGGCCTAGTGCTTTCACTTGCCTACGTTTCACCGTTTGCGTTAGTACTACTGAACTCATTCAAGACAAAGTACGAAATCGTTGACAACCCGTTGTCTTGGCCAGTGGAATTCACTTGGGATAACTTCACTCAGGCTCTAGAAAAGATGAAGTTTGTAATGTCACTGACTAACTCGGTGATCATCACAGTATTGAGTGTTTCCGCACTGATTATTTTTTCTTCAATGCTTGCTTACTTGCTACAGCGCAATAAGAACAAATTCACCAAGGTCACATTTTTGATTTTGGTTTCATCAATGATTGTGCCTTTCCAGGCTTTGATGATTCCGTTCATGGCGCAGTTTGCTCCAATCGTGGAAATCAGCAACCAGGGTTCATTGATTTTCTTCTACATTGGTTTTGGCGTTGCGCTTTCAACTTTCTTGTACCACGGCTTCATTTCAAACATCCCTATGGAGCTTGATGAGGCAGCCGCTATTGATGGTGCCAGCGACTTCACAATTTTCTGGAGAATCATTTTCCCAATGCTGAAGCCGGTAACCGCAACCGTTGCGATTATTAATGCGCTTTGGATTTGGAACGACTTCTTGTTGCCAGTTCTTGTGCTGACACCAGAGACTCAGACTTTGCCGCTATCTAC
>CAZWHL010000030.1:3507-18483 GCA_964633625.1 uncultured Rhodoluna sp.
CTGGCATCGGTTGCCGTTTTTAGCTTCGTTACCGCGGTATCACCGGGCCCAAACAACACCTTCTTATTGTCATCGGGAGCCAACTTTGGCCTCAGAAAATCGGTGCCCTACCTAAACGGCATTATGGCCGGTCTAATTGGCATGATGACTGCGCTTGGACTTGGCCTTGACCTGATCTTCGCGACCCTGCCGCTGCTGTACCAGGTGCTCAAGTGGATTGGTTTTGCCTACATTCTTTGGCTGGCCTTCTTGATCATCAAGAGCACCAGCAAATCCGATACCGCCGAGCCGGAATACATTGGTTTTTGGAAGGCCACCACATTTCAGTTTGTGAATCCAAAGGCCTGGGTGGTTATCGGTTCGTTCATGGCCACCATGGTTCCGGTTGGGTCTGGCCTTGGTGTGACCGCTTTCATCTGCCTGGTCTTTTTGGTTTTCACGTATCCGGGTGCAACGCTTTGGGCAGTTGCCGGTCACGTTCTGAAGGACTGGCTAAGCCACCCGGTGCGCCGCCGAATTTTCAACATCGCTTCGGCGATCTTGCTGGTGCTTTCCATGGTGCCGGTGCTGTTCTTGCACTAAACGGCCACCTTGTGGCTCAGCAGCCACTGATTCCAAAGCTCTTTTAGATCCCAGGCGTTCTCAGCCATGATTGAGACCCCGTTCACGCCCGTGCGCCTTGTTTTACCACCGATAATCACGAGCTTGGTGTTGAACAAAATGTGCGAGCAGCGGGCCTGGGCCTCGTCAAAGAAGGTTGCATCGGAGCATCCCTGGCCATCATCAAGCGTGATGAACACCACTCGCTTGCCCGAGCGCATTGGCGGAGTTTGAGTGGCTACGCGCACCCCGGCCACCAGCACATCCGATTTATTGCGCAGGCCAACCAGCTCACTGCTGTTGACCACACCCATTTCGTCGAGCATCGGCCGGTATTGATCCAGCACGTGTTGGGTGACATCAAGGTGCAGAATCTCAAGTTCGTTGGCCACCTGCTCGGTGACGCTCATGGCTGCGTTGCCGGTTGGTAGTTGCTCAGCCCCCGCGTAATCAAGCGCGGTGAAATCCAACATTGGTTGATCCTCGCGTGGGGTTGGCCGCTTCTTGACCGCGTTCAATTGCCGCACCCGCGCCAGCACATCGCCACGCGTGAATACCTCACCGGCGCTAATTCCCGCCACGCCATCAAGCGCACCAATCAGCGCCAGCCGCTCAATGGTTCGCCTGGTTGGCTTGGCACGCATATAAAAATCGGCAACATCAACAAACGGCTGCTCCTCAATAATGCGCGCGACCTCGGCCTCGCTGATTCCCTGCACCTCAGTTAGTGACATGCGAACACCGATACCCTCAGCAGATTTCTCTACTACATACTCATCGGTGGATTTATTTACATCAATCGGAAAAAGTTTCACGCCAAGTCTGCGAGCCTCACTAAGCAGCAATCGGCGCGGATACATTCCTGGGTCGTGTGTGAACAGCCCGGCCATGAATTCGGTGGGGTAGTGAGTTTTGAGCCACGCGCTTTGATACGTAGGTAGCGCAAATGCGGCACCGTGAGCTTTGCAAAAACCAAAACTGCTAAATCCTTCTAGTGTTGCCCAGATTCGATCAATCACATCGGCTGAATATTTTCTGGCGGCGGCTTCTTTGTAAAAGAATTTCTTCACTAAGTGATTGAGTCGCGGGTTCTCTAGTGAGCGACGCATTTCATCGGCTTTTGCCAAACCGCAGCCGGTCATCAGATTGAAGATGCGAATCACGTGTTCGTGAAAAATCACCACACCAAATGTCTCGCGCAGAATTGGTTCAAGATCTTTGTGAATGTAATCAGCCTTGGCAAAGCCGTGACGGCCATCAAGGTAGGGCGCAATCATATTGCCCTTCATTGGTCCGGGCCTAAACAATGAAATCTGAATCGTTAGATCATTGAACTCAGTTGGTTGATGTTTGCCGGTTAGCTCGCGTTGACCAGGGCTCTCAATTTGAAAAATACCAAGCGTATTTGTGGTGCGAATTGCTTTGAAGGTTGCGGCATCATCGCGTGGCACCGCATCAAGATCAAGCACCTTGCCATGCACGCGTTCAATCTCGCGAACCGCATACGCCATTGTGCTTTGCATGCGCACACCAAGCACATCAAGTTTTAGAAAACCCATCGGGTCCATATCGTCTTTATCAAACTGACTCATTGGCAAACCGGCACCCGATGGTTCGACCGGCGTAAGGTTCAACAAAGATGAATCGCCAAGAATCACACCGCACGGATGCATCGAGATATGCCGTGGCAGGCGATCCAGGCGCTCGGTGATATCAACCAGCAGGTTCATGCGCCGGTCTTCCTCAACCGCCGCCGCAAACTGGGCCAGCTCTGGCTTAGTGCCCAGCGCCCCACGGAAACTGCGGGCACTAAAGCGCCACATATTCTTGGCAATGTCGTCAATTTGCTCGTCGTCTAGCCCAAGCGCCAGGCCGGAATCACGCATTGCCCCGCGACCCCGATACGTGCTCTGCATCGAAAGCAGCGTCACTCGCTCACTGCCATAACGCTTGAAGATAGCCCGATAGATGTCGTGCCGCCTGGCCGATTCAACATCAATGTCGATGTCGGGCAGGCTGGAGCGCTCTGTGCTCAGAAAGCGTTCAAATAGCAAGTCGTGCTCGATTGGATCAACGCCACTGATGCCCAGCAAATAATTCACCAGCGAACCTGCACCGGAACCACGAGCTTGACTGCGAATTTTCATATCGCGAATCATTTGCGCAACATCGGCAACGGTTAGAAAGTAAGTCGCAAAACCAAGTTTGTTGATGGTGATTAATTCTTGACCCAGTCGGTGTTGCACCTGTTGCAACAGCTTTGCATTTGCGTTGGGGTAGTAGCGCTCAATGCCGGCATGTGCTTTTTGCCAGAGCACCTCAAACGGATTACCCTCGATGCCAAGCGCAGATTGTTCCGGAGTCTTTGGTTTCCCCCAACCGCAATCATTCACCGCATCAAGTCGGCAACGCTCGGCAAGTTTTGCGGTGACATCAAATAGTTCAATTGCGCGGGCGCGGTCTTCGGTAATTTCAATCGCGAGTGCCAGCATCTTTGCTTGTGGCTTCAACCATGCTTGCGCATTTGGTTGCGATTCAAACAAGCCAAGCGCTTCAAGATTTCTGGCAGCGTCTAGTACATCGGCAGTGAGTGCGTCATCGGGTTCCAAATAGCGCACCGCATTAGTTAGCACTGCCGGAATTTTGTGTGCGTCGGCAAGTTCAACCATGCGCCTAGCTTGCACACTAGAGAATGATGTGCCCGGCTCTGTTAGGTGACTAACAATTTCAATTGCAAATGTACCGGGGTAGGTAAACAGGCCTTGCCAATTTTCAAGCAGCTCTTCTGCGCGATCACGATTTCCGGCAACCACCGCGTGACCAACGTCGCTGTCTGGCCCAAGCAACAAAGTGCAATTACCATTTGCAAGTAACTCGGCAAGCATGCGGCGACCAATGCCAATTTCTTTTTTACTAGAACGAGTAGTAAGGCGTTTGCTGTGCGCAGTAGAAACAATTTTGCAGAGCGTTGACCAACCAGCGCCACGATTATTGCCGTGCGCCAAAATCACGCAACGGCCCAAGCTGGAACCATCGTCATCGAATACGGTTAGGTCCACGCCAACTATGGGTGTGATGCCAACTTGCAAGCACGCGCCAATGTGTTTGACTGCGCCGTAGAGTCCGTCGCGATCGGTGATGGCCAGTGCGCTAACGCCTTGGGCGGCGCTGGCCTCGACCATGGTCTCTGGCCGGGTCACGCCGTAGTGCCCGCTGAATGCCGAGGCCACGTGCAGGTGGGTGAACGAGCTCATGAGTGATAGATGCGCACCAGGTGCCAAGGGTGCTTTGAGTCGGCGCGATGCATGATCTCGAACATGCCGGTCTCTTGCGATTCGTTGGCGGCCTTGACCCGCCACATTTCCACCTCAAGCACACCGGGCCCGATGCCCCTTTGTACGTGGTTGGCCTCAGCCCACCACTGCTTGCGAGCGAACCAGCGCACCGGCTTGGCCAGTACGGCATAGGTGGCGCCCTGCCAGTTGAATTTGACCGGTTCACCAGCCTGGTTCACCGATACGGCAATGGTTTTATCCATGATTACCCTCGTTTTACACAGATTTTCAATTCGAACACTTGTTCGAATGTTAAGAGTGTATGGGGTTACGCCGACAATGCAAATTCGGCCTAAATCGGGCAAATCTTGGCTCAGGGCGCTAGTGAAATTAGCAAATGCTCATAAATGGAATATTCGGGTAGACCGTATATAAACAAATACGAATAATTTTCCCGTAGTTTAATTTGTTGAATCAATAAAGGGGAAACCATACATGCACAAGGCCAAGACACCAAAGCTACTACTTTCAGTACTTGCCGTATTTTCACTGATCTTTGGTGGGGTAGTTGGCCTATCGGCGCCGGCGAACGCCGCAAACCTGCAGGGCTGCATCTCTTCTAACTACAACCCAAACAACTGTGTCCAGGCTTTGAGTTCCAGTGTTGCCCTTACCGTCACGGATATCAACGTGAACACTTCTACCGCCGTTTCAACAGCGGACCTGAGCCCACAGGTTACCTGCCCAACCGGAACTAAGAGTTTTATGTTGTACCCAAAGGGCAGCTATGTGCAGGGCACCAACCTAACTACTGTCGCCGGACTTTCATTTAGCGCAACCACAGCACAATTTACTGGCACATCTCAGTCAACTGCTTTCGCGACAACTCAATACGACATTCTTGGACAGTGCAGTGACACAACCCAGCTTTACAAAGCAACTATCGCAATTACCGTGGTAAGTACTTCTGCTCCGGCAATTAGTCCGCTAATTCAAACCGTGACTGGAACAAATGGAACCGCCATTACAGCAACAGCATCTTTCAGCGTAGTTCGATTTAGCGGTGTGCCAACTTTTACTGTTTCGCCAGCTCTTCCTGCTGGTTTGTCAATAAATTCTTCAACTGGTGTAGTTTCTGGAACTGCAACAGTGTCTATTACAGAAACTGTTTTCAGAGTCACAGCAACGTACACAACTGAAACAGCTGAAGCAAACATCAACATCACAATTAATGATGCTGCCCAAGGTGGTGGAGCTGGCGGCGGAGCTGCAGCACCAGAACCAAGCCGCAAGGTAACCATTTGTCACCGAACTCACTCAGTTACCAACCCATACGTACGCATCACCGTTGATTACAACTCTGTAAACAAAAAGAGTGGTCACCAAATTCACGATGAAATTTTTGCAGGCGAGCACGTCTTCAAAGCTGGCATCTACAAGCGCGCCAAAGACAAGGACTGGGGTGACATCATTCCAGCCGACCCATCGGGGTTGAGCCGTTGGAAGCCACTTAACTGGACATCGCTTGGTGCCGACATTTACAACGGAAAAGTAGACGGCTGCCCTGCGTTTGATGCAGTCAAGTACTACAACGCACTTCGTGAAGCCGGCGTGCCAGAAAAGAAGATCAAGCAAGAAATTAGCGATCTAGAAACAGAGCAAGCCGAAGCTGAGCCAACTGCAAAGAAGTCAAACGTTTCTGAGATCAAGTACACCGGCAGCAACAAAAATATTGCCGAAGAAGACAACGACAAAGTAACACTTTGCCACCGAACAAACTCAATCACTAACCCGTACGTCCGCATCACCGTATCAGCGTCATCGGTTTACAAGAAAGCTGGTCACTACGGTCACGATGAGATCTACGACGGCCACCACGTGTTCGACTCAAGCGTCGCCTACCCAAACAACAAGAAGGACTGGGGTGACATCATTCCGGCCGACTCCACTGGAAAAAACCGCTGGGCCGCGCTGAACATGACCGCCCTAGGCAAGCAAATTTACGACGGAACAGTCCCAGGTTGCGCCGAAAAGGACTTGCAAACTCTTTACAACCAGCTTCGCGAAGAGGGTAAGTCAAAGAAAGAGATCCTTGCAGAACTTGAAAAAGAAAAGAACGCCGATGTTGACCCTAAGGACATCGATGAACTTACCTACACCGGTAGCGACCCTAAGACTGAAAAGTCTGAGCCAAAAGGACCTGTAGCCCCTGCAAATGTGAAAATTCCAAACCAGTCACTGTCTGGAATCGTTTGGTTGGACGTAAACAAGGACGGGCTGAAAGATCCCGATGAGCCTTTCATAAAGGGCATCAATATTAAAGTTACTAACTCCACTACCGGAGAAGTCTTGAATGCATCGTTGACGACAGATGAAAATGGTTTTTATTTAGTTGAAGGCATCCCTGCAGGTTCCTGGAAAGTCACTACAGAAATTCCTTCGGATCTGATTGTTACTTACGACAGCTACGAAAACCCTGAAGGTGAAATTGTTGAGGGAGTCACCCCATCATCAGCTGGTTTTACCTGGGTTGGCTTGGTTGGCACAGACGAGAAGGTCACCATGGCAAAGCTGGGTAGCATTCTTCGACAAAATCCAAATGCAATTCCGTTGTCACAAGTGCCTTCTACACTGTTGGCGTTTGTAAAGAATGTAAAAGCTGCAAAGGCAAGTGGAGCGAAAGTCCCTAACTTTGTCGAAGCCTCAGCAGGAAGCTCAAAAACTCTTGCTTACACCGGAACTAACGACTTAACGTTGCTCTTCTTTGGTGTTCTGCTGATGCTTAGCGGTCTTGCTGTGCGACTTGCTCGAACCAAACAATAATTCGATTTGTATTCACGTAAATTGGCGTGCAACTAGTCAAGGTTAGGTACTTACCTGACACTGACTTCTGAGTTAACTCAGATGGTTGCGCGTCAATTACGTTTAAGTCGCTTGGGGATACAACCTTGGATTCCAGAAACCGATAAGTAAAACGCTTTGTTGCTGTTTCTACGTAAATCTCGTCACCTGCAACGAATTTATCGATGTTTCTAAAAGGCCCACCGTTTCCCGCACGGTGACCGGCAATCGCAAAGTTACCAACTTCACCCGGCATTTGAGTGCTCTGGTAGTGCCCAATGCCTACGGTATTTAGAACCTTCTCTAAACTTGTGCCTTCGGCAATCTCGCGAACATAACCTTTGCCCAGGCGTGGGGCGTAGAGTTTGGCAAAGACCTCGCCAACCTTCAAATCGCTAATTGATGATTCTGAGTCTGAAACCTTCAGCGGAACCACTTCGGCCGCGGCTTGTTGCGTATTGCCGACTAGCTGATCGCCAATGGTCAGATTGTAAGCCGAGGTTGCCACCAAAAGAAGGCCAGCAACCATAAGCCCCTGGGCTAGACGCTTGTTCCGGGTGCTTTTCTTTGGAGGCTTCACCTATAAAGGCTACTCCCGGACTCGCATAGAGTGAGAGCATGCCACCGGTAGCCAAGATCAAGAATGGGTTCGAGCCCAAGATTTGTGAGCGCTGCGGCTTGCCCTTTGAATGGCGCAAGAAGTGGGCAAAGGATTGGGCTAACGTCAAATACTGCTCTAAGAAGTGCAAAGGCTAGGGTCCAGCCCGTGAAACCTAAGCGCATTCTTTATGTGGCACACGATCACCTAAACCGCACCCGTGGCGTGCTGAAAAGTGCAGATCCAAACACCGATGCCATTGTGCTCGTGGAGAGCGCCCGCATGACCACGGGTAGGCCGTGGCACAAAGAGCGACTCTTCTTTTTGATTTCGTCGGCTAGGCATTTTGCCGCCGAGCTAACCGCAGCCGGTTTTACCGTGCGTTACCTGAAGGCAGCCTCAACCATTGACGGCTTGAAGATGGCGCTCGCCGAATTTGGTGAGTTGCCAATCCGTTGTGCCGAACCGTCGTCGTTCAAGCAGTACGCGCAGCTGAAGGAATTTGGCGTTGAGTTTGTTGAGAACGATTTCTTCTTGACCACTCGCGAGCTTTTCAAAATTTGGGCTTCGAAACAAAAGTCATTCGTGATGGAGAACTTTTATCGCGCTCAACGAGTGCGACTACATATCTTGATGAATAATGGTCAGCCGGAAGGGGATCGGTGGAATTTTGATGCCGACAACCGACTGCCACCACCAAAGGATTACTCTTGGCCGCCGTACTTAGAGCACAGCCGTGACGAACTTGATTTGCAAGTTGCTGCGGAATTAGATTTCAAACCAACAAATACCTGGGCAACAACTCGAGCTGGTGCACTGCAACAACTTGAAAACTTTATCGCTAATCACCTGCACGCTTTTGGCCCATACGAAGATGCAATTGCAGCGGATAACTGGGCACTGCATCATTCACTACTAAGCCCTTATCTAAACAACGGGTTGTTGCACGCAGAAGAAGTCGTTGCCGCTGTAGTTGCTGCATACAAAAATAAAAAAGCACCAATTGAATCGGTGGAAGCGTTTGTGCGCCAGGTAATTGGTTGGCGTGAATACATCAACGGTATGTATTGGTTCCTGGGCGAGGACTACCGCAACAGCAACGCACTAAATGCCAATCGCAAACTTTTGCCACTATTTACTGATTCGTCAAAAACAAAAATGAATTGCGTGCGCTCTGTGGTGCAAGATGTTGAAGCAAGATCTTGGACGCACCACATTCCGCGATTGATGGTATTGAGCAACTTGGCTTTGACTACCGGTACTAACCCGCAAGAATTCTTGAACTGGATGCGCGAACAATTTATTGATGCATCCGATTGGGTTATGGTGCCAAATGTTATTGGCATGGCAGTTCATGCTGATGGCGGTCAATTAATGACTAAACCATACGCGTCAGGCGGTGCATATTTGAATCGAATGACTCAGCACTGTAAGGGCTGTGACTATGATCCAAAGCAGCGGGTTGGCGATGATGCCTGCCCATTCACCACGTTGTACTGGGATTTCCTTGATCGCCACAAGGAGGCCTTTGTGAAGAATCACCGGATGAGCCAACAAGTGAATGGACTAAAGCGATTGAGTGATTTGCCGGAACTTAAGCTTCGAGCCCAGCAGGTGTTAGCCGGCCTTGATGCCGGCACAATCTAACTGCTAGTACTTAGCTAGTTCCTCAACGCTGGTGAAGCGGCGCAAGCCACCATCAGCAGTGGCTTCAACCACAAAGCTTGGCGCACCAACGGTGGTCTTGAACTCCAGTGACAATTTGTGCTCGCCATTTGCCCACTCAAGTCGCATGGTCTCTGCGTCAATGATGCCCCAGCTAAATTCACCGTCAAATGCGGCGTGCTTGCGCACACGAGCCAACGCAATGATTGCCTGAGTAACCGGCTGCTTCAACGCATCCTGAATTTCTTCTGGTGTGTAGTTGTGACGGTTGGTGTCACGGCCCTGACCAGAACGCGCAAATAGATCGCGGTCATCCATGCCGTTGAACAAACCAACGTAGTAAACCTGTGGCTCACCTGGCAAGAAGAACTGAACCGCACGCATGATTACATAACCGGTGTCGTTCTTAACAATGTTTGGCAGGGTTGCATTGATTTGGTGTGGCAGCGTGAACCACTGTGGAATTACAGAAGCAATGGCTGAGTGGCCATCGGTGTTCTTTTCTGCCACCTTGAAAATGTTTGCCATCTCGTCTTGGGTAATCAAACCAGGGCGCTCACCAATTGGTCCGCCATCAATCACACCGTAACCATCGTGAGTATCTAGTACGTTCAAGCAGTTGTTCGGACGAATCTTGAACCAGTCGCCAAGACGGTCAACGGTGCCGGTGAATAGCGAGTGCAAAAGCAGCGGCGCGGTCTGGAAGTCGTAGATCAAATCAACCAGCGGTGCAATGTCAAGCTGCTGAGTGTAGTGCGCGTGTACTTCAACCAAAACGCGCATGCCGTAAGAGTGAATCAACTCTGAAATTTCTTTTACGAATTCCAAAGTTTCTTTGGTCATGAATGAATCGGTGCCTGGAGTCTTTACGGCGTAACCAACTGCATCAAGACGAACTACCTTTACGCCACCAGACTTGAGCGCCTCAAGAATGCGAACTAAATAAGCCTTACCTGCGTCGTGGTTGATATCGATGTCAACCTGCGAAGGCATGAAGGTTGTCCAAACCAAACGACGCTTGCCACCAACTTCGTAAGCGGTGAATGGCATGCCTGGACGTGGGCGGTAGAAAGAGGTAATTCCTTCTTCTGTGCCACCGTTAGGGAATACGACGTCAAAGGTAAGGAACATGCCGTCGTATTCAGACTTGTCACCTTTTTCTTGCCAGTCCTTGAACTCCGGTGAAAGGTAAGACGCGTGGTTCACGATCAAATCGGCAGTTAGTTCGTGAGTTGCTGAAATGCGCTTGAAGTCGGTCCAGTCGCCTAGGCGAGGGTCCACAATGGTGTGGTCAATCGGGTCAAATCCAGCGTCATCACCGTCATATGGGTGAAAGAACGGAAGGACGTGAATACCGTCAAAATCGGCTAGCGGGCCTGCCAGCAGCTTCTCAATTTCGCCTAGATTGCCGCCAACGCGCTCGGCGTAGACCAGAATGCTGGTACCAGACATGGGGACCTCTTTTTATAGCCAGGGCGCCACAAATGACGCAAAATTCATCGATTTATCAAGGCTAGCCCTAAAAATGTAAGCGTTTACAGTCTTTAGCCAATCGTTATATATCGGGCCATATCGGGGTAAAAATAGGTGGCTAGATGGCCAGCGACTCAAGCGAGGCGCGAATCGCGCTCGCCGAAGCCTCGAACAGCGCCTGCTCGTGCGGCTCCATAGCAATGTCGATGGTTCGGCTGGCCCCTTGGCGGGTGACCAGGGTTGGCACTGACATCGCGATACCCGATACCCCGTGGTAGTCGGTAAGTACTGAGCTGATTGGCAAAATCGCGTGCTCGTCGTTCAAGATTGCCTCAACAATTCGTGCGCCGGAAAGACCAATCGCAAAATTTGTTGCGCCCTTGCCCTCGATCACCTTGTAAGCGGCGGTCTTCACCGAATAGGCAATCTCATCAAGTTCTTCGCGGCTGAGTGTACTGCCGTCGGCAAGCTGCCACTCAAGCAACGGGGTATTGCCAACGGTAGCCTGTGACCACAGCGCAAACTCAGAGTCGCCGTGTTCACCGATGATGTTTGCGTGAATGTTTGAAGTCGAGACATCAAACTTTTCGGCAAGCAACCAACGCAAGCGTGATGAGTCCAAAACTGTTCCGGAACTAAAAATACGATTTGCTGGAAGCCCGGTTAGTTTTTGCGCAGCCGTTGCCAACACATCGCACGGATTTGTTACCAAAACAAAAATTGCATCTGGTGAGTGCTTCAAGAGATCTGGCAAAAGCGATTTCAGAATTGAGAAATTCACTCCGGCAAGTTCCAAGCGGGTCTGACCAGGATTTTGTTTTGCGCCAGCGGTAATAACTACAACGTCTGAATTTTTTGTTGCAGCAATATCTGCGCCACCGGTGATTGACGATGAACCGGTGAACTGAGTTCCGTGCGCAAGGTCAAGAACTTCGGCAGTAACTTTTGCTTCATTGACGTCGTAAAGCACAACCTCACGCGCCGATTCACGAATCAACATTGCGTATGCCATTGAGGCGCCAACTGCGCCGGCACCAATTACAGAAACTTTAGAGCTGTGCGAGTGCATCTAGTGCCGCTGCCTTAGCTTGTTCCGGTGAAGTTGCAACCAGAACCTTGTTAGCAACTTCTTTAGCCTTAGCAATGTCAAGCGCAGAAAGTGAAGCACGCACTGCACCAACCTGTGAAACAGAAACCGATACCGAATTAATTCCAAGACCGGCAAGTACAACTGCGAAAGCAGGGTCTGATGCAGACTCACCACAAACACCAACGCTGAACCCGCCCTTGTTTGCACCGTCAGCGATGCGAGCAAGTGTGCGAATCAATCCAGGCTGCCAGTGGTTTGCGAGTGCGCCAAGGTTTGCGTTCATGCGGTCTGCAGCAAACAAGTACTGTGACAAGTCGTTAGTACCAACCGATACGAAGTCCACGATTCCAGCAAGCTGATCAATCAAAGCGGCGATTGATGGAGTTTCAACCATGATGCCAACCTTGTAGCCACCAAGTGAGCGGGCTAGATCGGCGAACTGCTTGGCTTCTTGAACTGTTGCGATCATCGGCGCCATTACCCAGACCTCACGGCCAGTCTTTACGCGGGCGATCTCAAGTGACTTGAGCTGGTCTTCAATAAAGTCGCGGTGATCCTGAATCAAACGGAAACCACGCACACCAAGCGCCGGGTTTTCTTCGTGAGGCATGTGCAGGAATGGAACCGGCTTGTCTGAACCCGCATCGATGGTCCGAACCACAATTGGTCCCTCTGGAGCGGCAGCAAGAATGTTTGCGTACTCGGCAGCCTGCTCTTCAACCGTCGGAACAACCTTTGAGTTCAGGTAAAGAAGTTCGGTGCGGAACAAACCAACACCAACGGCATCAGTCTTTGCAGTTGCATTTTCTGCATCGGCAAGTGTTCCAATGTTTGCGCGAACCGGAATGATCGGTTCGTCGTTGATTGCAATGTAAGTGATTGCCTTAGTTGCAAGTGATTCATCGCCGCCAAAAAGAACGCGGTCACCAACTGGGTCAACCAAAACGGTGTCGCCGTTGTTTAGTGATGCAGCAGCACCACAAGAAACAACTGCTGGAATGGAACGAGAACGACAAATAATTGCAGTGTGTGAAGTTGGGCCACCCTTAAGAGTGATTACACCCACAACTGCTTTAGTAAATTGCGCGGTGTCTGCTGGCGAGAAATCTTCGCCAACTAAAACCAAGCGACCAATTTCTGGAAGCTCAAGTGCCATTTCAATTCCGGCAAGATCTGCCTGCACGCGCTTCGAAATATCCTGAAGATCTTTTACGCGCTCATCGAAGTCGGCGTCGCCACCAAGAAGTTCAGCAAAAGTGTCAACTGCTTTTCCGTAAGCGGCTGCTGCAGTCCAACCATCTTCAATGTGGGACTCGGCCATTTCAAAAAGTTCTTCGTCTTCAAGCAAGAAGGTAAGAGCTTCAAAAATTTCTGCACTGGTGCCGCCAGCACGCTCGCCAAGTGCTGCAAGTGAGGCAGCAACATTTGCGATTGCAGTTTTTAGTGCAGCGGTTTCATCTGCTGCTGACTTTGACGACTTGGTCCACTCTGGAAGTGGAGCCTGTGGCTTTACAACGAAAACTTCACCAACTGCTGAGTTCAGGCCAACGCCCAAACCAGAAAGTACGGCGCCTGCGGCTAGAGACAACTTATTAGCCCTTCAAGAACTCTTGGATCTGGGCTGCAATATCGGCAGCCTTGGCTTCATCGGTGGTTTCAACGGTCAAGGTCAGCTTCTCGCCGGTCTTGATCTTTAGGCTCATCAGCATCAGGGCTGACTTGGCCTTTACAAACTCTTCGCCTGGGCGACCAATTTCAACATTTAACTCTGATTCCTTGACCAGTTTGACGATCTGGCTGGCTGGGCGAGCGTGCAGGCCGATTGGGTCTAGGACCTCAACCTCGTGGGTAAATACAGACATCAGGGTTTCTCCATTTATATGCGGAATTATGGGGGACCTGAGCCTCATCGCTCGGGAGCCCTCTAATACTGCCACTTGGCATCTATATGGCGCAATTCTGCGATTCTGTGGATAACTTTGGGCGAAAACACCGATATCGGTGTCTGGGAACACGGTTTGGGCTCAGTGGAATGTAAACGATTACTTTGTAGGGTATCTACAAAGCATTTAGGTAACTTTCTCGCATCTTTTACCAAAATTTACCAAAAGACTGAGAAAGTCCTGTGTACGGTAAACACACGAGCTCGAACAGGGCTTTCGAAGGAGTAAGCAGTTTGTCATCAGCAGTAACCACCGCCGACATTGTAATTGTCGACATTGAAGCCTCAACCAAAGAAGAGGCAACCCGCCTTTTGGCTGAGCGCCTACTGGCCGCCGGCCGCATCACCGAAATCGAAGGCTACCTGGCTGCTGTTGCTGCTCGCGAAGAACACTTCCCAACTGGCATTGAGGGTGGCATTGCCATTCCTCACGCACAGAGTGATCTTGTAACCGTTCCTTCAGTTGCAGTTGCAACCACTGAAAAAGGAATTGACTTTGGTGCCGACGACGGACCATCTCACCTAATCTTTTTGATCGCAGCGCCAGCATCTGGCGAAAGTGCTCACCTAGAAATTCTTGCGGCGCTAGCACGTAAAGTTATGCACGAAGAATTCCGCGATGCATTGCGCGCGGACAAGAGTGCTGCATCAATTGCAGAGACCGTTACTCGAGAGGTACAGAAATAAAAATGGCAAAGATCGTTTGCGTAACTTCATGCATCACCGGAATCGCTCACACTTACATGGCAGCAGAAGCGCTAGAGCAGGCTGGCAAGAAGTTGGGTCACCAAGTTTTTGTTGAGACCCAGGGCTCAGCGGGTTCAAACCCTTTCAAGCAAGATTTCATTGACGATGCTGATGGAGTAATTTTTGCCGTCGACCTGCAGGTTAAGGACCGTGAACGTTTTAACGGCAAGCCTTACCTAGAGGTCCCAGTCGCTAAGGCAATGCACGGCGCACAGGCTTTGATCAACCAATTGCTGGAGTCGATTGAAAACGGCTCAGCAAAGAAGGTTGGCGAAGGTTCTTCTGCAGCTCCTGCTGTAGAGAAAACGGAGAAGGCTTCGAAGCCTGCTTCAGAGAAGAAGGGCGGCTTCCTCGGAGGCCTCTTCGGAAAAAAGTAGTAAACACAAATCCAATTAGAGAACTATTAGGAGACGAATAGTGAGCAACGCAAGTACAGGAACACGCATCCGCCAGTGGCTGATGACCGGTGTTTCACACATGATTCCATTCGTAGCAGCCGGCGGTATTTTGATCGCTCTTGGCTTCTTGTTCGGAACAATGGCAATGGGTTCAGACCCTGCAACTGGTGGTATCCGCGTTTACGACGCAGCTCTTGCTGGCGTGCCTGTTGACAAAGATGGCCACATCACTGGCTTCAACCTACTAAGCCTTGGCAACTGGGCATTCATCATTTTCTGGCTAGGTAAGGCTGCATTCGCATTCTTCGTACCAGTTCTTGCTGGATACATTGCTTATGCAATTGCTG
>CAZWHL010000031.1:0-12578 GCA_964633625.1 uncultured Rhodoluna sp.
TTGTGCCGCCTGAGAATCGTCCGTCAGTCAATAGTAGAACATCCTTGCCCAAACCGGCACCCTTGATTGCTCCGGTAATGGCCAACATCTCGCGCATACCCGGGCCTCCCTTAGGGCCTTCGTAGCGAATCACCACTACGTCGCCGGCCTTGATCTTGCCCTCGGTTAGCGCATCCATTGCCGCACGTTCACGCTCAAATACGCGAGCTGGGCCGGTGAATTCCTCAAGGTCAAAACCTGCAGTCTTCACAACGGCACCCTCAGGAGCCATGGTTCCCTTGAGGATTGAGATGCCACCGGTCTTGTGGATTGGGTTCTGAAGCGAGCGAATAATCTTGCCATCTGGGTCTGGCGGGTTGATGCCCTGCAAGTTTTCGGCAACGGTCTTGCCTGTCACAGTAAGCGCATCGCCGTGAATTAGACCAGCGTCAAGCAGCGCCTTCATTACAACTGGAACACCCCCAACGCGGTCAACATCGGTCATTACAAACTGACCAAATGGCTTTAGGTCGCCAAGGTGTGGCACCTTGTCGGCGATGCGGTTGAAGTCATCAAGAGTTAGATCAACTTCTGCTTCGCGAGCGATTGCAAGAAGGTGAAGAACGGCGTTGGTTGAACCACCAAAGGCCATGGTCACTGCGATCGCGTTTTCGAAAGCCTTTTTAGTAAGAATGTCGCGCGCAGTAATTCCAAGACGCAACAAGTTCACAACGGCTTCACCTGATCGGTGTGCCCAAACATCACGACGACGGTCCGCAGCCGGTGGGGCCGCTGAACCTGGAAGACTCATGCCAAGTGCTTCGGCAGCGGATGCCATTGTATTTGCGGTGTACATACCGCCACAGGCACCCTCGCCCGGGCAAATTGCGCGCTCGATGCGACCAAGATCTTCTTCAGACATCTTTCCGGCTTTGCAAGCTCCAACCGCTTCAAAGGCGTCGATGATAGTCACTTGCTTTTCTTCACCAGATTCAAGTTTTACCCAACCAGGCATGATCGAACCGGCGTACAAGAACACCGATGAAAGGTTTAGACGCGCAGCTGCCATCAACATTCCAGGTAGTGACTTGTCACAACCGGCAAGCAATACTGAACCGTCAAGACGTTCTGCCTGCATCACGGTCTCAACCGAGTCGGCGATAACCTCGCGTGACACCAAAGAGAAGTGCATTCCCTCGTGCCCCATTGAGATACCGTCTGAAACTGAGATGGTTCCAAACTCAAGTGGGTAACCGCCTCCAGCGTGAACACCCTGTTTGGTTGCGTCGGCCAAACGGTCGAGCGACAAGTTACAAGGAGTCACCTCGCTCCAAGAGCTAGCAACACCGATTTGAGGCTTTACCCAGTCCTCGTCTCCCATTCCGACGGCACGAAGCATGCCTCGAGAGGCAGCTTTTTCGATTCCGTCGGTAACTTCGCGTGAACGTGGCTTGATATCTACAGACATAGGGTCAAGTCTAATCTTTTATGCCCGCATTCCGTAAGGCGAATACGGGTGATTGATGCCATCGAGCAGCAGGTAACCTTTAAATTGTGAGCTCCCCTACATCAGCCAAGAAGAAGTCTGGCCTAGCCCTGTATACCCAGGCGGCTGAGGCATCTTCTGCCGTGGTGATTGGTAAATATTCCACCTCATTTGGCTGGGCAACCAAGTTGCTTGGCAAGGCAGATCGTCACCACGTGCGCAACATTTATGCGCTGGTGAGGGTTGCCGATGAAATCGTTGATGGTGCCGCGGCTGAAGCCTTAAGTACCGCTATCGGTGTAGACCCACACGCCATGCTCGACAAATTTGAACAAGAGACCTACCGGGCAGTTGAATGCGGATTCAGCACCAATCTTGTAGTTCACGCATTTGCTTATACCGCCCATGAAGTTGGCATCAAGCGCGACCTAATTCAGCCGTTCTTTAATTCAATGCGCACCGATCTGTTCCAGCGCGTGCACGATAAGCGCAGCTTTGAAGCTTACATATATGGCTCGGCCGAAGTAGTTGGGCTTATGTGTCTGCAGGTGTTCCTAAGCCGCATTTCAGTGCGCGATGAAGAGAAGGCCGAATTCGTGGCGGGTGCTCGTGCTCTTGGTGCTGCGTTCCAGAAGGTCAACTTCTTGCGCGATCTTTCTGCGGACTTCGACAAGCTTGGCCGTTCATACTTTCCGCTGATTCGCGTTGAGGACTTCAATAACTCAGAGCGCGACCGCTTGGTAGATGACATTCGCAAAGACATCAACACATCGAAGATTGCTTTGGCTAAATTACCTTCAAGTTCGCGTCGAGCAGTTGGCGCTGCGTTGATGTTCTTTGAGACTTTGAATAACAAGATTGCCGCTACACCGGCAAATCAGTTGATCAAAAAGCGCATTCGTGTTTCTGATTTGCAAAAGTTCGTAATTCTTCTAAAGGCAACGTTTGGAGTGTCACCCAAGTGAGTAAAAAAACTGCGGTCGTAGTAGGTGGCGGAATTGCCGGTCTTGCGACTGCGGCTTTGCTCGCCAAGGCAGGCATGAAGGTCACGGTGCTTGAAGCTCGTGAAAAAGTTGGCGGCCGTGCCTACATCTGGCAAAAAGATGGCTTCACCTTTGATACCGGGCCATCTTGGTATTTGATGCCAGACGCCTTTGATCAATTCTTTAAGCTGATGGGCACAACTGCCGAAAAGGAACTAAAACTGGTTCAGCTTGATCCGGCATATCAGACACGCAACGAAGGCTTCAGCGAGAAACTAATCATTCGCAAAGACCTGGCGCAGAACAAAAAATTATTTGAATCAATTGAGGCAGGTGCTGGCCAGCGTTTGCAGGAATACCTTGACTCTGCCGAAGATGCCTACAAGCTTTCGATTAAGCACTTCTTATACACAAACTTTCAAAATGCCAAGTCGTTTATTCAGCCAGACGTTTTGGTTCGCGCCGGTCGATTTGTAAAACACCTACTTACTCCTTTAGACGCTTTCGCGGCCAAGCACGTGAAAGATGCGCGACTTCGAAAGATTCTAAACTTCCCTGCAGTATTCCTTGGTGCATCGCCTTATGACACCCCAAGCATGTATCACCTGATGACACACGTTGACATGAACGTTGGAGTCTTCTACCCAATGGGTGGTTTCTACACAATCATCGAAGCCATTGAGCGAATTGGAAAGCAGCACGGAGTAGTTGTTCACACAAACTCCCGGGTGACCAAAATCGAAACTAAAGATGGGGCAGTTACCGGCGCCTACGCGGGAGATGTCTTTTACCCTGCCGACGTGGTGATTGGTAATGCCGACCTGCACCACATTGAAACTCAGTTACTGACCCCAGAAAACCAGACGCTGCCTGAGAAGTGGTGGGAAGACAAGGTGCCTGGACCATCGGCAATGCTGTTGTTCCTTGGTGTCAAGGGTCGATTGCCGCAGCTTGACCACCACACACTGCTATACGCAGACGACTGGGCTAAGAACTTTGCCGAAGTCTTCCGCACTCCTGCCGAAAAGAAAAGGAGTGGTGCAACCAGCAAGGTTCCGGAACCGGCATCGCTTTATATATGTGCACCAAGCATCACCGATCCATCGGTTGCACCAGAGGGTTATGAAAATCTATTTGTGCTTGTGCCTGTTGCTGCAGATCCTTCACTTGGTAAGGGCGGCGTAAATGGTTCAGGAGACAAAGAATTTGAAGCTGCAGCCGATCGAATCATCCAGCAGATTTCTGATTGGTGTGAAATTCCAGATTTAGCGGAGCGAATTGTTGTTCGTCGCACTATGGGACCGCAGGATTTTGCCGAAGATCTAAATGCCTGGTCAGGTACCGCGCTAGGCATGGCTCACACTTTACGACAGAGTGCATTCTTTAGACCTACCAACAAGAGCAAGAAGGTCGAAGGTCTTTACTACGCAGGCCACCACAGCATTCCGGGTATTGGTTTGCCTATGTGCTTGATTGGTGCCGAGCTGGTTTACAAGCGATTGATTAACGACCGCTCTGCGGGTCCGTTGAAGAATGAAATTAAGCCGGTTGGCAAGAACGGGTGGAAGGGGCTCAAGTGAGCTTCTTGTACCTAAGCGCTCTCCTGGTTTCAATAACCGGGCTGGCAACACTTGACTTCAAATTCAAACTCGCGATTGCAAAATCTAAAAAATACTTGTGCCTGATTTTGATTCCAGTGGCTTTCTTTTTGACTTGGGATCTGGCGGGAATCTCTACCGGAATTTTTTTTCGCGGCAAGGCTGCGCATCTAACCGGAATTTTGCTTTCAAGCGAACTGCCGCTTGAAGAAATCTTCTTTTTGATTCTGCTCAGCTACAGCGCTCTTCTTCTACTCAAGGCGTTCACTCGAATGGGCGTTCGCAAATGAGCTACCTGGGTTTGAATGTAATTTTCTTGGGCGCCGTCGTTTTGGTTGGTTTGTTAATTCGCAAGCAGCTTCCATGGCGAGCGATCGGATTAGCTACTGCGGTGTTAGTGATTGCAACAGCTATTTTTGACAACGTAATTGTTGGCACCGGAATCGTGGCTTACGACGAATCGTTGATTCTTGGCCTCAAGATTGGTTTCGCACCAATCGAAGACTTTGCCTACGCACTTGCCGCACCGTTACTAATCTCAATCGTCGCTGAACTTACCAAGGGATCTAAATGGAAGCAATAAAGCAACTGTTCTGGTCTTCGCGTCCGGTTTCGTGGATCAATACCGCCTACCCATTTGCAATTGCCTATTGGTTGGCTAGTGGTGACACAGGCATAAAACTTTGGTTGGGCGGTTTGTTTTTCTTAATTCCCTACAACCTTCTTATGTATGGAATCAATGATGTCTTTGATTACGAGAGCGACTTACGCAACCCACGCAAGGGTGGCATAGAGGGCGCGTTGCTTGACCCAAAGTGGCATCGCGTAACCGTAAATGCAGCGGTAATCAGTTGTCTTCCCTTTGTTGCCTACTTAACTTTGGTTGGTAGCTCTGGTTCCACCAGCTGGTTGTACCTATTCGTATTTACCGTAATTGCCTACAGTGCCAAGGGACTTCGTTTCAAAGAGAAGCCGTTCCTTGACTCGCTGACTTCAAGCAGTCACTTCGTTGGTCCAATGATCTTTGGATTATCGCTAGCTGGAGCAGATCTCACCGAATTCAAGTTGCTTTCGATGATTTTGGCATTCACACTTTGGGGAATTGCCTCACATGCCTTTGGTGCAGTGCAAGACGTTCAAGCCGATCGCGAAGGTGGCATCTCATCAATCGCCACGGTAATTGGTGCGCGAGCAACCGTGCGCTTTGCATTTGTTGCTTACCTTGCCGCCGGCCTTTTGGTTTTGAACGCTGGTTGGCCGGCAGCTCTTGCAGCCATCGCAGCGATTCCCTACCTATTAATCGTTGGTCCATTTTGGAACATCACCGATTCCACTTGCGAACTAGCTAACCGCGGTTGGAAGAAATTTATTTGGCTCAACTTCTTCGCCGGCTTTATAGTCAGCCTGCTAGTTATTTGGTTCGCCATAATTCGGTAGCACTTCGTCACGGTGTCGCCAACGAATTAAATTGCGTGCTTCGAATGCCGGACTGCAAATTGCGCAGCTAAGCATCTTGGCTGGTTTGCGATATCGATAGTGTCGGTGGCCCTTTGGGCAAACACCAATCCAGGTTGCAGTTTCTACTGCGATTTCGGTGCCGGTGAATTCTTCATTCTTATAGCCAATTGACTTAGCAACCTGTAACCACTTTTTGGTATGACCAGCTCTCTTTCCCGCGATTGCATGAGCAACTTCGTGCAACACAACTTGCAAAGTTTCTTCCATGTTGTGAATGTCAACCATGTATCGCGAAATGGAAATTACTTTGTCTGTGTAGTTGCATAAACCCGCGCGGCGCTTAGCGCTGTCAAATGCAAAGCTCCACTCATTCATATCTAGGTGTTCTGCCATTTTTGTTTCGGCCATCAGTCGCACGTAGTCGTACCGATCACAACTCATCCGTAGGTATCGGTGTTTACCTTTGGAGAATTCACGTCCAGCTTGAAAGCCAACATTTTCAAGTCGCGCGATGGTTGGGAAATCAGAAATTTCAACCACGGTTTTGATTACTTCGATATTTCGTTGATCAAAATTAGTGGCAAGCATCGAAATCAGCGCTGCCTCATCTTCGATGAGAGGGGCAAGTAATTCGTCCTGATACGCCATATGTCTAAAGGTTACCTTGAAGGATTTTTCGAGACCCTAAAGTGGCGATTTAGACTTTTGTGACAATTTTGTAAAACACGATGCAAAGTTGGCGAAAGTGTCTGCTTCCCAGTAATCACGCCATTAGATTGGCGCCATGACTACAAATAACTCAGGCTCTGCCAAGGCAACCTCAATTGAAACTAACGATGTCCACCCAATTCCATCGGGCGAACGTCACGGAAAAGCGTGGCACCTATTCACCGTATGGACTACCCCAAACCTTGAGTTCGCAACCGTTTTTGTTGGTGCACTTGCAATTGGTTTTGGTCTAAATGTTTGGCAAGGTCTACTAGCTGTTCTAGTCGGTAACGCACTTGCTGGCATCACCCACGGAATCCTAAGCACCTGGGGTCCAGCTGCTGGTCTTCCTCAGATGGTGCTTAGCCGCAACGCATTCGGCAAGCTAGGTAACCTAATTCCTTCTGGTCTCTCAACTCTTGTTGCAGGTATCGGTTGGTTTGCAGTTAACACTGTTTCAGGAACCTTTGCTCTTCAGGCGTTGTTCCCTGCCCTTGGTTTGATTGGTGCACTTGCAGTGATCATTGTTGTTCAGGTTGGTATCGCATTTGTAGGTCACAACTTGATTCAGAAATGGGAACGCTACCTTTCTTACTTCCAGGCAATTGTTTGGGTAATCGTGATTTTCGTAGTTCTTGGTCAGCAAGGTGCATTTGATGTTGCTCCTGTAGCTGCCGGTGCAGCATTCCCATGGGCTGGGTTCACTCTTACCGCTGGTGCTGCTTACGGTTACACCGCCGGTTGGACTGCGTTTGCTTCTGACTACACTCGCTACCTTCCTGCAAACACCGATAAGAAGGCGCTTGGACTTGCAGCTGGTCTAGGAAACTTCACCTCAACAACTTTGATCATGGGTGTTGGTGTAATTGCGTTCAACGCACTAGCAGGAAACCCTGGCGACTTCTGGGGAATCCAGAACCCAACCGCAGCTTTCACTGCTGAGTTCAACCCGGTATTCGCTTCAATCGTGTTGCTATCAATCGTGATTGGCTCAGTTTCAGCAAACATCTTGAACGTTTACTCAGGTGCGATGTCATTCTTGGCAATGGGCTTCAAGTTTGGTTTCAAGACTCGTCGCGCAATCATGGTGCTACTTGCCGGTGTCGCAGGTGGCTTGCTTTCGTACGTTGGTGTTCTAAACGGAGACGTTGCACACCAGCTTGATTCATTCTTGCTAGTTGTTTCCTACTGGGTATCACCGTGGATCGCTGTTGTACTTACTGAGCGAATTCTGTCTAAGGGCAAGAACGCTGGCGAGCGCGCACTTGCTCCTAAGAACTCATGGGCTGGTGCGGCTGCATTCGTAATCGCAACCGTGTTCTCAATCTGGGGCTTCGCAGCTCAGGTTCTTTACACCGGTCCGTTCGCTAAGGACACCGGTCTGGGCGACCTAACCGCTGTGGTTGGTTTCGTTCTAGCTTCAGTTCTGTTTGTTGTATTCAGCAAGGTAGACAAGAACGCAAAGTAGTTTCAAAAAATAACTAGGAGGCCTCGGCAATGATCGCAGCAGCAATTAATTTCAAAAAGGGTGACGTGTTCACCACCGATGAAGAAAAGCTGTCTGTGGCTATTGCCGAGGCACACCTGGGACTTGCAGAGGGTGGCATTCCGATTGGTGCCGCGCTCTTTGATGAAGAAGGTCGACTGCTCGGTAGTGGTCACAATCTGCGTGTGCAAGAAGGCGATGCCTCAATGCACGGCGAAACTAGCGCATTTAGAAACGCTGGACGTCAACGCTCGTATCGCAAGGTAACCCTTGCCACCAGCCTTTCCCCTTGCTGGTACTGCTCAGGGCTGATCCGCCAATTCGGCATTGGCCGAGTTTTGGTTGGCGATGACAAAAACTTTATGGGTGGCCAAGACTGGGTGGCCGAGCACGGTGCAGAACTGCACGTAATGAACGACCCGGGCTTAATCAAGCTGATGGCGGACTTCATCGTGGCTAACGATGAGCTCTGGAATGAGGATATTGGCGAAGATTGATTCGCTAATTTGCCCTTAAAGTCAATCTGACTGTAAGATAGCCCTAGATAAAGTCAAAATGACTTTTACTAGCCGAAAACCCCGGCGCAGCTAGGCAGTCATGGCCCCAAGTAGCAACGGTGCAAGCGCACCGGCACTTGCTGTGTCTACTGTGATCTTCACCCTTCGCACTTGTGAGACCGGTGAAATGAAACTTGCCTTGGCCCTAGTGAAAAGAATTCGCAAACCGTTCGATGGCCTGTGGGCACTGCCTGGTGGTCCGCTAAATATCTCTGAAGACCTTAGCGCCGCGGCAGCTCGCAATCTTTTTGAAACCACCGCTTTGCAACCGCGCTACCTAGAGCAGCTGTACGCTTTTGGAAATCTTGATCGCTCCCCTGGTAGCAACATCAAGGATCGCGTTGTCTCAATTGTTTATTGGGCACTGGTTGGTAGTGATGAAGCAGCAGAGGCAATCGAAAGTGAAAACGTTTCTTGGTTCTGGGCCGATGAACTTCCAAAATTAGCTTTCGATCACAACCTGATTGTTGAATACGCGCTTTGGCGTTTGCGCAACAAACTTGAATACAGTCGATTAGCACATGGTTTCCTTGGTGAGCGATTCACACTGGCGCAACTTCGCGAAGTTTATGAGGCTGTGCTTGGTCGCGAACTTGACCCGGCAAACTTCCGCCGCATGGTTGAAGCAAATGGTGCGGTAGTTGCAACCGGTGAACGACTTAAAGGCACCAAGCACCGTCCGCCTCAGCTTTACCGGTACGACGCATCCATCGACCTTGCCGACCAAGGTCCACTAACAGGAGATAAGAAATGACCACAGCATCGGTCAACGAACGCATCCAGCTCATTGTGAAGGGTAAGTCAAGTGAATCAACTTGCAGTCCATCATTAGCAAAGGGTCCTTGGGAATTTGATGGCGGACCGGTTGCCTACGGCCCGGGCGCATCAAGCGAAGATGCGATTCCAAGTAACTCTCCGAGGCAGGGTGCGTTGCCGGAGGAATACAAAACCGCCACCGATGAAGAGTTGCATGATCGCATCCGTGCGGCCAAAGAAACCCTTGGCGACAAAGTTGTGATTCTTGGTCACTTCTATCAGCGCGATGAAATTGTTCAGCACGCCGATTATCTAGGTGACTCGTTCCAATTGGCGAACGCAGCTAAGGCACACCCAGAGGCAGAAGCAATTGTGTTCTGTGGCGTGCACTTTATGGCCGAGACCGCAGACATTCTTTCTGCAGATAACCAAGCAGTGATTCTGCCGAACCTTGCTGCCGGCTGCTCAATGGCTGACATGGCTGACATTGATTCAGTTACTCAGTGCTGGGACGAACTGACCGCACTCTTTGGCAACGAACCTGATGCAAATGGTCGCCAGCCGATTATTCCGGTTACCTATATGAACTCATCGGCAGCCTTAAAGGGATTCTGTGGCGAGAATGGCGGAATCGTTTGTACTTCTTCAAACGCTGAGATTGTTTTGAAGTGGGCCTTCGAACGTGGACAGCGCGTGCTGTTCTTCCCTGATCAGCACCTGGGCCGCAACACCGCAAAGGCTATGGGTGTATCGCTTGAGCAGATGCCGCTGTGGCACGGCCGCAAGGCACTTGGTGGCAACACCGCCGAGCAGCTAATGGATTCAAAGGTAATTCTTTGGAATGGTTTCTGTTCTGTGCACAAGCGCTTCAACGTTGGCCAAATTGAAAAAGCTCGCGCCGAATTCCCTGGTGTTCGCGTGATTGTGCACCCGGAATGCCCAATGGATGTGGTTGACGCGGCTGACGAATACGGTTCAACCGATTACATTCGCAAGGCCGTTGAGGCTGCAACAGAACCAACCACGTTTGCAATTGGCACCGAGGTAAACATGGTTCAGCGTCTTGCTGCGCAATACCCACAGCACACGATCTTCTGCCTTGACCCAGTGGTCTGCCCTTGTTCAACCATGTATCGAATTCACCCTGGTTATCTTGCCTGGGTGCTAGAGCGCCTGGTTGCTGGTGAAGTGGTTAACCAAATCAAAGTGGATGCAAAAGTTAGCCAGACAGCTGCGATCGCTCTAGAAAGAATGTTGGCAGCGAAGCCGCTCTAATGAAAAAACTTGTAGTTATTGGTAGCGGTGTTGCCGGGCTAATTGCCGCTGTAGAGGCTAGTCGCACCCACGAGGTTGTGCTGGTCACAAAATCAAATCTGGCCGAAAGTAACACTCACTACGCACAAGGCGGAATTGCCGCTGTAACTACTGATGAGGATTCGGTTGCAGAACATATCGCCGACACACTTTCTGCGGGCGCAAATTATTGCTACGAGCCTGCTGTTGAAGTTCTTTGCAAAGAAGGACCCGACCGCATCAACGATTTGATTCGCTTTGGTGTGGACTTCGATAAGCAGGGCGCAAAATATGCTCTTGGCTTAGAAGCTGCTCACTCACACGCTCGCATTTTGCACGCTGGTGGCGACACAACTGGAGCCGACATCAGTCAAGCCTTGGTGCAGACTCTGCGCGAGACCGCGGCAAAGATTCACGAGTACACCTTTGTCGTTGACTTCGAAGTCAAAGACGGTGCGGTCATTGGCGTTTGGTTACTAGATTCATCCGGAAAGCACTTTGTTGAAGCAGACGCGGTAATTATTGCTAGCGGTGGTGCGGGTCAGCTTTATCGTCACACCACAAACCCAAGTGTGACCACCGGTGATGGTGTAGCCGCGGCATTCCGTGCCGGAGCAGAACTTGCCGACGTTGAGTTTTATCAGTTCCACCCAACTGCTCTTGCCGTGCCGGGCTCGTTTTTGATCTCAGAGGCTGTTCGTGGCGATGGTGCGGTCTTGATCAACAACAAGGGCGAACGCTTTATGAAAAAGATTCACCCGCTTGCCGAACTTGCACCGCGCGATGTGGTGGCAAGAGGTATTCAGGCAGAGATGCTCTCGCAGGGTGGTCAGCCGGTGCTGCTAGATGCAACCGCACTTGGTGGTGACTTTTTGAACAAGCGTTTCCCGAGCATAAGCAAGACCACGCGCGCTTACGGTTTGGATTGGGGCAAGAACCCAATCCCGGTGACTCCTGCCGCGCACTATTGGATGGGTGGAATCGCCAGCGATACCTGGGGTCGCACATCGGTGAAGGGATTGTTCGCAGTTGGTGAAGCTGGTTGCAACGGTGCACACGGAGCTAACCGCCTAGCCTCGAACTCCCTATTGGAATCAATCGTTTTCTCACGTCGTGCAGTTCAGGTGCTTGATGAGGCGTGGCCAGAGCAAGCGGCATCGGTTCGTTGGAAAGACAGCGGACTGCTGAGCGTAATTGAGCTCGAAGACGAGGCCGATCGAGCACCACAAACGGATTTGAACGTTGTTGACCGTGTTGAGTTGCAGACTTTGATGTGGGACAAGGTTGGTTTGGCTAGAACTCGTGACCAGTTGAATGCCACCCGCGATGAACTGGAAAAATGGCGTTCGGCAAATGTTGAAAACCGCTTGTTCACAGACTGGGAAGACGCCAACCTATTGCTGCTCTCTCGTGCGGTGACCGCCTCAGCACTGGCTCGCGAAGAGTCACGTGGTGGTCACTACCGTTTGGACTTCCCTGAGACAAACCCAAACATGGCCAAGCCAATCACCATTGTTCGAAAGAAGAAGTAATGCTGACTCAAGAAATCATTAACGATGTTGTTGGTGCGGCGCTTCGCGAGGATGCACCTAATGGCGACGTGACCTCGAAACACTTGATTCCTGCCGATGCCACCGCGGTTGCCGAACTCGCTGCACGAGAACCTGGTGTATTTAGCGGCGCAGAAGTATTTATTGCCGCCTTCAAACTCACTGACCCAACCGTAAAAGTTGAAATGAAAATTGCTGATGGTGAGAAATTCATTGCCGGTCAGCAGTTGGCAGTAATTACAGGACCGGCACGAGCGGTGCTTACCGCAGAACGAATTGGTTTAAACTTTGTCCAGCGCATGTGCGGCATTGCAACACTCACTGCGCAGTACGTAGCCAAGGTTGCTGGAACTAAAGCGGCAATTCTTGATACTCGAAAGACAACTCCTAATCTTCGTGCCTTTGAACGCCAGGCGGTTTTGAATGGCGGCGGTCGCAATCACAGATTCTCACTGAGCGATCAGGTGATGGCAAAAGACAATCATTTGGCGGTGCTTACTCGCGGTGGCAAAGACCTGACCACAGAACTTCGTCGAGTGCGCAGCGAACTACCAGCTGGAATCAAACTGGAAGTTGAAGTAGACCGATTGGACCAGATTCCTCCGGTACTTGCGGCCGAGGTAGACATCATCATGCTAGATAATTTCAATCTCGAAGATCTTCGAAGGGGCGTTGAGATTATCGGTGGTAAATGTGTTGTAGAAGCATCAGGTGGCGTGAACCT
>CAZWHL010000031.1:12678-17550 GCA_964633625.1 uncultured Rhodoluna sp.
GCGTTGAGATTATCGGTGGTAAATGTGTTGTAGAAGCATCAGGTGGCGTGAACCTTAACACCGTTGCCGATATTGCCAAGACCGGCGTTGATGTGATTTCAGTTGGCGCGCTTACTCACAGTGCCCGCGCGCTGGACCTTGGCCTTGACGTAAAGATCGACTAAGGATTGATCTCGACATGATTTATTTGGACCATGCAGCCACTACCCCGGTAAAGCCTGAGGCACTTCAGGCTGCGTGGCCATGGTTGACAAACGAGTTTGGCAATCCATCCAGCACCCATGAACTAGGTCATCGCAGTCACGTTGCGCTAGAAGATGCACGTGCAACGGTGGCGAAGTTCTTCAACGCACGACCTGGCGAAATCACATTTACCTCCGGTGGTACTGAGAGCGATAACCTTGCCATCATTGGCCTTGCCCTAGCCAATCCGCGCGGCAAGCACATCGTGAGCGCTCGTACCGAACATGAGGCCGTTCTGTCGGCGATTGAGTTCCTGGAGCGCGTGCACGGTTTTGAAACAACTTGGGTCACTCTTGATGCATTTGGTACAGTGACAAATTTTGATGCGGCGCTAAGGCCAGACACCACGCTGGTTTCACTGATGGTTGCCAACAACGAAATCGGGACGCTGCACAACGTTGCTGAACTTGCCGCTACGGCCCACCAAGTAGGCGCGCTTTTCCACACCGATGCAGTGCAAGCGGTGGGCTGGGTTGATCTTGACCTCAAAAAACTTGATGTTGATGCGCTGAGCATTTCTGGTCACAAGTTTGGAGCGCCAAAGGGTACCGGAGTCTTGGTGCTGCGGGCGGGGGCTCACGCAGAGCCGCTAATTCACGGTGGTGGCCAGGAAAGTGGGCTTCGCTCTGGAACAGAAAATGTTGCTTGGGCGGTTGCGATTGCCACCGCGCTTTCTACTCTTGCAGCATCTGATGCAGAAGCTCAGCGGGTTTCAAAATTACGCAACGACTTTATTGAGCAGGTGCTTACTCAACTACCGAATGCAAAACTCACTGGTCACCCAACTGACCGATCACCAAACATTGCTTCATTTACTTTTGAAGGTGTAAGTGGCGAAGCGCTCTTGCTTGAACTTGAGCGTCGAGACGTAATTGTTTCAAGTGGCTCTGCCTGTGCAGCAGGTAGCGATGAGCCATCACATGTGCTGATAGCAATTGGAGTACCTGCAGAGGTTGCTCAGACCGCGGTTCGTTTTAGCTTGTCGCACCAGACCACCGCAGATGAACTTTCAACCGCAGGAACTGCACTGGTTGAATCAGTGAAAGTTTTTATTTAGAAACTAGTTATTTAGAAACTGACAGACTGACCTGGTTACCCCATGGGTCATCAAGGTGAATGGTTTCGCCATCGTTTCGCACAGCAACTTTGGTGTGTTCTAGGCGTTCGGTAACGGCGCCAAGGGCATCGGTGTCTGGAAGCAAAATAGAAACATCGCGCAAACCAAGTGTTGGCTGACGCAATCCGGCACCGCGGCTTCGCCAAATGTTCATGGCCATGTGGTGGTGGTATCCGCCGGCACTAACAAATAATGCGCTGCCTCCCCAGTTCATGGTGACGTCAAAGCCAAGTTTGTTCACATAAAAATCTTGCGCCTGCTCGATCGAGCCAACGCTCAAGTGCACGTGACCGATGTTCGATGCGGTGTCGTCAACTTTTTCTGGCAGGTTGTCGCGCAGGTACGCGTTTGGGTCTAGCCCAAAGGTGCCCATCTCAATTTCGCCATGCTTCCAACTCCAGTCGGTGCGGGCACGGTCCCAGTAAAGCTCAACACCATTATTTTCTGGGTCATCAAAATAAAAAGCCTCACTCACCAAGTGGTCCGCGCTACCGGTGAATGAACCCGGATACTTTGATGCAACTGATGCGACGGCGTAAGCCAACTGTGCTTTGGTATCGAACAAAAATGCCGAGTGAAAAAGGCCAGCCTGGTTATCGCTGGCGTGCTTCATCTCTGGCGCGTGTTCCAAAATCAGCGATGGGTTGCTGCCGCGACCAAGCACCGCCGAACCGGCAACCTGGGAAATTAGATCTAGACCAACGGCATCACGGTAGTACGCAATCATGCGGTCAAGATTTTCTACGCGCAGGGTTACTGCACCCATCGAAAGATTTGCTGGAAGACTCATGTTTTTAGTCTAGGTGGACTTGACACAATTTTACTTCGATATAAAAACCTGGCATCCCCATGGCCCCAGTAAACCTGGGTCAGCATCAGATAAAACTAAGTCCAGGTCGTCAAGCAAAGTCACTTTGGCTGGTATCCACGACCAGTTGAAAACGAAGTAAACGTTCTTACCATCGGCAGTTTTTGCTCTATTGACAATTACACTTTCAGCGTTGCTCACCACTTGGGGCAAAAAATTGATTTCTTTAGCCAACAGCGAGCCTATAAATTTTGCTAACTGATTGTCAGGGTAAACGGCAAGATACCTAATGGTGCCATGTCCAAGATTTACTTTAGTAAGCGCAGAGAAATTTCCAAAAAACGGGTGATCCAATCGAAGCTCAGTATCGGCGCCGTCGAGTGGTTCAACCTCATCAATCCATCCATATCCGGAACCGACTCTTTCGCCACTTTCCGTAACTGCCGGGATGTTTTTTGTGAGGTTTGAGAATTCACTGTATGTGCCAATCAAATCTGTAAATTGTGCTGGCTGGCTGGTTGACCGAATCAGACCATTTGGATTCGCATATCCGGTACGAGGTGAGATGAGCAGATGGCCACCAGCAGCTGCATAAGATCTAGCAAATGCCAAAACTTCGTTCTCAACGACATAGACACTGTGCAAAATCATAAGCGGATGCCGAGCCACAAATTCATTCACATCGGAGAAAATGGGAAGTTGGTTATCTCCATAAACTTGAACACCCAGGTCGTTGGAATAAGCGATTTCATAAACGGACTGCATTGTCTTGTCGTAACTTAGGGGATCGACGAGACCGTTAGGTTGACGCAATGGGCCCTGATATTCAAAAGCCCACCGGGATGAAGTGCTAACAACAAACGCTACTTCCGCGGCCGGCTGCAATTTTCCAATCGCAGAGATACTTTCTAAAGCCTTTGCTGTTTCAGAGAACGCTTCGTAAGTTCTACCGGACTCAAGACTGTGAGGTAGTACGCCTCCCCAGTGATTCTCAATCCCGAAAGGCAAAGTGTGCCAGTGCCAGTATTCAACTAGCTCAGCACCGCGAGAAACCATGTTTAATGCCACTTGTTTAAATTGCCCTGGATAGTGAGGGAATGCCGCCATGGCAGACCCCTGGGAAATTGAAGAACCGTTTGTTTCAGTCACAAAGAAGTTGCTTTGCTTTATACCCCTGGAAATATCACAAACTAGGTTCAATGCGCTGGCGCCACTAAGCGGTACCCAAACCGGAGCTGGCATCTCCTCTCCCAATTCGCGATTTCTAGTTGGGTACTGTAAGCCATCCTGGCTTGCATAATAAACATTCACTGAAGTCACATCGAGGGACTCGCCAATTGTGTAATTATCCATGCCGGATCGATTGAGTGCTACGCAAGTTGTAATGAATTGCCCCGCTGGAATTAGTGATCGAACGAGTTCACGTTGCCATTGTAAAAACTGATTTGTTATTTTTGCCTGATGTTTACGCCAGGCGAGTAGATAGCTTGGATTAGTATTTCCCTCTGGACGCCAAAGTTCATCAAAAGCGGAAAGCGCATGAGACCAATACGTTAATCCCCACTCTGAGTTTAAGGATTCGATGGATCCATATTCTGCTTCTAGTCCTCTTACGAAAGATTCAAAAACTCCATCATTATGTAAAAGTTCAGCACCCGGTTCGTTGTCAACTTGCCAACCGATTACAGCCGGGTGATTGGCATAGCGACTTACAATTTTCCGAATTACAGGTTCACAAAGCGTGCGGAATTTTTCGCTCGAGTAGTCACCATTTTGTCGGTGACCAAATGGAATCGGAACCCCCGTGGCTCGGTGCGCAATAACTTCAGGATATTTAAGATAAACCCATCTTGGAAGTGCGTAGGTTGGGGTTCCAATAATGACCGAAATGTCGTTTTCCTGTGCTCGATCAAGAATCGGCTGGAGCCAGCTCAAGTTAAACTCACCCTGAGTAGGCTCCCATTTTTGCCATACTGATTCACCCACACGAATCACGTTCAGCCCAGCCTCCCGCATCAGACGGAAGTCTTCGTCGGTGCGCGCCGCAATCTCAACACCATTTTCATCTGTGATTTTGGCTTGGTGATACTCGTTGTAATACGCTGCACCGTAAAGAATTCGGCTAAGACTTGTCATGCAAAAAGCCTACGCATGAAATTGAAAAAGGGCCTTTCGAGTAAGGCGCAAAATTAGAAAATCCCAGCTCTCGTGAGAAGAAACTGGGATTTCGTGCGCCCCCCGGGACTTGAACCCGGAACCCACTGATTAAGAGTCAGTTGCTCTGCCGATTGAGCTAGAGGCGCGAATCACGCTGAAACAGCGCAACGAGATAAAACTTTAGCACAAACCTAGCCTCCGTCTTAGCCTGAACTTGGGCTCTAGACTGGAGATATGAGCGCTCAAGTACAGCTAGAAGAAGGCGCAAAAGCGCCTAGTTTCAAGGTCCTAGATCAAGACGGCAAGAAAGTTTCCCTTGCCGATTACAAGGGCCACAAGGTCATCTTGTACTTCTACCCTGCTGCTTCTACCCCGGGCTGCACCAAGGAAGCCTGTGACTTCAACGACAACCTGAACCCATTCAAAAAAGCCGGCTACACCGTACTTGGCATTAGCCCTGATGCCCCAGCCAAGTTGCTGAAGTTCAAAGAGAACCAGGACCTAAACTTTCCGCTGCTGAGTGATCCAGAACTTGAAGTTCACAAGA
>CAZWHL010000032.1:0-1546 GCA_964633625.1 uncultured Rhodoluna sp.
CCGCCGGTGCCGATCTTTGCAATCACGGCAAGAATGATGTCTTTTGCGGTAACGCCTGGACGCAGGGTTCCCTCGACGTTGATTGCCATGGTCTTGAACGGTTTTAGCGGAAGAGTCTGGGTTGCAAGAACGTGCTCTACCTCGCTGGTTCCAATACCCATGGCAAGTGCACCAAAGGCTCCGTGAGTTGAAGTGTGCGAATCACCGCAAACAACGGTGATGCCCGGCATGGTTAGACCAAGCTGTGGGCCAACCACGTGAACGATTCCCTGATCAATGTCACCCAGTGAGTGAATTCGAATACCAAATTCCTTGGCGTTGCTGCGCAGCGCCTCAATCTGAGTGCGACTGGTCGGATCGGCGATTGGCTTATCGATGTCCCAGGTTGGGGTGTTGTGATCTTCAGTGGCGATGGTTAGGTCCGGGCGGCGCACCTGGCGACCGGCAAGACGCAAACCGTCGAAAGCTTGTGGACTGGTGACCTCGTGTACGAGGTGTAGATCAATGTAAAGCAGGTCTGGTGAGCCATTTTCGCCCTTGGCGACCAAATGGTCATTCCATACTTTTTCAGCCAGAGTCAGCGGCTTAGCTGTCATAAACACCTCAAAATGATCGAACCCCAAGTTTACCGTGGGTGTGCCTAGATTGCAGCGGTATAGGCTGGCCAGATGACCACTACTGGCTTGGATTTCCTGCAAAAACGCACCATCAAGGTACTTACCGCGGGTCAGGTGTTATCGGGGTTTGGGCTTGGTTCCACGCTGTCAATTGGTTCGTTGTTGGCGGCCCACCTATCTGGCTCACCGGCTTGGGCCGGATCGGCCGCAACTTTCAGCACCCTGGGTGCAGCCAGCTGGGCAATTCCACTTGCCCGACTAGCTTTTGCTCGCGGTCGTCGCGTGGCGCTTGCCACCGGAGCGGCTTTGGCAATCACTGGTGCTGTCTTAGTAATTACTTCGGCAATTGTTGAATGGTTCCCACTACTTCTAATTGCGCTGTTCTTGCTGGGGGCAGGTTCCGCAGTTGGCCTGCAGGCGCGATTCGCGGCGACTGACTTGCCTTCAAATCGTTCAACCGGTCGAGACCTATCGGTGGTGGTTTGGGCTACAACCTTTGGTGCGGTAATTGGGCCAAACATGTTTGGGCCTGGCGAGATCGTTGGCCACGCACTGCACCTGCCACCAATGACCGGACCGTTTTTGTTCACGATTCTTTCGCAAATCGCAGCGACATCGGTTTTCTGGTTTGGTCTTCGCCCAGATCCGCTGTTGGTTGCCAAAGATTTGAACGCGGCCAAGATCAAGGGTAAGACCTCATTCGCTACCGCAATTGCCACGCTGCGTAAATATCCGTTAGCTGCTTTGGCAATCACCTCAATCGCGCTCAGTCACATGGTGATGGTGTCAGTGATGTCGATGACCCCGATACACATGAAGGGTATGGGTTTTGACCTGGTGGTGGTTGGTTTCACCATTAGCCTGCACATCGCCGGAATGTATGCGTTTTCGCCAATCTTTGGCTGGTTGTCAGACAAAATCGGTCGCGT
>CAZWHL010000032.1:1646-4364 GCA_964633625.1 uncultured Rhodoluna sp.
CGCAAGGGTTAAATAAAAACTCCCTCCCGAGACAAGTCATCGAGAGGGAGATTCGTGATCCCAACGGGATTTGAACCCGTGCTGCCGCCGTGAGAGGGCGGTGTCCTAGGCCGCTAAACGATGGGACCTTTAGAGCAACCTGTCTATTATGCCACCGATGACTGGCGGGCGCTAGTTGCGTATACCCTGAGGGCACCGGGAGCAATCTGCGCAGTCACCGGTGCGGAACCAACCGGTTCGCCATCAGAAAATGCCGGCATATGAGTTTGGGTATTCAAGGTTATTTTCTTTGCCGTTATGAATTCCACCGCCGGGTGGGTAACGTGATCTCCGCTGTAAACCCTTGGGAAAACCTTTAGCAATTCGAATCGCGAAATCTTGTTGACAATAAAAATATCCAACAGGCCATCATCAATTTTGGCCTTTGGTGCAACCTTCATTCCGCCACCAAAGAATGGAGAGTTTCCGATCGAGCACAGCATCGCCTCAAATTCTTTTTCCACGCCGTCGATAACGGCCTGATATTTGATTGGCTTGAAGGCGGCTAGCTCGGCGACCATTGCCCACTTGTAGCGGCTTGGCCCCTTGGGCCACTTCCAAGAATTTGCTCGCTGATTTACCAGAGCAACAAAGTCAACAGACAGACTCCCGAAATACCAGAAGCCACCCTGAGTGCTCTCGGCGCGAACTAGATCCACTTGCCGAGGTTGGCGCAAATTATTGAGCACCACGCGAGCACCGGCAATTGCATCACCGATTGGCAACCCAAGCGCTCGGGCTGCATCGTTTCCGGTTCCGGCTGCAACAATGCCAAGCGGCAAATCGGCATCAGCACATAAATTGATTCCAAGGTGTGCCATCCCGTCGCCGCCTACCACAACCAGGCCATCGATCAGCAGGTCGTCAATTGCGGCCTTAGCTTTGGCGCGGCTGTCGGAAAGGGAATTTCCAGTTAGATCAAGAACTTCTGTCTCACGTTGGAGCTCTGTGATAACTTTTTCGCCCTCGATTTTGCCGGCACCGTTTCCAGCAGCGGGATTAATGATTACGCCAATTCTTTTCATTCGTTTATTACTATCTAGGACTAATCAAAACGACAACCACGCCAAGTACGAAAATTGCCGCAGCAAAAATTGTGATCACCTTTTGAGTGTTTGCAGACTTGGCTCGTTTAGAGAGCAAAATGACCTTCAGCGCATCTGCCATACCGCTTCCGCTAAGGTGCAACCCGGCTGCAGTGGAATTCGTGCTGCCGTCAGAATTAACAGCAATTCCAATTTGAGCTTCCGCAAGCGCCAGTCCGTCATTCTCTAATCGACCAACAAAGGCAACCCTTGATCCATCGGATTTAAGTTTGCGAACCACATCAGCCTTGCGATTAGGTGCGATTTCGGCAAAGACCTCGGCAATGTTTAGTTGCTTGGCAACGTGCTGGGCAACACCGGTGGCATCACCGGTAATCATTGCCACTCGAATCTTGCGAGCGTGAAAAGCGTTCACCAATTCGGCTGCCTCTGGCAAAACAGTCTCACTTAGCTCGATCATGCCAAGTAGCTGACCATTTTGCACCACGTAAATCACCGTGTGACCAAGTTGATTTGCCGAGTCAGAGCGCACGAGGTCGTCTACATAAATGGGAATATTTTTTGCGGTCAGAAGTGCCGGGCCACCAACGAAAATTGCTTCGCCTTCAAGCACCCCCGTAGCACCTTGGCCGGGGATGGATCTTGCATCAACCACATTTGGCAGTTGCAGGTTTTGTCGTTCTGCTTCTTCAACGATTGAGGTGGCAATTGGGTGATCAATATGCGCCTCTATGCCGGCCGCTAATGCCAAAAGATCGCTCTGCAGAGTTAACGGTGAGTTGTAAGCAAGTCGTGATTTCACCACGCGGCGAATCGGTGCGGTAAGCGTTCCGGATTTGTTGAAAAGCACAACTTCAACATCCGCTGCAAGTTCAAATTGAGCGGGATCTACAATCTTCAGCCCCAGAGCGTGCGCTCTGTTTAGGGTTCTAGCCCCGATTTTGCCTGAAGATTGTTCGTTCCCCACACCAAAATCTTAAGGCACAAACCTAAGGCAGAATAAACCTATGCAGATCACCAAGTATGAGCACGCGTGCCTGGTTCTAGAAAATCAAGGTAAACGAGTCGTAATTGACCCGGGTGCCTACACCCGCCCAATAGATTCACTAGAGAATGTTGTTGGTATCGTCATCACCCACATGCACGATGATCACTGCAACGAGGCCCAGCTTGATCTCATTTTGCAAAGTAACCCGGGTGCAAGAATCTACGGCACCGATGAAGTTTGCAAGCGCCTCGATGGTTACCAAACTACGCCTGTGCATCACGGTGATTTCTACACCGACGCTGGTTTTACTCTGGAATTCTTTGGTGACTTACATGCCGAAATTCACCGATCAATTCCGCTATTGCAAAACTGCGGTGTCATGGTGAACGACTCTTTGTATTACCCGGGCGACAGCTATACCAAGCCGGATCGTGAGGTTGCTATTCTGGCTTGCCCGACGTCTGCACCTTGGCTAAAAATCAGCGATGTGATGGATTTTGTGGCAGCAGTCAAACCAAAGCGTTGTTTCGCTACCCACAATGTGCACCTCAGTGAAATTGGACACGAACTAAACAATGGTCGTGTGAAGCAAGTGGTTGAAGCCGGCGGTGGGAAATTTGAATACCTGTTACCTGGCGAAAGCAC
>CAZWHL010000032.1:4464-15452 GCA_964633625.1 uncultured Rhodoluna sp.
TTAAGCAGAAAAACAGTCGAAGAATCGACTGTTTTTGGAAAAACTTGCTGGGGTACCTGGACTCGAACCAAGAACAAAGGTACCAGAAACCTCCGTGTTGCCAATTACACCATACCCCAAGGTACTGCCGAGCCCGAGGGCTCGATTTACCATCTTACCTGCGCTAGACGGTGCGAGCAAACGCCTGTAGGCGAGCAATGGTCTCAGTCTTACCAAGGATTTCCATTGATTCGAATAGCGGTGGTGAAATTCGTCGACCAGAAATTGCGGTGCGCAGCGGACCAAATGCAAAGCGTGGCTTTAGTCCAAGCACTTCAATCAGCGCGTGATTTAACGCTGCCTGCACTGGCTCTGTCTTGAATTCATTTTCACCGATACCCTGCAGTGCAGAGATTGCGGTAGTCAATACTTCAGCTACGTTTTCTGGCATGCCGTCAAGCGCATCGGTGTCTATTGAAATTTGATCAGCGCTCTTGAACAAGAAGCTAAGGAGATCTGGCGCCTCGCTAAGCACGACTAGGCGCTCTTGAATTAGTGGAGCTGCGGCGTCAAGAATTGCCTGCTCGTCTGCGGTGAGAGTTGAGCCCACTACCCCGGCGCTCTGCAGGTAAGGCAGCAATCGTGACTTGAAGTCTTCGGCGCTAAGCAGACGAATGTGTGCCGCGTTGATTGCGTCAGCCTTCTTCTGGTCGAAGCGTGCCGGGTTTGGATTCACATTCTTCACGTCAAATGCTGCGGCCAATTCATCCATTGTGAAGATGTCTTGATCCGCGCTCAATCCCCAACCAAGCAAGGCAAGATAATTCAACAGGCCTTCAGGTATGAAGCCGCGATCGCGGTGGTGGAAAAGATTTGCCTGAGGGTCTCGCTTAGAAAGCTTTTTATTGCCCTCACCCATTACGTATGGCAAGTGGCCAAACTGGGGAATGAACTGGGTGATGCCAGCCTCGTACATTGCGTTGTAGAGCGCGATCTGACGAGGTGTCGATGACAACAGGTCTTCGCCACGAAGCACGTGGGTTACACCCATCAGTGCATCGTCAACCGGGTTAACCAAAGTGTAAAGCGGCTGACCATTTGGACGAACCACAACGAAGTCAGGGAACGAACCGGCAGGGAATGTGATTTCACCGCGCACTAAATCTGTGAAGGTGATGTCTACTTCTGGTACACGCAAACGAAGTGCTGGGCTACGACCCTCGGCACGGTATGTTGCACGCTGTTCATCGGTTAGGTCACGCTCTGAATTGTCGTAGCCAAGCTGAACGGCACGACCAGCGGCTTTGTTGCGCTCGTCAATTTCTTCGCCGGTTAAGTAGCTTTCGTAGATGTGGCCAGATGCCTTAAGTTTTTCGATTACCTCTTGGTAAATGTGACCGCGCTCGCTCTGGCGATACGGTTCGGCAGGTCCACCAACATTCACGCCTTCGTCCCAGTTAAGACCTAGCCAGCTGAGGGCATCAAGAATTTGATCGAATGACTCTTCGCTGTCGCGTTCGGCATCGGTGTCTTCAATTCGGAACAAGAACTGCCCACCGGTGTGACGCGCGTATGCCCAGTTGAACAACGCGGTGCGAATTAGTCCCACGTGCGGAGTTCCGGTTGGTGACGGGCAGAAACGAACCTTGACGTCAGGTCCGGTTGCGGTGCTAAATGGCGCGGTAATTGAAGACATAATCACACCAGTCTAAAGGAAGGCTCTAAAGAACAGGATTCAGCAAGGTTCCAATGCCCTCTACTTCACACTCCACAATTTGGCCGGAAGAAATTTGTGATATTCCTGCGGGGGTTCCTGTCAGAATGACGTCACCCGGTAACAGTGTCATATTCTGACTTACATAAGAAATGATTTTTGGAACATTGTGCAACATTAAATCAATTGAAGCCTGCTGTTTTGTCTCGCCATCGATGCGGCTCTCGACAATTTGTCCATCTGGCATGAAGTCGGTTTCTATCCATGGTCCAAGCGGGCAGAAAGTATCAAAGCCCTTTGCCCTTGCCCACTGATCATCAGTTGCCTGCAAGTCACGAGCTGTCACATCGTTGGCGATTGTGAAACCCCACACATGCCCAAGCGCATCATTTTCAGTTACTCCACGAGTAATTTGCCCGATCACAATTGCCAATTCGACTTCTAGCTCAACGCGTTGGCTTTGCATCGGCAGCACGATGGAATCACCTGGACCAATAATCGATGAAGACGGCTTGAAAAATATTGTTGGTTCGGGATTTACCTCGCGACCCATTTCTGCGACATGATCGGCGTAGTTCTTTCCGATGCAAACTATTTTTGAAGGAATAGTTGGCGCCAACAACTTGACGTCCTTTAGCGGAACTCGATCGCCAGTGGTGTCGTAGCCCTGGACAAGTGGATGGCCCTTTAGGACAACAAGCTCTGGGCCATCAAGGATGCCGAACTTTGGTTCACCGTTCAAACTAAATCGCGCAATGCGCATTTTGGGAGCTTTCTATTAATCGGCAAGTTTAAGCATCCAGCCGTGACGGTCTTCTACCGTTCCGTACTGAATACCGGTTAGCTCTGCGCGCAGGCTTGCTGTCAATTCACCAGGCTCGCTATCGGCGTTACCTATGTTGCCCTCGCGTGACTTGAACTGGCCTATCGGTGTGATTACCGCCGCGGTGCCACACGCAAATACTTCAACGATTTCGCCACCGGTGATTCCAGCCTTTACTTCGTCAAGGGTGATCTTGCGTTCCTCTACCTTAAGGCCGCGGTCCTTAATTAGTTGAATGACAGAATCGCGAGTAATCCCGCGAAGAATTGTGCCGTCAAGCGACGGAGTAGCAACGTGGCCATCCTTGTAAACGAAGAAGAGATTCATACCGCCTAGCTCTTCAATGTAGGTGGCTGACTCAGCATCAAGGAACATTACCTGTGAGCAACCGTTCTCGTAGCCCTCGTTCTGAGCCAAGAGTGAGGCCGCGTAGTTTCCGCCCGTCTTAGCTTCACCGGTTCCGTGCTTTCCAGCGCGTGATGAATCAAGTGCAATCCAAATCGATACCGGCTTTAATCCACCTGTGAAGTAAGGACCAACCGGCGATGCAATCACTCGGTACTCGGCGCGGTGTGCAGCACGCACACCCAGGAAGTTTTCTGCAGCGATCTCGAACGGGCGAATGTAAAGCGTCTTCTCATTCACTGGCTCTGGAACCCACGCGCCATCAACTGCGATCAGCTGACGAAGTGACTCAACGAAAATTTCTGTTGGTAGTTCCGGCAATGCCATTCGGTGTGCAGATTTCTGTAGGCGCTTGGCATTTGCCTCTGGTCGGAAGGTCCAGATTGAACCATCTTTGTGACGATAGGCCTTGATGCCTTCGAAGATTTCCTGGCCATAGTGCAGCACCGCTGCCGATGGGTCCATCATGATTGGGCCGTAAGGAATTACCTGAGCCGAGTGCCAGCCCTTGTCTTTCTCCCACACCACAACCACTTGGTGATCGGTTAGGTTTGCGCCAAAAACGGGAGCCTTCAGAATTTCTTCGCGCTCAGCGTCCGGCTTTGGATTCGAGTTGCGAATTACTTCAAACTTTAGATCGGCCATGATCTGCTACTTTCTTGGATCTTTAGAGAAGAGCGAAAATGCTTTCGGCAACTTCTTGAGTTGAACGCTTCTTGTCGCCACGAGTGGCAAGGTCAGCTGCTACTGCGTTTTCAATGCGTGCTGCTGCCACCGGGTTCTTCAGGTGTTCTAGCAACAACGCTGCCGAAAGAATTGCTGCAGTTGGATCTGCAATATTTTTTCCAGCGATGTCAGGAGCTGAACCATGTACCGGTTCAAACATGCTTGGGAATGCGCCGTCTGGGTTGATGTTTCCCGATGCGCCCAACCCAATTCCGCCACCGATTGCGGCGGCAAGGTCTGTGATGATGTCACCAAACAAATTGTCGGTGACGATAACGTCAAAACGTTCTGGATCGGTAACCATGAAAATAGTTGCCGCATCAATGTGTAGATAGTCGTGCTTAATTGCCGGGAATTCCTCGGCAACCTTGTTCACGGTGTTCTGCCACAACCACCCGGCGTGCACCAACACGTTGTGCTTATGAACCAGAGTTACTTTCTTGCGGTCGCGAGTAGAGGCAAGCTCAAACGCGTAACGCACTAGACGCTCAACACCAAAAGCGGTGTTTACTGAAACCTCGTTTGCTACTTCGTTTGGAGTACCAACGCGAATTGCTCCGCCATTGCCGACGTAAGGACCCTCGGTGCCTTCGCGAACAACTACAAAATCAACCTTGCCCGGATCGGCAAGCGGGCTAATCACACCCGGGTACAACTTGGTTGGGCGCAGGTTTACGTAGTGGTCAAAAGAAAAACGAAGCTTCAGAAGCAACTGACGCTCAAGCACGCCAGATGGAACCTTTGGGTCACCGATTGCACCAAGCAAAATTGCGTCGTGCTGCTTCAGCGATTCCATATCGGTGTCTGTAAGGGTCTCGCCGGTAGCAAGGTAGCGGCGCGCGCCAAGATCAAACTCAGTGGTTTTGAATTCAACACCAGAGCCGGCGGTTACGCGACGAATTGCCTCGAGAGCAATTGAGGTGACTTCCGGACCAATGCCATCGCCACCGATAACGGCAATCTTGTATTCACGCGTCAATTGAAGCTCCCAGTGCTCTTATTTTTACCGAGTTTATCGCTAAAGCACGGCCTTTATGGCTAAACCAGCTTGGCTAGCAGCACCAGGGTGGTTGAAGGCTTCAAGCCCTCTTTGGTTTGCACCTGACCATCGCGGTTTCCTAGAAACTCAATCTCAAGCGGAAACTGTCCCAAGAATTCGCGCAGTTCGCTGGCGGTTGGTAGCACGGCTGGATCTTGCGGACCGCCGAAGCCCTCAACTAGATTTTCGCGAGCGTGCCAGACACCCATTAGGTATCCCCCGCGCTTAATGTTTTCGATCAAGTTATCGAGGGCATCAAAAAGATCTGGTTGTGGAATTTGTAGGTAGGCGCAAACACCAATGTCTACTGGCATCAAAACCGATTCAAATCCGGTGGCATCGGCGCGATTGGCGAAACAAAGTTCGCTAACGCCGCGCTCTTCGGCAAATGTCAAGAATTTGGTTAGCGCTTTGCCAGAGAAATCGATGTTTTCCGCTTGCCAACCGTGCTCGGCGAACCAAACTGAGTTACGACCTTCGCCGCCGGCAAGGTCAATTACTTTTCCGGTCTTTCCAATTTTTTCAATTAGCGGTTCGCAGTATTCCTTGACGAATCGATTGACGTCTTTGGTGTAAATGAAATTGTCGACGTCATACTTGGCGTCCCAGTAGGACGAATCAATCATCGTGATGACTCAGCGCTGAATTATTTAACGATTGAAAGGCCAGTTGAAGCAGCTGCGTCTTCAAGACCGCCACCGTTTACTAGCTCACCGGTGAAACCAAGCTCAGCCATGATTACTACTGCCTGGCCAGAACGGTTTCCCGAACGGCAGTGCACGACGTAGTCAGCAGACTTATCTAGTTCAACAACCTTGTCGCGAAAGTCATCGGCCAAGAAGTCAACAAATAGTGCGCCCTCTAGGTGACCCTCGGCAACTTCGGCTGGGGTACGTACATCAAGAATTAGAGCCATTGATTTTCCTTTGATTGGTTTCGGAATTAACCGAGGATGTCGATTGCCTTCATGACGTCTGCCTTGATGGCAACGCGCACTTCTTCAAGCACGGCTGCATCTACCGGTGAGTCAACTGTAATTACCGATAGCGCCTTGCCACCCTTTTGCTGACGAGCAATCTGCATTGCTGCAATGTTGATGTTGGCATCTGCAAAAGCCTTGCCGTAAACCGCAACGATTCCCGGACGGTCTGCGTAAACCATTAGCACTAGGTGCTCGGCTAGACCAAGCTCCACGTCGTACCCGTTGATGTTCACAATCTTCTGGTGCAGCTTTGGACCAATCACGGTGCCAGAAACAGATGCGCTAGTGCCATCGGTTAGGGTTGCCTTGATTGTGGTGACGTTGCGGTACTCGTCTGACTTGGCGTCAACGGTTAGCTTCACGTCAATGCCTCGCTGCTCTGCCATTAGTGGAGCGTTCACGTATGAAACTTGCTCGGTAACTGCGTTCTGGAAGAAACCCTTTAGACCGGCAAGCTTCAACACCGATACATCGTGCGCAGCAATCTCACCGCGAACCTCGACCTCAATTGCAGAAACAGATCCACCAGAAATTCCGAACAGCACCTGACCAAGCTTTTCGATCAGCGCGATGCCAGGTTTTACAGAAGCGTCGATGTTTCCACCGGCAACGTTCACTGCATCAGGAACTAGATCTCCTGCGAGCGCCAGTCGAACTGACTTGGCAACTGAGATACCAGCTTTCTCCTGCGCCTCATCAGTTGATGCTCCAAGGTGCGGAGTAACCAAAATGTTTGGCAAGCCAAGTAGCGGTGAACCCTTAGGTGGTTCGTTAACGAATACATCTAGACCGGCACCGGCAATCTGGTTGGTGCTTAGCGCCTTGAACAGGGCTTCTTCATCGATGATTCCACCGCGTGAGCAGTTAACGATGCGCAAGTTTGGCTTGGCGATCTTGAACTGTGCTTCACCGATCATGCCGGTGGTCTCAGGAGTTTTTGGGATGTGAATGGTGATGAAGTCTGACTGCTTCATTACTTCTTCAAGGGTGGCAAGCTTCACACCCATCTGCTCTGCGCGTGCAGGAGTGATATATGGGTCATAACCAATTAGTTCAACACCAAAGCCAGCAAGACGAGCAGCAACAAGTCCACCAATGCGGCCAAGGCCCACGATACCCACAGTCTTTTCGTAGAGCTCAACACCGGTGAACTGTGAGCGTTTCCATTCATCGCGCTTCAATGATGCATTGGCATCTGGAATGTGACGTGCAAGTCCAAGCATCTGGGCAATTGCAAGCTCAGCTGCTGAAACTACGTTTGAAGTTGGCGCGTTTACCACCATGACACCGGCGGTAGTTGCTGCCTTGATGTCTACGTTGTCTAGACCAACACCGGCACGAGCAACAACCTTTAGCTTTGGTGCTGCGGCAATTGCCTCGGCATCTACCTGAGTAGCCGAACGAACCAAGATTGCGTCTGCGTTGGCAAGAGCCTTTAGCAACGCTGCACGGTCTGTTCCGTCTACGTTTACGACGTCGAAATCTGGACCTAGGGCCTCAACGGTTGCCGGTGATAGCTCTTCGGCAATTAGTACTACTGGCTTAGACAATTTGAAGTCCTTGATTGGTGGTGGAATGGTTGCCCGCGGCGACGGCGACGAGGTACTCCCCTAATTCTAGCCAATAAGAAAAGGCACCCCGCCTTGTTGGTGGGGTGCCTTTCTAAAGAAAACTAAGGCTGGCTGTGTTCGCTTAGCGAGCAGCAACACCTTCCTGGTAGTCATCTGCGTTCTTGATCCATGAGAACAGCTTGCGCAAGGTGCGGCCTACTGCCTCGATTGGGTGAGCCTCACCCTTTGCGCGTAGCGCTAGGAACTCTGGAGCACCTGCATCCTGGTCTGCAACGAAACGCTTTGCGAAGGTGCCGTCCTGGATATCGGTTAGAACATCGCGCATGCGCTCCTTAACCTCTGGGCCAATTACGCGTGGACCTGAGATGTAGTCGCCGTACTCAGCGGTGTCAGAAACTGACCAACGCTGTTTAGCGATTCCGCCCTCGTACATTAGGTCAACGATTAGCTTCAACTCGTGAAGAACCTCGAAGTAAGCAACCTCAGGCTGGTAACCGGCCTCGGTTAGAGTTTCGAAACCGTACTGGATTAGCTGTGAAGCTCCACCACAAAGAACAGCCTGCTCACCGAACAAGTCAGTCTCAGTCTCTTCAGCGAAAGTGGTCTTGATGGTTCCCGCACGGGTACCACCGATTGCCTTTGAGTATGAAAGGCCTAGCTCGAAAGCTGAACCGGTCGCGTTCTGGTGAATCGCAATAAGGTTTGGAACACCACGACCACCCTCGTACTCGCGACGAACCAAGTGGCCAGGGCCCTTTGGAGCAACTAGGAATACGTCAACGCCCTCAGGAGCGGTGATGTAACCAAAACGAATTGCAAAACCGTGACCGAAAACAAGTGCCTTGCCTGCGGTTAGGTTTGGCTCGATGTCCTGGTTGTAAAGGTCGCGCTGGCGTGGGTCTGGTGCCAGCACCACGATTACGTCTGCCCATGCCGAAGCTTCAGCTGGGGTAAGTACCTTTAGGCCAGCAGCTTCTGCCTTTGCCTTTGACTTTGAAGTTGCAGGAAGACCAACAACTACATCTACGCCTGAGTCCTTCAGGTTTAGTGAGTGTGCGTGTCCCTGTGAACCATAGCCAAGAACTGCAACTTTGCGACCCTGAATGATCGAAAGGTCTGCATCCTTGTCATAAAAGATTTCAGCCACTTTGTTTCTCCTTGTTTTCTTTTTGTTGAAGCCTGTTTAGATTTTTGAAATTCTTACTTTAAAACTTTTTCGGTGATTGACTTTGAGCCTCTACCCATTGCCAGAACACCTGATTGAACCAATTCCTTGATGCCGAACGGTTCCAAAACCTTAATGAAGGCCGCACATTTGGCAGTGTCGCCAGTGACCTCAATGATTAGTGCATCGCTTACAACATCGATAACGCGTGCACGGAATAAGGTTACTGCCTCTAGAACCGCTGAGCGAGTTGACGCATCGGTGCGGACCTTAATCAACATGTGGTCACGCTGAACGGCTTGCTCGGCCTCTAGTTCAACCACTTTAATCACGTTGATCAGCTTGTTCAGTTGCTTGGTTACCTGCTCGAGTGGGGCTCCCTCAACACCAACCACAACGGTGATGCGTGAAAGCCCGTCTACCTCTGTGGTACCCACAGCCAAAGATTCAATGTTGAACCCGCGACGAGCAAACAGCGCTGCCACACGGGTCAAGATACCCGGCTTGTCTTCAACCAATAGTGAAAGTACGTGTCTAGACATCTTTACTCCACTCCATCCCAGATTGGTGCCGAATCGCGTGCGTACTGAACTTCGTCGTTTGATAGACCAGCAGCAACCATTGGCCAAACCATTGAGTCGCGGCTAACGATGAAGTCAATTACTACCGGGCGGTCGTTTGTGGCAATTGCCAACTTGATCGCTTCGTCAATCTCTTCTTCTTTTTCAACGCGAATCGCAAGGCAACCGTAGGCTTCTGCAAGCTTTACGAAGTCTGGAATCATCAACGCATCGGTACCGGTGTGTAGATCGGTGTTTGAATAACGTTCGTTGTAAAAAAGTGTCTGCCACTGTCGAACCATGCCCAGTGAAGAGTTGTTAATGATCGCAACCTTGATTGGAATATTGTTGATTGCACAGGTAGCAAGTTCCTGATTGGTCATCTGGAAACAACCATCGCCATCGATTGCCCAAACCAAACGATCTGGTTGACCAACCTTTGCACCCATCGCGGCAGGAACTGAGTAACCCATGGTTCCGGCACCGCCAGAATTCAACCATGAATTTGGGCGCTCGTACTTAATGAACTGTGCACTCCACATTTGGTGCTGACCAACACCAGCAGCGTAAATTGCTTCCGGGCCCGATAGCTCACCAATGCGTTCAATCACGTGCTGCGGTGAAAGTTTGCCGTCGCCCGCGCTGGTGTAACCAAGTGGGTAGCGCTTAACCAAACCATCGATGAAGCTCCACCACTCAGTCAAATCTGGCTTTGATTCTTTAAGTGCGGCAGGTAGCTCTGCATTTAGCTCGGTAATAACTTCTTTGGCATCGCCAACGATTGGAACATCGGCGAAACGAATCTTGCCGATTTCGGCCGGGTCAATGTCAACGTGAATAACTTTTGCACCGGTCGCAAAGCTCTTTACATCACCAGTAACGCGGTCGTCGAAACGCGCGCCAAGAGTAATAAGTAGGTCTGCTTTTTGCAGAGCGGTTACCGCAGGAACAGTGCCGTGCATGCCAGGCATACCAAGATTCTGCTTATGCGAATCAGGGAACGCACCTCGCGCCATCAGTGTGGTTACCACTGGAGCGTTGATCAATTCGGCAAGCTTCAAAAGTTCTTTGTGAGCACCGGCACGAATAACGCCACCACCAACGTAAAGCACAGGCTTCTTTGATTCGGCAATCATTTGCGCCGCAGCCTGAATCTGCTTACCGTGTGGCTTGGTCACTGGCTTGTAACCGGCAAGGTCAACCTTTGGTGGCCAAACAAATTCCGCCTTGCCCTGCTGCGCATCTTTAGTGATGTCAACCAGAACCGGCCCAGGACGGCCAGTGGTAGCAATCATTACTGCAGCCGCAATTGTTTCTGGAATATCTTCTGCCCTGGTTACCAAGTATGAGTGCTTAGTAATTGGCATGGTGATACCAACGATGTCTGCCTCTTGGAAAGCATCGGTGCCAATGAGTTTTGAACCAACCTGTCCAGTGATGGCAAGAAGTGGAACAGAGTCCATGTAGGCATCTGCGATTGCAGTTACCAAGTTGGTTGCACCAGGACCAGATGTTGCAATGCAAACACCAAGGCGACCCGATGCTGATGCGTAACCTTCAGCAGCGTGACCGGCACCCTGTTCGTGGCGCACCAAGATGTGACGAATCTTTTTCGAATCCATTAGTGGGTCGTAGGTCGGCAAAATTGCTCCGCCCGGCAAACCAAAAACGTCTTCAATACCAAGCATCTCCAGGCTGCGAATAATCGCAGCGGCGCCGGTTAGAACTTCGTTAGCCATTAAATTCATTCCTCGTTAGCTGTGCGTGTATGTAGCAAGCGGAATGCGAATTAGCCGCAGTACGCGCCCTCTGCTGCAGAGTGCACGAGCTTTGAATATTTCGCGAGAACGCCTCGGGTATAGCGCGGTGGAAGAGACTGCCAATTTTGCTTGCGGGCAGCCAACTCTTCAGGCTCAACGAGTAGTTCGAGCGATCGAGAAGCGATGTTGACTCGAATCAAGTCTCCATCGCGAACCAGAGCAATTGGTCCACCTTCGGTGGCCTCTGGTGCAATGTGTCCGATG
>CAZWHL010000033.1:0-14644 GCA_964633625.1 uncultured Rhodoluna sp.
AGCGAACCACGGTTAGCACTGCTGCAGGAGCAGCGTTTCCGTAAACCCCGAATGGCGCACGCGATAGCAACAATGTTGGTAGCCCACTGCGCTTTCCGGCCAATGCGCCAACCGAAATCACCAAAGCGGATGCTAAAACACCAAGAAAAATTGCCAGAACTGCCTGGCTGTACGCCAATCCAGTCTTAGAAACGAACCACGCAAGACCAAGTGGTAGCACGGAACCACTCAAACCCAACCAGGCCCAGAACTGTGAAGAAGCTCGACTGCGACGATTAAGCTTTGGCGCTGATTCGAGTTTGATCTCTTCGATCGCAGAATCCTGGACAAAATCAACGCCAGGGTCAGACTCAATGACGGTCAAAGATTCAACAGCTGCTACCGGTGCAGACACAATTTCGTGTACCAACTCTTCTTCGAGTGCAGTCACTTCATCTTCGGCACCAACCACGGTATCGGCTGCCAATAGACGATCAAATTCGTCAAAATCATCTATTGCTGTTTCAGGTTGAATCTCAACCAGATTGATTGAATCAACAAACACTGGAGATTCAACTACAGGCGCCTCAGCGATCTCCGATTCAGTCGCTTTTGGTGTTTCAAAAACTGGTTCGTGAACAACCTGCTCCTCGATCTCTGGCTCGGCGACCTGGGCCTGTGATGCATAAAGGTTGTTCAGGTGTGACACCACATCATCGATTGGCGCCAGATTTGGCTGGGACTGAGGCAACTGTGTAAGTGGCTCAAGACCCTTTTGCGCACGATTGGCATTTTCGACTGCCAACAAGGCCTCTGGAGTGCCGATTCTTTCCATTTCAAGCACCCAAGACGAGAACTCCATCTTTTCGATGTCGCGCAGCTGAGCCTGGGTCTCCAGCAGCTCCATTGCCGAGGTAATTCCAGCTTCATCGGCCTGAGCGTTGCCCAGCGCGGTGGTGATTTCCTCATCGGTCATCGAACGGCGGGCTGGAGGGGTGAAATTAGTCGAATCCATACCCAAATCCTAATGCCGAGGCCGGTTTTGACCGGTTAAAGCAGAATCCCCAGCCAATCGACTGGGGATTAATTGCGTGGGCCCTACCGGGATCGAACCGATGACATCCACGGTGTAAGCGTGGCGCTCTACCAGCTGAGCTAAAGGCCCCTCTTTCGAGGTTTGCAGCGAACTGCAACTCGAAGAGCCTATCTTATGAGACGGGTTTTACGCCAATTGGCCTATAGCGACGCCAAAGCCTTGTCGTACTCGTCCAGGCTTCGAGCCTGGCCAGGGGCGGTCACAAACTTAGCCACTAGGTTGCCAGATTGGTTGATCACGAAGGTCGCACGGTTAGCAAACCCGTTGTCCTCCAGGAATACCCCGTACTGCTTAGCAACGGCGCCGTGTGGCCAAAAGTCGGCCAGCACAGAGAATTTGTAGCCCTCATGCTCGGCGAACTGCTTCTGCACAAATTTTGAGTCCACAGAAATTGCCAATAGCTCTACGTTTTCCTTTTCAAACTTGGCAAAGTTGTCGCGAATTTCGCATAGCTCACCGGTGCAAATACCTGAGAAAGAAAGCGGATAAAACACAATAACTACCGGCTTTTTGCCGCGGAAATCCGCCAAACTAACGGTCTCGCCGTACTGATTTACCAGTTCAAACTCTGGTACTGGATCACCAATAATCAGGCTCATTTATTTCTCCCTTGTAAAAAGTGGCAGGTTTGCTTCTAACAACAAGCAAAACATACATTTGAGTCCCTCTGTCGTCATAAACTCTTATGAGGCTTTACAAAGCCTTGAAGATTTCTTTGTCCATCCCCCACGAAAAGGATGCCAGTTGTCGATTAACAACAACGACGCGTATGCGGTCAATACCCCAGACCAGGACCCACAAGAGACCAGTGAATGGCTGGAGTCCCTTGATGCGGTTGCCCGAGTTCACGGACGCGGACGCGCTCGTGAAATCATGCTCAACCTATTGCGTCGTTCACACGAACTTCAACTGAACGTCCCTATTGTTCCGACCACCGATTATCTGAACACCATCGCCCCGGAAAATGAAGCCGAGTTCCCCGGTGACGAAAAGATTGAACGCACCTACCGAGCATGGATGCGTTGGAACGCGGCGATGTTGGTTCACCGAGCACAGCGCCCTGGGGTTGGTGTTGGTGGACACATCTCTACCTTTGCTTCATCGGCATCACTTTATGAAGTTGGTTTCAACCATTTCTTCAAGGGTCAAGATCACCCTTCAGGCGGTGACCAGATTTTTATTCAGGGTCACGCATCGCCAGGTCCTTACGCACGTGCTTTTCTAGAAGGTCGCCTATCTGCAGATCAGCTTGATGGTTTCCGTCAAGAGAAATCCCACACCGCCGGTTCACTTTCTTCTTACCCTCACCCACGTTTGATGCCGGACTTCTGGCAGTTCCCAACCGTGTCGATGGGTATTGGTCCAATCAACGCGATATACCAAGCGCAGTTCAACCGCTACCTATCGGGTCGTGGCATTCGCGACACGTCCGAGCAGCATGTTTGGGCATTCCTTGGCGACGGCGAGCTTGATGAGGTTGAATCACGTGGTGCGTTGCAGCTTGCTGCAAACGACAATCTAGACAATTTAACCTTCGTTGTGAACTGTAACTTGCAGCGACTTGACGGACCAGTTCGCGGTAACGGAAAAATAATTCAGGAACTTGAATCATTCTTCCGCGGAGCCGGTTGGAATGTAATCAAGGTTGTATGGGGTCGTGAGTGGGATTCTCTCCTTGCAAACGACACAGAAGGTGCTCTTGTTGACTTGATGAACAAGACTCCTGATGGTGACTTCCAGACTTACAAGACTGAAGACGGAGCATTCGTTCGCGAAAACTTCTTCGCTCGTGATCCACGTGCATTGAAACTAGTTGAGAACATGACGGACGAGCAAATCTGGGGTCTTAAGCGCGGCGGTCACGACTATCGCAAGGTTTACGCAGCATACAAGGCTGCGGTTGAACACAAGGGCCAGCCAACAGTTATTTTGGCGAAGACCATCAAGGGCTTCACGCTTGGTAAATCCTTTGAGGGTCGCAACGCAACTCACCAGATGAAGAAGTTGACCTTGGAAAACCTAAAGGGCTTCCGTGATGAATTGAAGATACCAATCACAGATGCACAGCTTGAGGAAAATCCATACCAGCCGCCGTACTTCCACCCTGGTCACGATGCTCCAGAAATTCAGTACATGCACGAGCGCCGTCGTGAACTTGGCGGTTACCTACCTGAGCGTCGCAGTAAGTATGTTGACTTCAAACTTCCTGCCGACGACGTTTACAAGTCGGCAAAGGGTGGATCGGGAACTCAAGAAGTTGCCACCACAATGGCCTTTGTTCGTTTGTTCAAAGACCTACTTCGTTCACCTGAGTTTGGTGAGCGCGTTGTCCCAATTATTCCTGATGAGGCTCGCACCTTTGGCATGGATGCGTTCTTCCCATCGGCAAAGATTTACAACCCAAACGGTCAACACTACATATCGGTAGACCGTGAACTTTTGTTGGCCTACAAGGAGAGCGCTTCGGGTCAAATTCTGCACACCGGAATTAACGAAGCGGGTTCTGTAGCGGGCTTCACCGCCGCGGCAACCAGCTACGCCACCCAGGGTCAACCGATGATTCCGTTCTACGTTTTCTATTCGATGTTTGGTTTCCAGCGCACCGCCGATTCAATCTGGGCGGCAGCCGACCAGCTTTCTCGTGGATTCTTGATAGGGGCAACCGCAGGACGTACAACTCTTACCGGTGAAGGTCTTCAGCACGCAGACGGCCACTCTCCGCTAATTGCATCAACCAACAACGCAGTGATCAGCTACGACCCAGCCTACGGATACGAGATCGCGCACATTGTTAAGAGCGGTATTGAACGCATGTACGGCGGTCAGCACCAGGATCCAAACTGTATCTACTACCTAACTGTTTACAACGAGCCTTACGTTCAGCCAGCTGAACCAGAGGGTGTTGACGTTGAAGGAATCATTCGCGGTATTCACCAGATCAGCCGCAATGAACGCGAAGGTCGCAAGGCCCAGATCCTTGCTTCTGGTGTTGCAGTGCCTTGGGCTTACGAAGCACAGGAACTACTTCAGAACGACTGGGGCGTATCGGCTGATATTTGGTCAGTTACTTCTTGGAGCGAATTGCGTCGCGATGGTTTGTTACGTGACGAGGCAAAGTTCCTAAACCCAAGCTACGAAATTCCTGACGCTTACCTAACTGCAAAGCTTAAGAACGCGCCTGGTCCATTCCTTGGCGTGAGTGACTACATGCACGCAGTGCAGGATCAAATTCGCGCCTGGATTCCTGGCGACTACGCAACTCTTGGTGCCGACGGCTTTGGATTCTCAGACACCCGTGCAGCGGCTCGACGCTACTTCAAGATCGACGGCCCTTCAATCGTGGTTCGCGTACTTGAGCAGTTGGTTGAACGCGGAGAGATGGACCCAAGCGTTCCTCAGCAAGCAATCGACAAGTACCGTTTGCACGATGTAAACGCGGGCACTTCTGGATCTACCGGTGGCGAGAACTAAACAAGCAACCCTTGATTGGCTGAAGTCAATATCGGGCGAACTTGCAACCACAACACTAAAGCGTCTTGATGAGCTTTTACCGTGGTATCGAACTATGCCGGCATCCCGCCGTTCATCGGTAGGGCTAGTTGCTCAAGCAGGTATCACGTCATTTGTTTCTTGGTACAAAGACCCAAAATCGCAACCATGGGTAGCCGCCGATGTTTTTGGTGTAGCACCTCGCGAACTGCTTCGTTCAATTTCACTTCAGGAAACCCTGCAACTAATTCGGGTTGTGGTTCAAGTTGTTGAAGACCGGGTAGTTCAAGAAGACGAGTCCCTGCGGGAAGCGGTCCTGCTTTACTCTCGCGAAATTGCATTCTCTGCCGCCGACGTCTACGCGCGCGCCGCAGAAGCTCGTGGGCTATGGGATGCACGTCTAGAAGCTTTAGTTGTCGACTCCATTTTGAGTGGAGAACACGAAGAGGAGCTTGCATCACGAATCGCAGCACTGGGCTGGCGCGCCGGTGGAAGTGTCGCGGCGCTTATCGGTGTTGCAGCTGAACCGGTTGATCAAGACGGTCTTCGGCGTATTGCCAGAAAAAACAATGCTGACGTACTAATTGGTGTCCATGGCAATCGCCTGATTGTGGTGATTGGTCGAATCGAACTTGAGAGCGGCACTGAGACCGAACCTGCAACATTTATGAAGATTGCAGAGCAGCTCGACGCATTTTTTGGCACCGGCCCAATGGTGCTTGGGCCAGAGATGCCTTCTGTTGCCGAGGCACACCGTTCGGCAAAAGCGGCACTCGCGGGATTCGCAGTTGTAAAGACTTGGCAAAAGCCATCGCGACCAATCAATGCAGAAGATTTGCTTGCCGAGCGCTCATTAGCCGGCGACATGTTGGCAAAACAAACTTTGGTGGAGAATATTTATCGCCCGCTGGCAAACAACTCTCCAGAGTTACTTGAAACTCTTTCAACCTATCTAGACACCGGTAGGTCACTGGAATCAACTGCACGCGAACTTTTTGTTCACCCAAACACGGTGCGTTACCGACTAAAACGAATTTCAGAAATCATTGGCTGGGATGCCACCGGTTCGCGTGAGGCATTCGTGCTTCAGGTTGCCATGGTTCTCGGTTCGATGAGCGAAACCGAAATCAAAAAGCGAAAGTAGAAAAGATGATCGTAGTTGTTTGCCCTGGTCAAGGTTCTCAGGCTCCTGGTTTTCTAACTCCTTGGTTGGAACTACCTAGCTTCAAGAACTCGTTGCTCGCGATGCAAGAAGCATCTGGAATTGATTTGGTGACGCACGGAACCGTTAGCGATGCCGACACAATTCGTGACACCGCAATCGCTCAGCCACTGATCGTTGCCGCCGGTGTTGCAACGCTAGCCGCATTGCTTGATGGCAAATCAGCCGCCGATGCTGGAATTGCTGGAGTATCAGGGCACTCCGTAGGTGAAATAACCGCAGCGGTTGTTGCCGGGGTATTCGATGCGGAAACCGGAATCAAGTTTGTCAATGAGCGCGGTCAGGCGATGGCCAAGGCGGCGGCATTGGAAGTTACCAGCATGGCTGCAGTTTTGGGTGGCGAACAGGCAGAGGTTGAAGCAATGCTTGCTTCGCTTGAGCTCGAACCAGCAAATTACAACGGCTCTGGCCAAATCGTTGCAGCAGGAACTGCTGCGGCAATTGCGGAACTGCAGGCCAACCCGGTTGCCGGTACGCGCGTTATTCCGCTTCAGGTTGCCGGAGCATTCCACACCCGCTTTATGAAGCCGGCTGTAGAAACTCTGCGTGATTACTCAAAGACCATTCAGATAGCCGACCCGCAAATTTCTCTGTGGAGCAACAACGGCGGTCGCAAGATTTCATTGGGTACCGAATTCGTAGAGCTATTGGTCAATCAGGTCTCTAGCCCGGTTCGCTGGGATCTATGCATGGAGTCAATGGTCAAGGCGGGCGTCACCGCAATCGTTGAATTGGCACCTGCTGGAACCCTGGTTGGTTTGGCAAAGCGCGCTATGCCTGGAATTGAAACCGTGGCTGTTAAGAGCCCAGAAAATCTTGAAGCGGCTTTGTCGCTAATCAACAACCACCGATAAAGTTTCGCCGGTAAATTTGTATTTGAAAAAGAAGAGGATCGATGTCGCAGCCAACCCTTAACCAGTACGAAACCGTCAAGTACTCGCGCATTTATTCTCTAGGTGCCGCCCGCGGCGACCTAATCGTCACCAACGACGACATCGCAGGGCCTATTGATTCAAGTGACGAGTGGATTCGCCAGCGCACTGGAATTATTACTCGTCGTCGTGCTAGCAAAGACCTAGGCCTGATGGACATGGCGGTAAGCGCATCCAACGAGGCAATATCAAAGGCTGGCATCAAACCAAGTGAGATTGGTGCTGTAATTTTCTCAACCATCACCCACCCCTATCAGACGCCTTCAGCAGCGACCCTGCTAGCCGACAAAATTGGTGCCAACCCAGCCCCGGCATATGACATTTCTGCCGCGTGTGCCGGTTATTGCTACGGAATTGCGCAAGCCGACGCCCTGGTTCGTTCAGGTGTTGCAAAGTATGTTCTGGTAGTTGGCGGCGAGAAGCTTTCAGACTTCATTGACCCAACCGATAGGACAATCTCGTTCCTTCTGGGCGACGGAGCCGGTGCTGCGATCGTTGGGCCTTCAGATACCCCTGGGATCAGCCCATCGGTGTGGGGTTCAGATGGCTCTCAGTGGGCAGCCGTTGGTATGGACGCATCGCTACTGGAACTTCGCGATGGCACTCACAAGTGGCCAACCCTGCGCCAAGAGGGCCTAACCGTATTCAAGTGGGCGGTTTGGGAAATGGTAAAGGTTGCTCGTCAGGCCCTAGAGGTGGCTGGAGTGAAGGCCGAAGACCTTGCTGCCATTGTCACCCACCAGGCAAACATTCGAATTATCGATGAATTGGCAAAGCAGCTAGAGGTTCCAGAGAACGTTGTGGTGGCCCGCGACATCGTGCACACCGGCAACACCTCGGCGGCTTCAATTCCGCTGGCAATGCACGCACTTTTGGAGTCTGGTGAGGTCAAATCGGGCGGATTAGCCCTAGAAATCGGCTTTGGAGCCGGCCTTGCCTTCGGCGCCCAGGTAGTAGTCCTACCGTAAACTTAACCTCGGTCAAATAACCCCTAAGGAGAAACCCAATGGCACTTTCACAGAGCGAAGTACTTTCAGGCCTTGCAGAGATCGTAAACGACGAGACCGGCATTGCAGCAGAAGCGGTTCAGCTAGACAAGTCATTCACTGACGACCTAGACATCGACTCAATCTCAATGATGACCATCGTTGTAAACGCAGAAGACAAGTTCGGCGTAAAGATTCCGGATGACGAAGTAAAGAACCTAGTTACCGTTGGTGACGCGGTTAACTTCATCACCAACGCTCAGTAATTTAAGGTTTATTCAAATTGACTCAGAAGATTGTTGTCACCGGTGTGGGCGCTACTACCCCACTCGGTGGTGACGCGCGTTCAACCTGGAAGGCACTTCTTGCCGGAGAGTCGGGTATCTCGACTATCGATAAGGAATGGGTTACTCAGTACGAGCTTCCTGTTACATTCGCTGGCCAGGCCAAGGTAAACGCCGCAGAGGTGCTTTCTCCACAGGAAATCAAGCGCCTTGATCCTTCAAGCCAATTTGCACTAATCGCAGCTCGAGAGGCTTGGGCAGACGCAGGGACACCTGACGTTGCGCCTGAGCGTCTCGCAGTTGAATACGCAACCGGTATCGGTGGCGTTTGGACCCTGCTGGATGCTTATGACGCGCTAAAGGAAAAGGGTCCTCGTCGTGTACTTCCAATGACAATTCCTATGTTGATGCCTAACGGCCCAGCGGCGGCAATCGGCATGGACATCGCGGCTCGCGGTGGAGTACGCACTGCTGTTTCTGCCTGTGCATCAAGCACCGAGGCAGTGGCAAATGCCATTGCCCGCCTTCAATCTGGCGAGATTGACGTTGTGGTTGCCGGAGGTTGCGAATCGGGTATCCACCCACTTCCACTTGCCGCCTTTGCCGCAATGCACGCACTTTCAAAGCGAAACGACAATCCAGCTGGTGCATCGCGCCCATACGACGTAAACCGAGATGGTTTCGTAATGGGCGAAGGTGCAGGTGCATTGGTCCTTGAGACTGAGGCACACGCTAAGGCTCGTGGCGCAAAGATTTATGCCGAACTTGTAGGTGGTTCAGTGACCTCTGACGCTCACCACATCACTGCTCCAGACCCAGAGGGCACCGGTGCAGCTCGTGCAGTTGTTGCGGCTCTAAAGCAGGCAAATGCAAAGCCTGAAGAGGTTGTGCACATCAACGCGCACGCAACATCTACCCCGGTAGGCGACATTGCTGAATACACCGCATTGTTGCGTGTATTCGGAGACCACCTAAGCAAGATTGCGGTTTCTGCTACCAAATCCTCAACCGGTCACCTTCTTGGTGGCGCAGGTGCCATTGAGGCAATCTTCACGGTACTGGCTCTAGCCGAGCGCACTGCACCACCAACCATCAATCTTGAAAACCAGGACCCAGCTATTCCACTTGACGTGGTTACCTCGCCTCGTGCGCTTCCAGAGGGTCCAATCCTGGCAATCAGCACCTCATTTGGTTTTGGTGGCCACAACGCGGTCGTCGCGTTCCGCAGCTACGAAGGCTAAGTAGCCTTGAGCAAGCTCTACTTCCGTCACGGTGCCATGAACAGTGGCAAGAGCACTGCCCTGCTTCAAGCTGCTCACAACTACGAAGAACGTGATCAGCATGTACTGCTAGCCAAGCCCGCAATCGATGTAAAGGGTGAAAAAGCAATCACCAGTCGCCTAGGCGTTGACCGTGAAGTTGATTTCTTGATCACTCCAGAGCTAGATCTACGCAACGAGTTTGCTAGCCGCGTTGCCGAATTCAAGACTCAAACCGGCAAGAACATCGCCTGCCTGTTGATTGACGAGGCACAGTTCCTGACTCGTGAGCAGGTTGATCAAGCACTACAAATTGCCGTTATCGACGACGTACCGGTGTTGGCCTACGGAATTCGCACCGACTTCCTAACCAACGGTTTTCCGGGCAGCCTGCGCCTACTTGAAATTGCACACAGTCTTGAAGAACTGAAAACCATCTGCCGCTGTGGCCGCAAGGCGCTATTCAATGGACGCAAAATAGACGGCAAGTTCGTCTTCGATGGCGACCAGGTTGCCATTGATGGCGTGCACGTGACTTACGAATCGCTTTGCCCGGCGTGCTACTTTGCCGAGCGAGGCATCTCCTAACCCTAGTTAGGGTTCTTTATCCACTCGCGCGATACCGCAAAGCGCTCGATGATCTCTGGAATCGGATCAACACCAATACCAGGGCCGGTCGGAACATTGATGTGACCATCAACTAGAACGAATGGTTCGGTCAGATCGGTGTCAAAGTAGCGCGATGAAGCAGAAGTGTCTCCTGGCAAGGTGAAGCCCGGCATAGCCGCTAGAGCAAGGTTTGCAGCACGGCCTATTCCGGTTTCGAGCATGCCACCACACCAAACCGGAATGTTATTGGCCACGGCAATGTCGTGAATCTTCACCGATTCAATGTAACCGCCTACGCGCGATGGTTTTATGTTGATGATTTCTGCGGCACCAATCTCAATTGCATCTCGAGCTATGTCTGCAGAAATAATTGTTTCATCCAAACAAACCGGAGTCTCAATGTAGTCGGCAAGCTTGGCGTGACCCAATAGGTCTTCTTCAAAAATCGGCTGTTCAATCAAAAGCAGGTTGAACTCATCCAGACGTTTCAATAAATCAAAATCATCGCGAGTGTAAGCAGTGTTGGCATCTACCTGCAGCAGCAAGTCTGGTCCATAAGTTTCACGCACAAGCTTGACCGGTTCGTAATCCCAGCCCGGCTCAATCTTTAGTTTGATGCGAACGTATCCCTCGTTGAGATAGCCATCAACGAAGCCCATCAGCTCTGGCAGCGAGTCCATGATTCCAACCGATACACCGGCCGGCACCTTGTCTCTGGTTGAACCAAAGTAGCTTGCGAATGACTTGTTGGCCGCGCGAAGTTGCGCATCTAGCAGAGCTGTCTCAATCGCTGCCTTTGCCATTCGGTGCTGTTTGATCCAGTGCAAGGTAGGCGCTACCGCCTCGGCGGTTAGATCGTTTCCTAGTTTGAAAAGGTCGGGCAAAATGAATTGGCGCAGCACAGCCATTGCACCGGTGTGGTACTCACTTGAATAGTCTGGGCGGTCATTTGCACCACATTCAGCCCAGCCCTCACCTTGATCGGTGATGGCATGCACCCAAACAACCTCGTGCATGTTTACCGAACTAAACGATGTTCTAAACGCCGACTTCAGTGGCACGTTTAGGCGAATTAGTTCAACTGCTTCTAGTTTCATTTAACTTCCTGGTTTCTTGAGCTTAGTCTTCTGAAAATTCATAGTCTGAGGTTGGTGGCTCAACCAAAATTGCTGTGCGATCTTGGCTAACTGCGCTGATGAACCAGCCCTCATCCAGCGCCGGCTTCAGCACCTCGCGTACCGCCTTGCGCCACTGACGGGCCAGATCAAGATTACTTTTGCGTAAACCCTCAATGTCTTCAGGTAGCTCCACCCAGAACGCCTTGGTGTCGTCGAAGCCTTGCGATGCGGGTGTGCCAGCCTGATTTCTTAGTGCCACCGAGTTTGTTTTAACCGTCTCGCTCAAAAGCGACTCCTGCACCGGCCAGTACGCAAACAAGCGGTCTGAATCGTCACCCGCGTTGATCGCATCGGTCATGGTGCCATAGAAATTCGGTAAGTACTCGACGGCCAAGGCGCCAAGCTTTTCAAAATTGAAGACACAGTTGCGGCGAACCAGCGGATCAAAGGTCCAAGTGATGCCAGCGATTTCCCGCTCCTGTGCCCAAGCGAACTGATGTTGTTTTAGCTGGAAGCCAACACCCGGCACCGATGCCGCGGTTACGTGTGAGTGCAAAACCTGGTGGGCCGCATACTCCCCTAGGAAACCAAAAGATGCGCCAACCACCTTGTGGTCTTGCTTGGCGATTGTCGCGTAACCGCCAATGTGAACAGCAGCCAGCACTAGATCAAATGGAACCACTTCATCGCCATCGGTCCAGATTGTCTTAAAAAAGGTAGCCATGTCTTCTGCATCGGTGGCAGTTTCTACCTCAACGATTTGCAGCTTTGCAGACATGTGTCAATTCTTTCAGATTTAAATGAAATCGGGGGCAAGCAAAAGCCTGCCCCCGAAAATCAACTAATAATTACTTGCCGTTGATAGTTGCGTCAGTCACCGCAAAAGCAGAAAGGTTCCACTTCTTTAGTAGTGATGCGTAGGTGCCATCGGCGATCAAAGACTTCACAGCTGCCTGAATCGCAGCAGTTAGGCCAGTGTTCTTCTTAAGAACTCCAATACCTGTTGGTACAGAGGTGTAACCCTCTGGAGCGTCTTCAGGAACAACAACCTCGAAGTATTTGCCGCCACCTGCTGTTTGAGCGGTGTACGCAGCAACCTGGCCATCGTTTACACCAGCAGATGCCTTGCCAGCACGGATTGCATTCTGAGCGTCGCCATCGGTTGGGAATTCTAGAACCTGAATCTTCTTGGCACAGCTTGGGTTAACCGCGTTTACAAGATCAATCTGCGCGGTTGCAGTCTGGATGGCAACGGTCTTGCCACAAAGATCTGCGAACTTCATGATCTTTTCTGGGTTACCTGCAGGAACAACCACGGCGAAACCAGCGCTGAAGTAATCAACGAAGTCAAGAACCTTCTGGCGCTCTTCGGTGTCGTTCATGCCAGACATGATGATGTCGTGGGTGCCTGACTGAAGTGACGGAATGATGCCGTCCCAGTCCTGGTCTTCGAAGCTCATCTTCACGCCAAGCTTTGCACCGATCGCCTGTGAAAGGTCGTAGTCAAAACCAGTTGGCTGGTCTTCGTCATCGAAAAGTTCCATTGGTGCGTAAGGAATGTCAGACGCAACACTAATGCCGTCTTTGAACTCTGCTGGCAACAGTGCTGCAGCAGCCTCATCTACGGCAATAACGGCAGGCTTGCCGTCTTCTGAGTCAGCTGGTGCGCTTGCTGCACAGCCGGTAAGAGCGAAAACGCTCACGGTAGCCAACATTGCAATGCCGGCAAGTTTTGAAATAGCCATTGTTCTCCTATCGGGGATTTACAAGTTGAGCCTAGTTGAGCAGTCGCTCAAAAGCGGGCAAATTAGCCAATCTTTACCAGTTCGAAACAAGCCCGCAAAGGGCCGCTGAGGGCTATAGAACGCTGTTAATGAACGCCTTTGTGCGGTCGTTCTTAGGCTTATCAATGACCTGGCTTGGGGTACCGTCTTCGACCACCACACCGCCATCCATAAAGACAACTCGGTCGGCTACCTCGCGAGCAAAGCCAATTTCGTGAGTCACCACAATCATGGTCATGCCGCTCTGGGCCAGCTTGCGCATAACGTCAAGAACGTCACCAACCAACTCCGGGTCAAGCGCCGAGGTCGGCTCGTCGAACAACATCAATTTTGGTTCCATCGCCAACGCACGAGCAATTGCTACACGCTGTTGCTGTCCGCCGGAAAGCTGCGCTGGGTAGTGATCACCTTTGTCGCTAAGGCCTACGGAAGCCAAGAGTTCTTTGGCCTTCTCTATTGCTGCAGCCTTTGAAATCCCCTTAACACCGATAGGCGCCTCGATAACATTCTCAATCGCGGTTAGGTGTGGAAACAAATTAAAACGCTGGAACACCATTCCGATTTCGCTGCGCTGCTTTGCAATTGCGCTGGGCTTCATTTCATAAATTGCATCGGACTTTTCACGGAAGCCCATAAGTTCACCGTCAACATATAGCCGACCACCATTAATAGTTTCAAGGTGGTTGATGCACCGAAGGAAAGTTGACTTACCTGAACCGGACGGACCAAGCAGGCAAAGCACCTGCCCCTGCTCAACCTGAAGGGTGATTCCCTTTAGGACTTCGTTGGAACCAAAACTCTTGCGAATCGCACGAGCATCAACCATCAGCTGCTTGCTCATACGTTTCCCTTCATGCCAACGCGTAACCAGCGAGACTTTTGCGTTGCAACGCTGAACCCGCGACCATATTTTTTCTCAAGATAGCTCTGCGGGAACGAAAGCACGGTGGTCATCACTAGGTACCAGAAGCCAGCAACAACCAATAGTTCAACCTGAGCCAGGTTCTGCGATGAAATCTGTGAGGTGCGCGCGTAGAGCTCCATCACCGCAACCACCTGAAGCAATGAGGTGTTCTTAAGCATTGAGATAAATTCGTTGCCCATTGGCGGAATGATCACTCGCATTGCCTGAGGCAGCACAATACGGCGAAGTGTGTAGCCAGATCCCATACCTAGAGACTTTGCTGCTTCTGCCTGACCTGAATCAACTGAAAGAATTCCGGCACGAACAATTTCGGCGGCGTAGGCGGCTTCGTTTAGCGAAAGCGCAATGATTCCGGCAACCAGAGATGTAAATACCAATGAAGTTTTCTCTGACCACCAGATCATGTCGGTGAATGGAATTCCAATATCGATGGTTGGGTAAATGATTCCAAGGTAGCCCCAAAAAACAACCTGCAGCAACAATGGTGTGCCGCGGAAGAAGCCAATGTAGCCACCGGCAACCAATTTGAGAACCGGGTTAGTAGAAAGCTTCATGATGGCCAAGATGATCGCAAGAATCGTACCGATCAACATTGAGACCACGGTGAGTGTCACTGTTAGCCCCGCAGCGGCAATTACCTTGCTGTTAAACAAGAACTTGGTGACAATCTCATGGTTGATGTTGGGCGAAGCCCAGAGCGAATAAATAAAGAGTCCAAGTAGCCCAACCAGAACAACTGCCGATACCCAGCGCCAAGGGTGGCGAAGTGGAATCGCGACTACATCGTCGCTGTTCTGCTTGTCTGCCATGGATGCCTTTCTCAGTTTGATAATACTAAGGCACGTGTGGGGAGTATGGAAAAGCCCCGACAGGGGGTTTTCGAAGTCCCGTTCAATTTAATCTAATAGTGGGGAGTACGGGACTTGAACCCGTGACCGACGGATTATGAGTCCGCTGCTCT
>CAZWHL010000034.1:0-13421 GCA_964633625.1 uncultured Rhodoluna sp.
AGCTCACACCCAGCGAGCGTCACCAAGTCAGCTGGGCAGACCGCAACATTTAGCGTGACCGCGACTTCACCAGATTCTGGAGCTCTTAGTTACCAATGGGAAGTTTCGGCAAACAACGGAACTAACTGGTTGAGCGTTTCCGGTGGCACGGGTGCTACCACTAGCTCATACACGACACCTTCGCTAGTGAGCGCAGACCTTGGCAAGCAGTATCGCGTTGTTGTAACTAACACTCTTAATGGAGCAACAGCCACAACAACTTCAAACGCTGCAACATTGACCATTGGCCTCGACAAAATCAACGTTGCATTCGATGAGTTGAACTATGACTTCTCAAACATCCTTCACCTAGTTGGTACCAATGGAAAACTTGTTAACAACAAGGTTCTCTTCCTGAACGTAACTACCAAAGATGGCATCCAGGTTGACTCTGTTGTAACTACTGAAGTTCTAAGCAGCGCAACGATTGCAAACTATGAATCTGGAACGGGTGCCGGTGGTGCTAACAGTTACTTCCAAGCAGACGTTGACTTCACGGCAGCAAATGGTTACGCGCAATTCAAGTTTGATTTCTACAAGCACGGTGTTGCAGGTGCTGCAGGTAACCCATGTACCGTTGCTAACCCAACTTGTACTGGTGCAACCAAAGTAACGCTTCAGAACGTAAACGTTAGTGCGATTGATATTGACTACAACCAGTGGAACGAATTCACCGCCGCTGAAAGTTACACACTTGCCGGAAACACCAAACTAAAGGAATGTCCTATTCCTAACACTGGAACCTGTACTGCTCGTACTGCACCAAGCAGCTACCCAGCAGACATTAGATTCCAGGGATCTGCTGATACCGCACGTACCAATGATCCAATCGATATGGCAATTGTTACCTATGCAGACATCGAAACTTTCCGCATTAAATTCGGTCGTTCAGCATCTGGTTCGCCAAACTACTTTGGTGTTGCATTCAAGGCATTGGACTGGGGAACCACAACTCCTCAGACCACCGGTGGAACTGCAAACTACACAATTAGTTATGACGTGAATGGTGCAACTACCGGATCGCAAACCGGAACTCACGTTGGTCCAGCTGGATCGCAGTACACAGTGCTTACCGCTGGTACTGCGGTAAAAACCGGTTACACATTCGCCGGCTGGGCAACTACCAGCACAGCAACTACCGCTACCTACACTTCATCTAGCAAGGTGACGATGCCAGGTAGCAACCTGACCTTGTACGCAGTGTGGACACCAATCAAGTACACCCTGACTTACAACGCCAACGGCGGAACCGGAGCTCCAGCGCTGGGTTCTTACGATGCCGGGGCATCGGTGTCACTAAGTTCTACAGTGCCAACCCGAGCAGGTTACGTATTTGGCGGCTGGGACACCGTTGTAAATAGTGGTAACGGAAACTCCAACTACGCATCTGGCGCCGCTTACACGATGCCAGCGGCGAACACCACGCTGTACGCAAAGTGGACAGTTGCTAACGGAACTCTTGCCTACAACGGCAACAACGGAACCACCACAGAGGCCAGCGTCACAGCTGCCGGCGGAACCACAACAACCGTTGCAACTGGCGGCAACACAAGCCGCACCGGTTACGACTTTGTTGGTTGGAACTCAAAGGCTGATGGCACCGGAACCTCTTACGCGGTTGGTGCAACATTCACTTTGGTGGCTACTGTCACCACAACCGTTTACGCGCAGTGGACCCTAAGCAAGTACAACCTTATATTCAATGTGAATGGCGGTGTGGGTACCCCACAATCACAAAGCTACGTTCAGGGTGCCACCACAACCATGCCGGTCACCAACCCAACTCGTGCGGGTTACACATTCGGCGGCTGGAACACAGCGGCGAACGGAACCGGAACTAACTACAACGGTTCATTCCTTATGCCTGGCAACAACCTAACCTTGTACGCCAAGTGGACGCCGATAACCTACAGCGTTCTCTACAACAACAACTCGGCGACTTACTCTGGTGCAACCGGAACAGTCACCGATTCAACTGCGTACACCGCAGCACAAGTAGCAACCGTTGCTGCAGCAACAGGCTTGTCTAACACAACAGGTGGAACCACTTACCGATTTATCGGTTGGAACACTAATGCGGCTGGAACTGGTACCGACTACATGCCAGGTGATTCAATCACCATGCCTGCAGCAAATGTGACGCTTTACGCAATGTGGCTAGATGCCAGCATTGAAATTGCCTACAACGCAAATGGTGGTACCGGTGCACCGGCGAATGCCAACGCCACACTTGGCCAGGTATTTACCATTAGTGCAACCCAGCCAACTCGCGCTGGTTACACATTTGGTGGATGGACGCTGCAAGACAACAGCCCAACTGGGGGTCCTTACAGTGCTAGCGGAACTTTCACTCCAAACAGCAATGAAATTTTGGTTGCTCAATGGACAGCGGTTAACTACACAGTTACTTACAACACCGATGGCGGTTCGACTGCACCTTCACAATTAACCAATAAGCACATCGACGATGTAATAACCGTAGATGGCAACGCTCCAACTAAGACTGGCTACACATTCCTTGGTTGGAAGGATGCTGATGGCAATGTTTACCCAGCCGGTGGAACATTCACGATGCCAGCAGGAAACGTTGTGCTTACCGCGCAGTGGCAGGGCAATGCTTACACGCTGAACTACGACGCCAACGGTGGATCGGCGGCTCCGGTAGCTGAGACTCGCAACTACAACGCCAGCGCCAACCTATCGGCAGTAGCCCCAACCAGAACTGGCTACACCTTCCAGGGTTGGAACACACTTGTTGGTGGCGGCGGTACCGCGTACAACGCAAGCGCTTCATTCACAATGCCAAACAGCAACACCACGTTGTTTGCACAGTGGACCGCTAACACCTACGTGTTGGCCTATAACACCCAAGGTGGTTCAACAGCGCCGGCAAGTTCAAATAAGAGCTATGGCGCAAGCGTGACGGTATCGGGTTCAACTCCAACTAGAAGCGGTTACAGCTTCGCCGGTTGGAACACTGCAGCAAACGGAACGGGAACCACTTACTTGCAGAGTGCCGGCTTTAGCATGCCTGACGCCGACGTGACTTTGTACGCACAGTGGACCAAGACCGCGTTCACTCTGTACTACAACACCAATGGTGGCCAGGGCGTTTACTCGTCACAGCCAATCAAGTACACAGAGAGCGTTACCGTTGACAGCACAATTCCTACCAAGGCTGGATTCACATTCAGCGGTTGGAACACTGCTGCAGATGGAAGCGGCTTTGATTACACACCGATGGGAATCTTCACGCTCAACGTTGCAGCAAACGTGACGCTTTACGCGAAGTGGACTGCAGTTAGTTACACAGTGACTTACAACGCGAACACTGGTTCTGGTGCTCCGGCCGGTGGCTCACACGTATTTGGTGCAAGTGTTACTACCGCATCTGGAAACGCGCCTCTGGCTTTGACTGGATACCGTTTCATTGGTTGGAATGACCGCGCCGATGGTTCGGGGACAACCTATGTTGCTGGTGGAACTTTCACAATGCCTGCGTCGAACGTGATTCTGTATGCACAGTGGGTTGACGCCACGGTTCAGATTGCCTACAACGCCAATGGCGGTTCCGGTGGTCCCGATGGAGCAACCGCGCTTGATGGTTCAACATACACAATTGATCCAATTCAGCCGGTTCGACCTGGCTACACTTTCAGCGGTTGGAAGCTGCAGGACGGAACCCCAACTACTGCAACCTTGACCACTGGTGGCACCAACTCATTCACCGTAAGTGGCAACGAGTTGCTGGTGGCTCAATGGACTATCAAGACCATCACCGTGACTTATGACCTGAATGGCGGTGGCGGAACTACTCCAAACTCACAGTCTGGAAACTACAACACCAATGTCAACCTGGCATCATCAAGCGGTATTAGCCGTGCGAACTTCCAGTTTGTTGGTTGGTCAACAACCCCAGACGGCAGTGGCCCAACCTATGCCGATGGAAGCAGCTTCACCCTGCCATCGGAAAACGTTGTGCTTTATGCCAAGTGGGCACCAATCTACTTCATCATCGAGTACAACCCAGCTGACGGAACCGGTGAGCCAGCAGACCAATTTGCTACTCCAACCTCAACCGTGGCTCTTGCAACTCAGGAACCAACCAAGGACGGTTACGTCTTTGATAAGTGGGTTGAAGTGGTACAAGGAACTAACTACACCCCTGGTGCAACTTTGACTATGCCTACCAGCAACGTGATGTTGGTTGCGACCTATACAGTTCGTGCAGCTGGCGTACCTGGCTCCGGAAGCAACACCGGAATTGATCCAAACGGAAAGCCGATAATTTCAAAGCCTAAGGCGCTGACACTATCGGTGTACTTCAAGGGTGATTCACCAGTGTTGACTGACCTAGCCAAGACACACCTCAAGAAGTTGGCGGCAGTTGCAAAGTCTTATGGTCGTGCAAATAACATCACGATCTACGGCCGCGTAAAAGAAACCAACGACAAGAGTTACGATTTGCGATTGTCTAAGGCTCGTGCAGCTAACGTTGCCGCATTCCTAAAGAAGTATGGTGTGACCGGCGTCTACCAGGTTTATGCCAAGGGAATTTCGCCAGAGAACACATTTAGGTCGCGACGCGTTGACCTAAAGCTTTGGTGGGCCAAGTAACTTTATGTAACTGGTGAGTACGCGGTTTATGGTTTAACTATGGCTCGCGTACTCATCATGCATGGTTGGACAAACCGCAGACAAGAAAACACCTGGCACCGCATTCTGGTTTCAGCGTTGCGTCACCAGGGGCATCAGGTTTTGTATCCGCAGTTTCCAAGCACCGATAACCCAAGCCTGAGTGACTGGCAGGAATTGCTGCTAGCCGAGTTGGACCTGCTTGAAGAAGCTGGCCCAGGGGAGTCTGTGGTGATTGGCCATAGCCTTGGTTGCGTGAATTTCTTGCATGCTGCCGTTGAGGGCAAGATCAAGAACAAGGTAGACCGTTTGCTGTTCGTAGCACCGGCAGACCCAAAGCTATTGGGCGAGATTCAGGGCCTGAATGTAGACCTTTCGAAACCGGCCACTAAACAGGCTCTAGACGCCGTGGTGGCGTCTTTGACGGTGGTTGGTAGCGATGCCGACCCTTGGATTCCAGACGGTGTGCAGTCAACCTTTGCCGACCCACTAGGTGTAGACGCCGTGGTCATCGAAGGCGCCGGGCACTTTAAGGGCGACGAAGGTTGGGGCCAATGGCAGGGCCTACTTGATTGGGTTAATGACCCAAGCGCTGACATCACAGTTCGCTAAATTCCGCATTTTCTCTGGGTAGGCTAATTAGGTGCTCCCGATTTGCCCCAGGGACAAACTTCTAATTTAGGAATAACGATGCGTATCTTGCTCGTTGGTGCTGGTGGTGTTGGCGATGCAATTGCCAAAATCGCAGCTACTCGTGATTTTTATGAACTAATCGTGGTCTCTGACTATGACTTCTCTCGTGCCGAGCGCACAATCGAATGGATTGCAAACCGTCACGGACGTGATGTTGCCGCGAAATTCTTAGCAGCAAAGATTGACGCCTCGAGCGCTGCGAATGTAACCGAGCTTTGCAAGAATCACAAGATTGATTTTGTAATCAATGCAGTGGAACCAAAATTCTTGCCAACCGTTTTCTCAGGTGCATTCACCGCCGGTGTGAACTACCTAGACATGGCCATGAGTCTTTCCGAGCCACACGAGGCAGATCCGTTCCACTTGCCAGGAATCAAACTTGGTGACGCCCAATACGCACTGCACGATCAGTGGGAGCGTGCCGGCAAACTGGCATTGGTTGGCATGGGTGTTGAGCCTGGACTTTCCAATGTGTTTGCTCGCTACGCGCAGGATTACCTATTCAGCGAGATCGATGAACTAAGCATCAAAGATGGCGGTAACCTTGCGGTTCACGATGAAGCTGGCAACGAAATCTTTGCTCCTTCGTTCTCAATTTGGACCACCATTGAAGAGTGCCTAAACCCTCCAACAATTTACGAGCGCGCCAAAGGCTGGTACACCACTCGTCCGTTTAGCGAACCAGAAATCTTTGAGTTCCCAGAGGGCATTGGTGCTGTTGAGTGTGTAAATGTTGAGCACGAAGAAATCTCAATGTTGCCACGCAACATCAAAGCAAACCGTGTAACTTTCAAGTACGGATTGGGCGCGGAGTTCATCGGTGTATTAAAAACTCTGCACACTCTTGGTCTTGATGCCACCAAGTTGCACCGCGTTCGTTCCGCGCAGGGGCCAGTTGATGTGGCTCCTCGCGACATGGTTGCCGCCGTGTTGCCAGACCCGGCAACCATTGGTCCGCGCATGACCGGTAAGACCTGTGCTGGCCTGTTGGTGACCGGCAAAGACAAGGACGGGCGCGACCGTGCCACTTACCTTTACCAGGTAACCGATAACGCCGATTCAATGGCAGATATTGAAGCCCAATGCGTTGTTGCGCAGACCGCATTCAACCCGCTGGTTGCGCTTGAGCTGATTGCTAATGGCACCTGGAAGGGTGCGGGTGTTAAGGGTCCTGAGGAATTTGATGCCAAGCCATTCTTGGATTTGTTGAGTTCATCAACCGGATACAACATTAAGTGGGAAGCGCAGGAGCGCTTGCCGGCTAGTCCGCTGCGTCACCCGTAAAAAGCGGTCTTCCCAGCCGCGCTTTCAGTTATTTGGCTGGTGCGTAAAGAACACCCCAGCTTGCTTCGAAGACCTGATCCGGTTCAAGCCAGATTAGGTCTTCATTGCTATTAAAGGCATTTGCCGGACCAGTTTGCGGTTCAATCGCTATGGCTTTGCGGGGAGTTGGATCAGCATTGTTGTAAAAGTTGTCCGGCGTAAATATGAATGCGTACTTGAATTCTGGCGATTGCCATATATCTAACAGCTCACCCTTGGGGCTGCGTAAGTAGTGATGCGCAAGCCCTTGATCATCGCGAACAAGGTCACCAAAACCGTGATCAAAATCGCAAGTAGACAGTTCGCGCCAATCAGAGATGTCAAATTGGGTGCTAGCTATTTTTTTCTTACCGATTGGAATTTTACGTTCATTTACTAAATCAACTGAGCGAGCCGCTGACTTGATCTCTAGGTGTTCAGTTGGTGTTCCAGAAATTTGAAACAGGGGGTGGGCACCAACTACAAAAGGTGCACGATCAGTGCCTTTGTTTGTTGCACCGTGGGTAACTTTGATGCCGTTTGAGGTAAGTCTGTATTCAACCCAAACTGAAAGATCAAAGGGATAGCCTGCCGTATTTGAAATGTCTGTCCAAAGTCGAACGCTTGACTGGTTTTGTTTGCTAAATTCAAAAAACTTTTGGCTCACCAAGCCGTGTATGGCGTTATCCAGTTCGATGTCAGTAATTTTGAGTTGCAACTCTTTTCCATTTAATTTCCATTTGCCGTGATCAATTCGATTAGCCCAGGGTGCCATCACGATGCCATCGGCGTATGGATTTAAGTCATGGCCTGTTGTTGGTGTGATTATTTCTGTGCCATTGACTTTGAGATTCTTGAGCGCGGCACCCACGTTTGAAACGGTGGCTGTGACTGTTGCATTGGTTTCGTCGAGCTGAAGCTCAATGAATGTAGGCGAAAGCATTTACTTGAGTTCAGCCTAGGTAAGTATCGGCGTACTTTTTGTATTGCTCTAGTGCAGGACCCCGTCCACTTGATGGAATCTGTGCGAGGGTTTCAATGTTCCAGTTGGGCGCATTGCCGAGCAGAATTGAAGCGGCTTGGCGTGCAGCACCATTTGCTACGTATTCGCCTGGAGCTGGAACGGTAATTGGTACACCGAATACTTCGGCAGCAATTTGTTGGACGGCTGGGTTTGCTGCGGCCCCACCAACCAAAATCACACGTTCAGCCTTTACGCCTGCCGATTCAAGTGCCTGTAGCCCGGCGGCTAACCCGCAAAGCATTCCTTCAATTGCGGCTCTCGCGATGTTGGCTCGAGTGTTGTTGTTGAGAGTTAAACCGTGTAAGCCTGCCTTTGCATCGGGCAAGTTAGGTGTGCGTTCGCCCTCAAAGTAGGGAACCAGCACAACGCCGTCGGCGCCGGGGTTTGCCTGAAGTGCAAGTTGGCCCAGCTCACTGTGATCAATACCAAGCATGCTGGCCATGCTGTCCAGCACGCGAGCCGCGTTGAGGGTGCACACCAGTGGCAAGAAATCACTTGAGGCGCTGGCAAAACCAGCGATGGTTCCGGAACTGTCGTTAGTCGCCGTTTTTGAAACAGCAAAAACGGTTCCGCTGGTGCCAAGTGAAACGACTACGTCGCCGGCTTTGGCATTTACACCAAATGCTGCAGCGGCGTTATCGCCCGCACCAGCACCGATTGCCAATGAATCCTTTTTGTGGGCCGCCACATTTGGTTCAATGATTTTTGGCAGAAGTGGTTGATGACCCAGCACAAATTCCAAGATCTCAGAGATGTATTCTCCGGTTTTTGGATTGAAGTAACCGGTTCCGCTTGCATCGGATGCATCGGTGGTAAGCGCAGAAAGATCAGGCCCCAAGGCGCTTTCACCAATTGGGCCGTACCCGGCAAGGCGCCAGGTTAGCCAATCGTGGGGCAAGCAAACTGCAGCAACCTTGGCTGCATTTGCCGGTTCGTTTTCTTTTAGCCAAAGCAACTTTGTAGAAGTAAAAGATGCGACCGGCAAAGAACCAGTTAAATTTGCAATTCCTTCGGCGCCAAATTTAGCGACGATTTGACTAGCCTGTGCTGCACTTCGAGTGTCATTCCAAAGAAGTGCATCACGAATGACCCGGCCATCGGTGTCTAAGACCACCATTCCGTGCTGCTGACCACCAATTGAAACTGCTGAAACATCAGCAAGACCGCCAGCCTGAGCCATCGCCTCATTTAGCGCATCCAACCAGGCTTGAGGATTTACCTCAGTACCATTTGGGTGACTGGCCCGACCTTCCCGAATTAGGGCTCCGGTCTCTAAATCGCGAATAACAAGTTTGCAGCTCTGAGTTGATGAATCTATACCGGCAATTAGTGGCACTTTAATGCTTTCTTTTTAGCGAGCGCCCATTAGATGCTCAAGAGCCAACTGGTTTAGGCGCACAAAGTTGAAACCCTTTGCATTGAAGTATGAATCGGCATCGAAATCCTCGTAAGCGCTGCGATCTGCAAGTAGGTCACTGTAGGTTTCTCCAGGATTAAGTGTTGCCTTGTGAATCTCGTTTACGCGAGATGCCTTTAGCGCTTCCTGAACCTCAGGATCTTCGTTGAAGGCCTTGGCACGTTCCTTTAGCAGTAGGTAAGTAGCCATATTGGCCTTAGCCGATTCCCAAACCCCGTTCATATCTTCTGTGCGACTTGGCTTGTAGTCAAAGTGTCGTGGGCCATCGTACGCACGCCCACCATTCGGACCTCCAAACTCTAACAAACCAACCAAGCTGAAGGCATTGAAGATATCGCCGTGACCAAAGACAAGGTCTTGGTCGAACTTAACTCCACGCTGGCCGTTGAGGTCAATGTGGAATAGCTTGCCGTGCTCGATTGCTTGCGCAATACCAGATGTGAAATTCAGCCCGGCCATTTGTTCGTGACCCGTTTCTGGGTTTAGGCCAACAAGCTCAGGATGATCAAGTGTGTCGATGAAAGCCATTGCGTGACCAAGCGTTGGTAGCAAAATGTCGCCGCGTGGTTCATTTGGCTTTGGCTCAATCGCAAAGCGAATATCGTAGCCTTTGTCAACAACATACTGGCAAAGTAGATTTACACCCTCGCGATAGCGCTCCATTGCACCGCCAACATCCTTGGCGTGGTCATATTCTGAACCCTCGCGGCCACCCCACATAACGAATGTCTTGGCACCCATCTCGGCCGCTAGGTCCAGGTTTCTCAAAGTCTTGCGAAGTGCAAATCGGCGCACATCACGATCGTTGCTGGTAAATGCACCGTCTTTGAAAACAGGGTGACTGAAAAGGTTTGTGGTGATCATTGGCACGATGATGCCGGTCTCTTCGAGAGCCTTCTTTGTGCGGTCAATCTCGTGGCGACGTTCGGCATCGGTGCTGGCAAAAGCAAATAGGTCATCGTCATGGAAGGTTAGGCCGTAGGCGCCTATTTCTGAAAGCTTGTGAATGGCATCAACAACATCCAGTGGGGCACGAGTAGGCCCGCCAAACTGATCCTGGGCCGCCCAGCCAATGGTCCAGAGTCCAAATGAGAATTTATCTTCGCGGGTTGGTTTCGGGGCCATGGTCAGTCCTTCTTCATTGATGGGTTTTGTTGCCTGTGACAACATAATAGGGTTCTGAACCGCAAGGTACAAAATTCAGGACCCAGTTTTTGCTCACAATTTCGTAACCCTCTGAAGATTAGTGAATGTAGATTTGTAGACATGCTGAACCTTGAAAAGCAGACATCAAAGACGCTGGGTCAAAATCGAGACGACGTTCGCCAGCACAACTTGTCTGCCTTGATCAAGATGATTCACCAATCAGGCACGTTATCTAGATCGCAACTAACAACTAGCTCAGGTCTGAACCGGTCAACTATTTCTGATTTAGTTTCCGAACTTCAGGATCTTGGTTTGGTTTATGAGACTGAGGCGTCGGCAACTGGTGTTGGTCGCCCTAGTTTGCAGGTTTCCGCATCTGATCAGGTTGTTGCCTTCGCAGTAAACACCGATGTGGACGCCGTGACAGTTGCTGCTGTTTCATTTTCAGGCGAAGTGATTTCCAAGAAACGCCACGCAACCGTAAGTCAACCTACTGCGGATAAAGCTGCTTCAATTGCGGCGAAGTTAATTTCAGAAATGCGCGGCGAATTAAAACCCGGAACACGAATTGTAGGTATTGGGGTTGCAGTTCCTGGTCAGGTACGTGTGCTTGATGGCGTTATTCGCCTTGCTCCGCATCTAGGCTGGGTTGAAATTCCTTTTGGTCCAATGCTGAGTCAACTTACCGGGCTTCCAGTCTTTGTAGACAACGATGCATCTCTAGGTTGCGTTGCTGAGCGCATTTATGGAAATGCCAAGGGATTTAGCGACGTAGTATTCCTGTTTGCTGGCTCTGGTGGTATTGGCGGCGGCGTCGTCGTTGATGGTGTTCAACTTCGCGGAGCTGCAGGGTACGCGGGTGAACTTGGGCACGTAAGAATATCGAACAGCAATGCAAAAGACTTTTCCGGTCTTGAGGGAACACTTGAGGGAATGGTTCGGCGCGATGATCTGCTAGAGGTTTTTAAACTTTACGCTGCTACCGATGAAGAGCTTTTGCTTGAAATGGGTCGCACTAAAGCCTCGAAGGCAGTGAAGCTAATCGAGTCTCAAATTGATAATCTTGCCGCCGCGCTTGGTAATTTCGTAAATATTTTCAATCCTCAAGTAATCGTGCTTGGCGGATTCCTTGGTGGATTATTCCAGCGTGACAGTGAGCGTCTAATCATGGGAATCAGAAGTAATTCACTAGCTGCTGCTAATGAACGAGTAGTTTTGCGCGAAGGTGGACTTGGTTCAAACCTATTGATGATTGGTGCCGCGCTGTTGCCGTTCAATGAATTGACCGCCAACCCGTCTGCGACTCAGTTGCATCCTGCAAAGGCTAAGGTGACAAAATCTTAGATAAAGGAAGCGAGTTTGACGTTGCAGTCATAGGCTCTGGTTTCGGCGGTTCAATTGCGGCTCTTCGACTTACGGAAAAGGGCTATCGGGTATTGGTTCTCGAAGCTGGTGCCAGATTTCAAGATCATGATTTTGCCAAGAATTCCTTTGACTTGAAGCGGTTTTTGTTTTTTCCAAAGCTAGGAATGCTAGGTATCCAGCGCATTGACTTACTAAAAAACGTGCTGGTGATGTCTGGTGCCGGCGTTGGCGGCGGATCGTTGGTTTACGCCAATACTCTTTATCGTCCGCCAGCCGAATTCTTCAAAACAGGTTCATGGTCTCAGATCGCCGATTGGCAAAAACTACTGAGCCCCTACTACGACATTGCCGAGAGAATGCTTGGCGTTCAAATCAATCCTTTCTTTAGCCCGGCTGATTTGGTGCTGAAGAAAGTGGCAACTGATCGGGGCGTCGAAAATACTTTTCGAATGGCGCCGGTAGGCATCTACTTTGGTGATGAAGGTAAAGAGGTGCGTGACCCATACTTTGAAGGCAAAGGCCCGCGCCGAACCGGTTGCATAAATTGCGGCGAATGCATGACCGGCTGTCGTCATGGTGCAAAAAACACCTTGGTTAAGAATTACCTATACCTTGCCGAACAAGCCGGTGCCCAAGTTTGGGACTTAACTACGGTTTCGCATATTCAAAAAAACACCGATGGCAGTTTTGACCTATCACTTAAGCGCACTTCAATGTCAGGAAATTCAAGACCACAATCTATTCGCATTCCGCAGGTCATTGTTGCTGCTGGGGCCCTAGGAACTGCCAAACTTTTGCAAAAATCTCGTGACCGAGGTGGACTTCCAGGAATCAGCGAAAAGCTTGGCGAACTAAGTAGAACGAATTCAGAAAGCCTGCTTGGCGTAGTGGCTAAAAAGCAAGACCATGTTTTCACCAAAGGTTCGGCAATCACTTCGTCGGTTTTTCCAGACGCGCACACACACATTGAGCCGGTTCGCTACGGCAAGGGCAGTGGCTTCATGGGGCTGCTTCAGTCTGTTATGGCATCGGGGTCAAAGGGTGAAGCGCCAAATTTTAGCCGTTTGATTAGCGCAACTTTCAAAAACATTTTGCGATTGCCTAACTTCTACAATCTGCGTACCTGGCCAGAGCGGACTCTAATTTTGCTGGTTATGCAATCAAGGGATAACTCGCTGACCACGTATTTGAAACGAAGCAAAATATTCAGCAAGAAACTAACTTCGCGCCAAGGCTATGGTGAAGTAAACCCAAGCTGGGTTCCAGTTGGTCATGAATTTGCGCGCGACATTGCTGCCGAAATCGGCGGAACACCTGGCGCTGTGATTGGTGAGCCATTCGGCATTCCACTGACCGCGCACTTCTTGGGCGGCGCAGTTATCGGTGTTGATGCAAGTGGCGGAGTGGTTGACCCTTATCTTCGCGTATTTGGTGTTGAAGGATTACATATTTGGGATGGATCCACGCTTTCGGCAAATCCCGGGGTCAACCCTTCGTTAAGCATCGCGGCCCAAGCTGAGTGGGCTGCGGCACACTGGCCGAATAAAGGTGAGGGCGACGCCAGGACACCGCTCGGTTTTAAGTTTGGTTTCGTGAAACCTACAGCGGCTAAATATCCGGTGCTAAGGCGCGCGCCTCGCGTGCCCGGTTCTCAATCCCAAGCCCCCAGTAGCACGCAGCAACAATAATTGCCCCGCCAAGCCAGCCGATGGCATTCATCAGTTCGCCACCCAAAACGACTGCAATCACAACTGCCCAGATTGGTTCGGTTCCCTGAAGTAGCGCAACTCTTGAAGCACT
>CAZWHL010000035.1:0-12607 GCA_964633625.1 uncultured Rhodoluna sp.
AGAACGGGTTGTGACGGCCACCTTCATCCTTTGAAAGGATGTAGACGTTTGCGTCAAAGTTGGTGTGAGGTGTGATTGAGCCTGGCTTACATACAACCTGGCCGCGCTCAACTTCTTCACGCTTGATACCACGGATCAAGATACCTACGTTTTCGCCAGCTTCAGCGAAGTCAAGTAGCTTGCGGAACATTTCGATACCAGTAACGGTGGTCTTCTGCTTCTCGCGGATACCAACGATTTCAACTTCGTCGTTAACGTTTACCTGACCACGCTCAACCTTGCCGGTAAGAACGGTTCCACGACCAGTGATGGTGAAAACGTCTTCAACAGGCATAAGGAATGGCTTGTCGGTGTCGCGCTGTGGCTCAGGAATGTGAGTGTCACAAGCTTCCATAAGGTCTAGAACACGCTGGCCCCATTCCTTGTCACCCTCAAGAGCCTTAAGAGCTGAAACCTTGATAACTGGAGCGTCGTCACCTGGGAACTCGTAGGTTGAAAGAAGTTCACGAACTTCCATCTCTACTAGGTCTAGGATTTCTGCGTCGTCAACCATGTCTGACTTGTTTAGTGCAACAACGATGTAAGGAACACCAACCTGGCGAGCAAGAAGCACGTGCTCCTTGGTCTGAGGCATAGGACCGTCAGTTGCTGCTACTACAAGAATCGCACCATCCATCTGAGCTGCACCAGTAATCATGTTCTTGATGTAGTCAGCGTGGCCCGGAGCGTCTACGTGAGCGTAGTGGCGCTTCTCGGTCTGGTACTCAACGTGTGAGATGTTGATGGTAATACCGCGCTGCTTCTCTTCTGGAGAGTTGTCGATCTGATCGAACGCGTATGAAGCGTTGATGTCTGGGTATGCATCGTGTAGAACGCGGGTAATCGCAGCAGTCAAAGTGGTCTTACCGTGGTCAACGTGACCGATGGTACCAATGTTGACGTGCGGCTTGGTGCGCTCGAATTTCGCCTTAGCCATTATGGGTCCTCCTCAGGACTCGTTGTTCACTCGGACCTTTTTGGGCCCGACAGAATTGGGATTTACAGAGTTACTATCTTACTTGGATTCGCGGTAGCCGAAAAGCTACTACTCGCCCTTGTTCTTTTGAACGATCTCGTCAGCAACAGCCTTCGGAACTTCTTGATAAGTCTCGAAAGTCATTGAGAACACCGCACGACCAGAGGTCTTTGAGCGGAGGTCACCAACGTAACCGAACATTTCAGACAATGGCACGAGGGCGCGAACGACCTTGACGCCTGAAGCGTCGTCCATCGACTGGATCTGACCACGACGCGAGTTAAGGTCACCGATAACGTCACCCATGTATTCCTCTGGGGTACGTACTTCGACGGCCATCAACGGCTCGAGCAGAGTAGGTTGAGCTAGACGCGCTGCTTCTTTGTAAGCAATCGATCCAGCAATCTTAAACGCCATTTCAGACGAGTCAACATCGTGGTAAGCACCATCAAGCAAGGTTGCCTTTACACCAACTACTGGGTAGCCAGCCAAAGTACCAACAAGCATTGCATCCTGGATACCAGCGTCAACTGATGGAATGTATTCGCGAGGAACACGACCACCGGTCACAGCGTTTACGAATTCGTAAGTCTTGTCGCCTTCAACTTCCATTGGCTCAAGCTTGATCTGCACCTTAGCGAACTGACCAGAACCACCGGTCTGCTTCTTGTGGGTGTAGTCGTACTTGTCGACTGGACGCTTTAGGGTCTCGCGGTATGCAACCTGTGGCTTACCAACGTTTGCCTCAACCTTGAACTCGCGACGCATGCGGTCAACAAGAATGTCAAGGTGAAGCTCACCCATACCAGAGATAACGGTCTGGCCGGTCTCTGGGTCGTTCTCTACACGGAAGGTTGGGTCTTCTTCTGAAAGCTTCTGAATTGCAAGACCTAGCTTCTCTTGGTCGGCCTTGGTCTTTGGCTCAATCGCAACGTCGATCACTGGCTCTGGGAAAGTCATTGACTCAAGAACGATCTGGTGATCTGGGTCACAAAGAGTGTCACCAGTAGTTACATCCTTTAGACCGATAGCTGCGTAGATGTGGCCAGCGGTTACTGAATCAACTGGGTTTTCCTTGTTGGCGTGCATCTGGAAAAGCTTTCCGATGCGCTCCTTGCGGCCCTTGGTTGAGTTGATGATCTGGTCACCAGAGTTTGCTGAACCTGAGTAAACGCGGATGTAGGTTAGGCGACCAAAGAATGGGTGAGTCATAACCTTGAAAGCTAGAGCAGCGAATGGTGCATCTGCCTTTGGCTCGCGAGTTAGACGAATCTCTTCGTTGTTTGGGTCGCCACCCTCAGTTGCAGGAACATCTAGTGGTGATGGTAGGTAGTCGATAACGGCGTCAAGCATTGGCTGAACACCCTTGTTCTTGAAAGCAGAACCACAAAGAACTGGGTAGATCTCTGAGTTAACAGTTAGCTTGCGAATCGCACCCTTGATCTCTGCCTCGGTCAACTCTTCGCCACCGAAGAACTTCTCCATAAGAGCTTCATCGGTTTCTGCAACGGTCTCAAGCAGGATGGTGCGGTAGTGATCTGCCTTTTCCTTAAGGTCAGCAGGAATCTCTTCTACTTCGTACTTTGCACCCATCTCTACGTCACCGCGCCAGGTCAAAGCCTTCATCTGAACGATGTCTACAACACCTTCGAAAGTTGACTCAGCACCGATAGGAATCTGAATAACAAGTGGCTTAGCGCCAAGACGGTTGATGATTGTGTCTACGGTGAAGTAGAAGTCAGCACCAAGCTTGTCCATCTTGTTTACGAAACAGATACGAGGTACGTCGTACTTGTCAGCCTGACGCCAAACGGTCTCTGACTGAGGCTCCACACCTTCTTTACCGTCGAAAACTGCAACGGCACCGTCAAGAACACGAAGTGAACGCTCTACCTCAACGGTGAAGTCCACGTGTCCAGGGGTGTCAATGATGTTGATCTGGTTCTTGTTCCAGAAACAGGTGGTAGCAGCAGAGGTAATGGTGATACCGCGCTCTTGCTCCTGCTCCATCCAGTCCATGGTTGCAGCACCATCGTGTACTTCACCAATCTTGTGGGTAATACCGGTGTAGAACAAAATGCGCTCAGTGGTAGTTGTCTTACCAGCGTCGATGTGAGCCATGATGCCGATGTTGCGAACCTTATTCAGGTCTGTAAGCACGTCTTGTGCCACGATATCCTCCGGGATTTTTAGATCAGTTTGATGATGTTGCTATTGGTACAAATGAAAACATCCGCCCGATGAACGCCAAGTAAAAACTGTGCGCGTATCGAGCGGATGCCGGCTCCTACCAACGGTAGTGAGCGAATGCCTTGTTTGACTCTGCCATCTTGTGAGTGTCTTCGCGACGCTTTACTGCTGCGCCAAGACCGTTTGATGCGTCAAGAATTTCGTTCATTAGACGCTCGGTCATGGTCTTCTCGCGACGAGCCTTTGCGTAGCTAACCAACCAACGCATAGCCAAAGTGTTTGCACGGTGTGCCTTTACTTCAACTGGAACCTGGTAGGTAGAACCACCAACGCGACGTGAACGAACCTCAACGGTTGGACGTACGTTGTCTAGAGCCTTCTTTAGAAGTACAACTGCTTCTGCACCTGACTTCTGGTGTGCACCATCAAGTGCACCGTAAACGATTGACTCTGCGATTGACTTCTTGCCATCAAGCAGAATCTTGTTTACAAGTTGTGAAACAACTGGTGAGCCGTAAACCGGGTCGGCTACAACTGGACGCTTGGTAACTGGACCTTTACGTGGCATTTAATTACTTACCCTTCTTTGCACCGTATTGGCTACGAGCCTGCTTACGGTTCTTAACTGCCTGGGTGTCTAGAGCACCACGAACGATCTTGTAACGAACACCTGGAAGGTCCTTAACACGGCCACCACGGACAAGCACCATTGAGTGCTCCTGAAGGTTGTGACCTTCACCCGGGATGTACGCGGTAACTTCGATACCGTTTGAAAGCTTGACACGAGCAACCTTACGAAGCGCTGAGTTTGGCTTCTTAGGTGTGGTTGTGTAAACACGAGTACACACTCCGCGGCGCTGCGGGCTCTGCTTAAGAGCCGGGGTCTTTGACTTTGAGACCTTTGGCGAGCGACCCTTGCGGACCAACTGCTGAATTGTTGGCACTACTTCTCCTTGTTAAATCTGCCGTTGTGACGCGACAGAGTGTTTGTTTTTTTAAAACATCTCGGTTCTAATAAACGCTGCTGTGTTCCAGATTTGGAACGCCAGAAGGTCTTGGCCCGACGCTTGGAATCAGCTGTCTTGGGCGGAGCGCGTAATTACCACGCGCTCCCCCAACACTAGCCGAATATAACCGTCTGGGTCAAATGGATTTTGGGCCTATGCCTCGTCCGAGTAAGACTCGATCGAGGTGAAGCTCAAATCCGCTGGGCTGAACTCATCTGAGAAGTCCGAAGACTGCACAGGCTCAGACCAGATACGGTTTGGGTACTTCTCAGCCTTGGCCTCTTCAGTGGCCTCAACTGTGATGTTTCGGTAAACGCCCAGACCGGTACCGGCTGGGATCAACTTACCGATGATGACGTTCTCCTTTAGGCCAACTAGAGGGTCTTCGCGACGATCTAGGGCAGCCTGAGTTAGAACGCGAGTGGTTTCCTGGAACGATGCAGCCGATAGCCATGACTGAGCAGCCAATGAAGCACGGGTCATACCCATTACTTCCTGACGAGCTGAAGCAGGCTTCTTACCCTCTGATACAGCCTTGCGGTTCACAGCGGTAAAGCGGTTGCGGTCGATGATTTCACCAGGAAGCATCTCTGTGTCACCTGAATCAATAACGGTAACCTTGCCCAGCATCTGACGAACAATAACCTCAAGGTGCTTGTCGTGCAGTGGAACACCCTGTGAGCCATAGATGGCCTGAACACCACGGATGATCTCGGCGGCTGCTTCACGAGCACCCTTAACCATTAGAACTTCGTGTGGGATTGGGGTTCCGTCAACTAGGTAGTCTCCGGCCTTGACTTCTTCACCCTTTTCAACCAATAGGTCGTCTGGGTTAGAAACTGAGGTGATTGGTGTGTAAGGGCTCAACTTCTTGAAGGTCTTAGAGGTTGTGCGGCTGAATGAGTACTGGTTTGCCAGGTCTTCAGCAGCCTTCTCTGCAGCTTCACCGTTCGGACGAACGTAGATGTCGAACTTCTTAGCGCCACCTGAGGTTGGTACCTCAACGATGTCAACGGTTCCAGGCCAGAATGCCATAACGGCAACCTTGCCCTGCTGACGCCAACCAACACGAGCTTCTAGCAAGTCGGTTACACCGTTTAGACCCTGGGTGATGTCGTATGAAATCAGACGCTCAACACGAACCTTCTGACCACCGATTGACTTAAGGATTGTCTGCTTCTTCGCAGAAGACGCAGCACCACCGGTGTGGAAAGTACGCATTGTTAGCTGAGTACCTGGCTCACCAATTGACTGAGCAGCGATAATACCGATTGCTTCACCTAGATCAACTGAGTCACCGGTTGCAAGCGAGGTTCCGTAGCAAAGTGCACAAACACCCTGCAGAGACTCACAAGTTAGTACTGAACGAACGCCAACGGTCTCAACGTTTGCTGCCTTGAATGCATCAACAATCTTCTGGTCAACAGTCTGACCAGCCTTTGCGATTACCTCAGAGCCAACCTTTACGTCTGACTGAAGTGCACGGTGAAGAACTGACAGCTCAATAGTCTGCTCATCCCAGTTTCCATCGATGTCCTTTAGAGACTTCTCTAGACCCTTGCTAGTTCCACAGTCTGGTTCGCGAACGATAACGTCCTGAGCCACGTCAACTAGACGACGAGTTAGGTAACCCGCAGCAGCAGTCTTCATCGCGGTGTCCGCGTTACCCTTACGAGCACCGGTTGCGTTGATGAAGTACTCGTTAGCGGTTAGACCAACTAGGTAGTTACCCTTCACAGGCATCGGAGCGAAGTCACCAGATGATGTAGCAACAGGGCCACGCATACCAATGATCGAACGAATCTGTAGCCAGTTACCACGAGCACCAGAAGTTACCATCTTGAAGATGGCGTTGTCTGCAGGGATTGACTCCTGTAGCAAGTTCTGGATTTCGTTGGTGCGCTTGAACCACAAAGCTCCAAGCTCGTCACGACGCTCAAGGTCTGACTTAAGACCGTTGTCGAACGCTTCCTGAATCTTGGTGTGTTCCTTCTCACCGTCGATGATCATCTTTGAACGAGCCTTGTCGAACGCACCTGATGAGTCGAAGTTTGCATCGGCGATAGACATCGATACACCCGAACGAGTTGCCCAGTGGAAACCAGCATCCTTGATGCGGTCTAGTGACTGTGCAACCTCAACACGTGAGAACTTCTCAACTAGCTCGGCAACAATCTTTCCGATTTCCTTCTTGCCAACCTGACCCTCGTAGTAGTCGTAAGCATCTGGAAGTGCCTGGTTGAACAAAGCGCGACCAAGAGTGGTCTCGTAGATCTTTGTTTCGCCAGCGTTGGTTAGACGAATGCGTGCCTTGGCCTGAAGGTCAAGTGCCTTTGCGTCGTAAGCAAGGATTGCCTCTGAGATCGAACCATAAGCGTTTCCTTCACCAACTGCACCCTCAACCAAAGTGGTCATGTGGTACAGACCAATGATCATGTCCTGAGTTGGAACAGCAACCGGACGACCATCAGATGGCTTCAAGATGTTGTTCGATGCAAGCATCAAGATACGAGCTTCGGCCTGAGCCTCAACCGATAGCGGAAGGTGCACGGCCATCTGGTCACCGTCGAAGTCCGCGTTGAACGCAGCACAAACAAGTGGGTGAAGCTGGATTGCCTTACCTTCTACTAGTAGAGGTTCGAAAGCCTGGATACCCAATCGGTGTAGGGTCGGCGCACGGTTCAGAAGAACTGGACGCTCGCGGATTACTTCTTCAAGTACTCCCCAAACCTGTGGACGTGAACGCTCAACCATGCGCTTTGCGCTCTTGATGTTCTGAGCAAGACCCAGATCAACAAGACGCTTCATAACGAACGGCTTGAAAAGTTCTAGAGCCATCAACTTAGGCAGACCACACTGGTGCAGCTTTAGCTGAGGACCAACAACGATAACTGAACGACCAGAGTAGTCAACGCGCTTACCAAGAAGGTTCTGACGGAAACGACCCTGCTTACCCTTTAGTAGGTCAGACAGTGACTTCAGCGCACGGTTACCGGTACCGGTAACTGCACGACCGCGACGACCGTTGTCGAACAACGCATCAACAGCTTCCTGAAGCATGCGCTTTTCGTTGTTAAGAATTGTCTTTGGAACTGCGCCTAGATCAATGAATCGCTTTAGACGGTTGTTGCGGTTGATCACACGACGGTATAGGTCGTTTAGATCAGAGGTCGCAAAACGTCCACCATCAAGCTGAACCATTGGACGGATTTCCGGTGGAAGAACTGGAAGCACATCAAGAACCATTGAGGTTGGAGGTGTGTTTGAGCCAATGAATGACTGCACAACCTTCAGACGCTTAATAGCCTGGGTCTGCTTGGTTCCCTTAGTAGTTGCAATCTGCTCGCGAAGTTCTGCAGCAGCTGCATCTAGATCAAATTCTGCAAGCACGCGCTGAACTGCTTCTGCACCGATAGCGGTATCGAAGTATTCACCGAATGAGTAGTCGAAGTGATCGAAGATTACGTCGTTCTGAATTAGGTCGCCTGGCTTTAGAGTCAGGAACAAACGCCAAGCCAACTGCTCTTTCTGCAGGTTCGCTGGGCGCTCGATGCGAGCGTATTCCTTAACGATCTTGTCTGTCTTCTTCTTGAACTCAGATAGCAGAGCCTTGATCTGCTTCTCTTCTGCAGGGGTGCGAACTACTGGTGAGTTTTCCTCATCAGCAGCTTCTTCTGCAGCAGCAGTTGCCTTCTTGCCCCAGAAACCCTCTGGGTTCTTTTCTTCGGCAAGAATTAGCTGCTCGATTGACTTAGCGAATTGCGCGTCAACCCAGATCGGTGCTTCCCATAGTTTGATTGCAGGCTCAAGAGCAAGACCCAAAGCGGTTAGCTGGTCGTACTCGCTCTGTGCAACCGAAAGCATCTCTTCAAGACGTGAGTTCCAAAGAGTCTGCATGCGGTGAATGTAGTCATCCTTGATCAGAGCAGCATCTAGAGTGCGGTCCTCTGAGTGGATTCCCATTACGCGGTAGGCAGCAAAGTAAATGATCTTCTCAAGATCCTTTGGCGCCATAGCTAGCAAGTAGCCAAGACGTGAAGGAACACCCTTGAAGTACCAGATGTGAGTTACCGGAGCGGCAAGTTCAATGTGACCCATGCGCTCACGACGAACTGAAGACTTGGTTACCTCAACACCACAGCGCTCACAAACAATGCCCTTGAAACGTACGCGCTTGTACTTTCCACATGAACATTCCCAGTCCTTGGTAGGGCCGAAAATCTTTTCACAGAAAAGACCGTCCTTCTCAGGCTTCAGAGTGCGGTAGTTGATGGTCTCAGGCTTCTTTACTTCACCGTTTGACCAAGAGCGGATGTCGTCTGAGGTGGCTAGACCAACTCGAAGAGCGTCGAAGTTTTCTACTTCCATTTTTTCTTCCTAAATCTCGTGGTTTAAGCGGTTAGAAACCGGTGTACTCGGTGTCGACTGATGAGTTTTCGTTGCGTGAAAGGTTGATGCCAAGTTCTTCCGCTGCGCGGTCTGACTCGAAGTCATCTTCCTTTAGAGATACAACCTGGCCAGCTGCGTTAAGAACCTCAACGTTTAGAGCCAGTGACTGCATTTCCTTCGCAAGAACGCGGAACGACTCTGGAATACCAGGAGCCTGAATGTTCTCGCCCTTAACGATTGCCTCGTAAGTCTTCACACGACCAGTAATGTCGTCAGACTTGATGGTTAGAAGCTCCTGCAATGTGTGCGCTGCACCATATGCCTGAAGCGCCCAAACTTCCATTTCACCAAAGCGCTGTCCACCGAACTGCGCCTTACCACCAAGTGGCTGCTGAGTGATCATTGAGTAAGGACCAGTTGAACGTGCGTGGATCTTGTCGTCAACCAAGTGGTGCAACTTCAAGATGTACATGTAACCAACTGAGATTGGAGCTGGGAACGGCTCACCTGAACGACCGTCGAATAGACGAGTCTTACCGGTACCGTCAATCAGACGCTTGCCATCACGGTTTGGAAGAGTTGAGTTTAGAAGCCCAACAATTTCATCCTTTGATGCACCGTCGAAGATTGGGGTCGCAACCTTGGTGCCCGGAGCGGCTGAACGCATTTCTGCAACCATCTCGTCGGCCCACTTCGCAACGCCTTCTACGTTCCAACCCTGCTTTGAAATCCAACCCAGGTGGGTCTCAAGAATCTGACCAAAGTTCATACGGCCAGGAATACCAAGTGGGTTAAGAACTACGTCAACCGGAGTTCCGTCTTCCATGAATGGCATGTCTTCAACAGGAAGGATCTTAGAAATAACACCCTTGTTACCGTGACGACCAGCAAGCTTGTCACCCTCAGTAATCTTGCGCTTCTGTGCGATGTGAACTACAACGCGCTGGTTTACACCGGCACCTAGTTCGTCGTCGCCAGCTTCAATGTCGAATACGCGAACACCGATAACGGTTCCCTGCTCACCGTGTGGCACCTTCAAAGAAGTGTCGCGAACTTCGCGTGACTTCTCGTTGAAGATTGCGCGAAGCAAACGCTCTTCGGCTGAAAGCTCTGTCTCACCCTTAGGTGTTACCTTTCCAACCAAGATGTCGCCAGGGCGAACCTCTGCACCAATGCGAATGATGCCGCGCTCGTCAAGCTGAGCCAAAGCTTCCTGCGAAACGTTTGGTAGGTCAGAAGTGATTTCTTCCTTACCTAGCTTGGTGTCGCGAGCATCAACTTCGTATTCCTCGATGTGGATAGAAGAAAGTGTGTCTTCCTTAACCAGGTTCTGGCTAAGGATGATCGCGTCTTCGAAGTTGTGACCTTCCCAAGGCATGAACGCAACTAGCAAGTTCTTACCTAGAGCAAGTTCACCCTGATCGGTTGAAGGACCATCGGCAAGAACTTCGCCGGCTTCTACACGCTGACCAGCTTCAACAATGATTCGCTGGTTGATTGCAGTTCCCTGGTTTGAACGGTCGAACTTACGAAGCACGTAAGTTTTGGTTCCACCCTTGTCCTGCTGAACAGTGATTGTGTCTGCATCAACTTCTGCAACAACACCGGCGGTTTCGTTAATAACAACTGCACCAGAGTCAATCGCAGCAACGCGCTCCATACCGGTTCCAACAAATGGTGAGTCAGAACGTAGTAGTGGAACAGCCTGACGCTGCATGTTCGCACCCATCAACGCACGAGACGAGTCGTCGTGCTCAAGGAACGGAATCAATGATGTTGAAACAGATGCAAGCTGACGAGGTGAGATGTCTAGGTAGTCAACGTCTTCTGCGTCAACTTCAACAACGTCACCCTGGAAACGAGCGAACACCTTCTTGTTTGCAAATGTCTTGTCTGCGTTTAGTGGAGTCTCTGCTGCACCAATTGCTTTACCCTGCTCTGCTGCTGCATCAAGGTACTCAATGGTCTTTGAAACTTTTCCATTAACAACCTTTGCGTAAGGAGTCTCGATGAAACCAAACGCGTTGATACGTGCGTAAGCAGTAAGCGAACCGATAAGACCAATGTTTGGACCTTCAGGAGTCTCAACTGGACACATGCGTCCGTAGTGAGAAGGGTGAACGTCACGAACCTCCATTTGGGCACGCTCACGAGCGATACCACCAGGACCAAGCGCTGAAAGACGACGCTTGTGTGCAAGACCGGCAAGTGGGTTGTTCTGGTCCATGAACTGTGACAGCTGAGAAGCACCGAAGAACTCCTTGATAGCTGAAACAACTGGGCGAAGGTTGATCAGGGTCTGAGGTGTAATTGCCTCAATATCCTGAGTCGACATACGCTCGCGAACAACGCGCTCCATGCGGCTTAGACCAATGCGAACCTGGTTCTGAATCAACTCACCAACTGAGCGGATGCGACGGTTCGAGAAGTCATCGATGTCATCAGATGAAACGGCAATCTTTACAGACTTGCCACCCATCTTGATTGGGAACTCAAGGCGAGCACCGGTTGAAGCAGCAGCTGCGTTAGCGATCTGCTGATCGAATAGAAGTAGGTACTTAAGTGTTGCTACAACGTCTTCAACGGTAAGAGTGTTCTGCGCTGCGTCAACTGAAAGACCAAGCTTGCGGTTCAGCTTGTGACGACCAACCTTTGCAAGGTTGTAGCGCTTTGACTCGAAGTAAGTTGACTTCAACCATGCTTCTGAAACTTCGGCACCAGCAGCCTCGCCACGTACCTTGCGGTATAGCTCGCGAAGCGCGTCTTCCTTAGTCAGGATTGGGTTGGTGAACACCTTTGACTTGTCGTAAGCAAGAGTGTTCTCAATTAGATCAACGTCGTAAGTCCAGTTAGGTGCTCCGGCCTTAACTGCTGACTCAAGGTCCTTGAACTCTTCGCGAATCTGCTCTTCAGTAAGACCAAGTGCCTTAAGGAAGATAGTTGCAGAAACCTTAGTCTTGCGGTCTACCTGTACCTGAATGATTGGCTGACCAAAACGAGCAATTGGCTTGCGGTCATCGCGAACCCATTCGGTAAGGAACTCTAGGTAAGAACCACGAGACGGAATGATCTGCGCCTTGTTGTTACGAACGTCCAAGTTACCGGTGGTGTTTGTTGAAACAGAGAAGTACACACCAGGTGAACGAACAAGCTGTGAAACAACCACACGCTCTGTTCCGTTAATAACGAATGTGCCCTTCTCAGTCATAACTGGGAAGTCACCCATGAAAACAGTCTGTGACTTAATTTCACCGGTTAGGTAGTTAGTGAACTCAGCCTTGATGTACAACGGCTGGGTGTATGACTTGCCCTTGGTCTTGCACTCGTCAGGAGTGTATGAAGGATCGTAAAGCTCTGGGTTTCCAAAAGTCAGACCCATCTTCGCGTCTTGCGAAGAGTTAGCGGCATCTTCGATCGGAGAAATCTCTTCAAAGATTTCTTCCAGACCGGTCTTAGCCTTTGGCCCTTCTTTTTCACGCCATGCAGGGTTACCAACGAGCCAGTCAAAGCTCTCGGTCTGCAGACTTAGTAGATCGGGTAGTTCGATCGGTTCTGGTGATTTTGCAAAACTAAGACGCTTTGCAAGACGATCGTTCTTCTGGGTTTTTGCGTTCTTCGCAGCCAATGTTCCTCCAGGGAATTCGCCAATCACGATTCGCGGGTCGTGATCAGTAGGTTTGGGTGAAAAATCGCAACCTAAAACCGTTGACGCCAAAATATGCGGTCAAGCGCGCAGCCAAAATATGCATGCGGGGTGTTTGGGAGCAAAGAATTAGTCTATAACCGTTATCTAACGGTTGTAAACATTTTTGTTGAAAATCCTGCGGCGAGCGCGCTTAAGTGCTAAAACCCGATACTTGAAGGTTTAGCAGGCCAAAATGGCGTCGTTTATGGTGTCGGCCAGGGCCTGGGGGTTATCGGTGTTGATAACTAGGCGCTTATAGCGCTGATTTGGGCCGGTGGCCAGGGTGATCGTGATGGCCGGGTGGGTCGAACGCCAAAGGGC
>CAZWHL010000036.1:0-12577 GCA_964633625.1 uncultured Rhodoluna sp.
TCGTGCAGAAAAGATTATGAAATTAGCTAATGCCTTCAACATTTCACCACGCTAAGAACAAGCAGCGTTGGCTGCCGCAATACATTGGCCTAGGACTAATTTGGGGCGCGTCTTTTCTTTTTATTGAGATGGGCTTGCTGGCTTTTCCGCCTGCGGGGGTAACCTTCTGGCGTTGTGTTCTTGGAGCAATTACTCTTTGGACCTTTGTCAAAATCAAAGGGCTAGAAACCAAGCTAAACAACAAATTCAAACTAAGAATTTTATTTGTTGCGATCCTGATGAATGCCGTGCCGGGCACTCTGTTTGCTTTTGCTCAAGAGCACGTAAGCACTGTGATTGCCAGCATTATCAATACCGCAAACCCAATCACCACATTGATTGTGATGCTGATTGCCTTCCGAGATGAAAGACCCACTTTGCGACAGGTCTCGGGAATTTTGGTTGGTTTATTTGGAGCGCTCTTTGCGCTTGGTATCTCAAACGGAGACATTGGCGAGAATGATCCGATTGGCGTAGCAGCAATTATTCTTGCCGTTTTTTGCTACGGAGTCGCAATTCCCTTTTCCCACAAGTACTTGCTTGGGCAAGGGAAGCGTTCAGAGGTAATTGCAACATGGCAAGTAACTTTCGCATCGGTCACTCTTCTTCCGGCTTATCTTTTTTCTAATTCAATTTTGGGAGAAGATTTAGTGCGCACGTCCTTCACTTGGCAAATTATTGTCTCGATGATTTTGATGGGCACTATTGGAAGCGGCATTGCATATATTTGGAACTTACAACTCATTGATCGAGCCGGAAGTGCCATCGCAAGCTCAGCTAGTTACCCAACACTGTTAGTCTCACTTTTCATAGGTTGGCTTGTACTTGGCGAGCCATTTAGTTGGAATCTACCCATTGGTGCAGTTTTGGTAGCGGCCGGTTCAGCTATTACGCAATTGAAATCAAAAACCGGCGATAAGAAAATTTAGTAACTAACTTTTGAAGCACCAAGGTAAAGAGAAAACTCCAAACCAACCTTGGCAATAATTTCACCAACTTGATCAAGGTGTGAGCCAATGCGCGTTTTTGGGGCACTGACATTCATCACGCCAATGATTCGGTTACTTTGATCGCGAATGGGCGCCGAGGCTCCAACTAGGCCCCACTCGAACTCCTCGTCTACTTTTGCGTAACCAACTTTTCGAATTTGAGCCAACTCTTTTTTGAGGTCTTCAACATTTTTGATCTTGCCAAGTCGAGGGCTTTGCTCAACTGCCGGCAAGCCACCTTCGCTTTGTACCCTGGATCCAATAATTGGACTAATGATGCGACTGTCTTTGGCGTGTTCGTCGTACCACTCTTCGATCTCTGCATCGTTCCAGTCGCTCAGTAGTGCTCGACCAGATGAGGTGCTGAGCGCGGCAACACTAACTCCTTCCCAGCCAACTCCACGGAAAGCGTGGTTAGACATTTCACTCTTGAGTGTCAAAACGTTGCCACCGCGAAGCACGCAGAGGTGAGTTGTTTCGTGAGTGAGGTTTACAACTTTTCGAAGGTAGCGGCCGGCTTCTTCAACAAACCTGGCTTCGGCAGTTCTTGAGGCAAGTGAGTAGAGCTGAAAGCCCAATCTATATTTGCCGGTGGCGCGATCTCTTTGCACAAATCCGGCATCGGCCAGGGTTGAAAGGGTTCTAGAGATCTGACCCTTGTCACGAGCGGTTAGCTCGGCCACTCGATTTACCCCCAGGCCGTGGTTGCTTAGCGCCTCGGCGGTCCCCAAAACCTCAAGAACCTCAAGGTCGCGACTGAGGCCAGCAGCATTTCTGCGCTGCGCCGGCTTGTTTTCAGCCATTAATGCCTCCAAACGAACCTTCTGGGCTAAACCCTGGTTATCTGATTGTTATCGTATTTAGTTGACATACTACCAACTCTCGTTGCGTTATACACAACTGCTTCCTAGTTTTGTTTTGCGGCACAAAAGTGCCACATGCACTCAACGAGGAGGACGGCATGGACTATGACCTAAACCTGGTCCTTCCATTCCTGATTAAGAAATCCGATGAGATCCTCAAGCTCTCGGTTGAGCACGTCACGGTAGTTCTGATTTCACTTCTCATTGCAGCGATTATCGGTGTTGGAACCGGACTTCTGGTCTGGGAAAAGCCGGTTGCTCGATCAGCTGCCGTAGCCACCGCCGGTGTGATTCTGACTATTCCTTCGATGGCGCTGCTAACCATTTTGATTCCGATTATGGGACTTGGCTGGGCGTCAACCGTATTCGCGCTGAGTGTTTACTCTTTGCTGCCAATCGTTCGCAACACAGTGGTTGGGTTGCGTGAGGTTGACCCTGCGGTAATTGAATCAGCTCGCGGCATGGGTATGAGCAAATACGCAGTGCTGATGAAGATTCAATTTCCGATTGCCTGGCCCGTGATACTTACCGGCCTTCGCGTTGCGGCACAACTTTCTGTTGGTATCGCAGCGATTGCCGCCTACGTAGCCGGGCCAGGCATGGGTGCCTACATCTTCAAAGGTCTTTCAATGTTGGGCGCAGCAAACGCACTCAACTTTGCACTGACCGGAACGGTTGTAATCGTTTTGATTGCTCTTAGCTTTGACGCAGTTTTTATTTTGGTAAACCGACTAACAACCTCGAGAGGCATCCGTGTCTAAGTCAACAAGTGGCGCAAGCATTGAATTAAGCAATGTAACTAAGTCTTATCCAAACCAGCCACAGGCAGCCGTTGAGAATTTCTCGATGAGCATCAATCCCGGTGAACTAATCATGTTGGTGGGCCCTTCTGGTTGCGGTAAGACCACAACCATGAAGATGATCAACCGAATCATCGAACCTACATCTGGTTCAATCAAAATTGACGGTAAAGATATTTTGTCTTTGGACCAAAACACTTTGCGACGACAGATTGGTTACGTAATTCAGCAAATTGGTTTGTTCCCACACATGACAATTGCAGAAAATGTTTCAGTGGTTCCAAAACTTCTTGGTTGGGACAAAAACAAAATTGCCTCTCGTGTTGAAGAATTGCTTTCAATTGTTGAACTTGACCCAGGTAAGTTTGCAAACCGTTACCCTAAGCAGCTTTCGGGAGGCCAGCAGCAGCGCGTTGGTGTTGCCCGCGCACTTGCTGCGGACCCACCGGTGATGCTGATGGATGAACCATTTGGTGCAACTGACCCAATCACCCGCGAAAAACTTCAGGACGAATTCCTGCGCTTGCAGTCGACCATTGGTAAAACAATCGTTTTCGTTACTCACGACTTTGATGAAGCAATCAAGTTGGGTGACCGCATTGCGGTTCTTAGCGAGCGATCACAGATTGAACAGTTCGACACCCCGGCAAACATCTTGGCAAACCCAGCCAGTGATTACGTTTCTTCATTCATTGGCCAGGGTGCAGCCCTGAAGCGTTTGGCGTTGATCCCAATCAGCGCAGCCAAGCTAAGTTCAACCTCAGCCTCGGGGCCGAGCGTTGAGATTTCAGAAAACATGCGCGAAGCCCTGGACCACATTGTCTTGAATGGCGGAGCGCCGGTACCGGTGATTGACGCAAAGGGCAAGACCTTGGGCAGCATCTCTGTGAAAGAAATCTCAAATGCTTTGGGTGCTGACGTATCGGGTTTGGCCAGTAAAAAGGGCCGCTAATCATGAGCATTCAGCCAGCAAATGATGTAAGCACCTCTTACAGTCAGCCTTCTGATCGCAAGGGCGGATTCTTCACGGCTAAGCGTTGGGGCACACCGCTGCTGATTTTGTTGGCCCTTACCGGTCTGTTGGTATTCCTTACCGTTCGCGGCAAACCAGACAAGATTGAGGCATTTGCTCTGAACTGGACATACATGTTGACAAAAGTTGATGAGCATATTCGTCTCTCAATCGCTGCAGCTTTGTTGGTTGCTCTGATTGCCATTCCTGCCGGAATTATTGTCAGTCGTTCAAAGTCAAAGATTGTACGTGGACTGATTGTTGGAATCGGAAATATCGGCCAAGCTACACCTGCAGTTGGTGTGATCATCCTGCTTGCATTAATCCTTGGCATTGGTTGGTCAACCGCAATTATCGCTTTGGTTTTCTACGGATTGCTTCCGGTGATCAGAAACACGATGGTTGGTATTTCGCAAATCAATCCATCGATTATTGAATCCGCTCGCGGCATGGGAATGACCGGCGGACAAATTCTTAGAAAGATCGAACTGCCTTTGGCTGTTCCAGTAATTTTGGCGGGGTTCAGAACAACTCTCGTCTTCAGTGTTGGTGTGGCAACTATTGCCACATTCATCAATGCCGGTGGTTTGGGGGAGGTGCTCGTGGTTGGTCTAAAACTTTCACGAGAAGCCGTCACGCTAACGGGTGCAGTAGTGGTTTCTTGCATTGCCTTGGGCATGGACTGGTTCGCCGGCCTAGTCGAAGACTTGTTGAAGCCCAAGGGAGTATGAGTTCAAAGCTGAACTCATCTATTAATCGATTAATAAGGAGCAGTAAATGAAAACCAGTCTAAAGACTGTACTGGCTGCAGTCGCCGTCGTCGGCAGCCTAACATTGACAGGTTGCGCACCTGCAGCCGAAACAACAACCGATAGCAAAGCACTTGCTGGTCTAACCGGTGTGGTTGGTGCCAAGGACTTCTCAGAGCAGTACATCCTTGGAAACATGGTTAGCGAACTTTTGAACGCTAACGGTGCTGAGACTACTTACAAGACCATCGTTGGTTCAGCAAACGTGCGTACCGCACTTGAGTCTGACGAGTTCATGGGCTACTGGGAGTACACCGGAACTTCATGGCTTGCATACAACGGTAACGACAAGCCAGTTGCTGGTGTTCAGGCACAGTACGATGCTGTAAAGAAGGCAGATGCTGCTAAGGGCATCGCTTGGCTAGACGGCGCTGCAGTTAACAACACCTACGCATTCGCTATTCGTTCAGAGAAGGCAGCTGAGCTTGGCGTTAAGTCATTCTCAGACGTTGCAAAGCTTCCTGCTTCAGAGCAGACCTTCTGTGTTGAGTCAGAATTTGCTTCTCGCCCAGATGGATGGGAAGGCCTAAAGAAGATGTATGGCCTAACCGGCAAGACCGTAACTCTAGACACTGGTGCAATCTACTCAGTGACTGACAAGGGCAAGGACTGTAACTTTGGTGAGGTATTTGCAACTGACGGTCGTATCAAGGCTCTTGACCTAACCGTTATGCAGGACGACAAGGAATACTTCCCTGTTTACCAGGTTGGTTTCACCTTGAAGCAGTCAACTCTAGACAAGTACCCAGCAATCGCTGACATCATCAACAAGTTGACAGCTACCCTAACCGACCAGGTAATGCAGACCCTTAACGCTCGTGCAGACGTTGATGGCGATGACCCAGCAGCCATCGCTCACGACTACCTAGTTGAGCAGGGTTTCATCACCGAATAATTCGGGCAAAATCGAGTTATCAAATAAACAAAGGAACCTGAGATGGCACTTCACATGCAGATCGGTGAATCATTCATCGGCGAAGGCGTAAACGCCGCACACATTAATACTGTGTTTGGGCATCGTGAAGGGCCAGCTGGAGTGGCCTGGGCAACAGCCCTGGCCACTCCTTCTCAGGGGCACGTTCCATATGTGGTGGTTTTGAAGCCATCGCTACCGGTCAAGCCATTGACCCTATTTGTTACCAAAGCGGCACCCGCCAACGACACCCACGGAACCATGATTTGGGGAGCCGCGCAGGCTGGCGTTGCCGGCGGAGTCGCCGATGCGGTTGCTGAAGGCTTCATTAAAAAGAGTGATCTAGACGTAAGTTGCATCATCACAGCAGTTTGGGTGAATCCAGGTGCAGATGACGCCGATGCGGTTTATCGCAACAACCGCCAAGCCACCAGAAATGCGCTCATGAACGGCGCCAAGAATCTTCCAAGCATTGACGAAGTGCTTGATAACCGTGCTCTTCCGCACAACCCGTACTACACCGCTAAGGCCTAATTTTCTAAGGATTGTGCATTGAAAATCACAGATATCAAGCTAACCCGCATGCGGTTGCCGCTTGACCCGCCGTTCAACGCAGCTTGGGATCCAAACCCTCGCCGTGAATTCACCGCAACCTTAGTAACCGTGGAGACCGATGCAGGCATCACGGGCTATGGTTCAGGCGACACGATGGATGGATTTGAGGCCTACCAACACCTATTTATAGGTACCGATCCGATGCAAATCGTGAACCAGGTTAAGCGCATCGAGACAATTAACTTTCACGGCGGACGCTACTGGCCACTTGAGGTTGCACTCTGGGACATCATCGGCAAGGTTGCCAATCTTCCGGTTGCCACACTATTTGGCGGTGCGTCTGATCGCTTGGCCGCATATGCTTCATCGGGTGAATTGAAAGCGCCGGCCGCTCGTGCAGATGCTGCGGTTGCAGCTAAAGAGCTTGGTTTCAAGGCGATGAAGATTCGAATCGCGCGCCATGAACTTAAAGAAGGTATTGCTGCTGTGCGTGCTGCACGTGAAGCAGTTGGCGAAGATTTTGACCTGATGGTTGACATGAACCAAATGTGGCGCATGTCTGGAGATATTGAACCGGCACTTACCTTGAGCAAGGTGCACTCTGTTGCTAAAGAACTACATGAATTAAAAGTTTTATGGATTGAAGAACCATTGCCGCAAGCAGATATCGAAGGCATGAAGCGCGTGCGTCAAGAAGTTGGCGTGCAACTTTCTGGAGGCGAGATGGTTCGTTCAATGGGGGAGCTTGCTCACCTAATTGAGCAAGACGCACTAGATATTTATCAGCCAGACGTTGTGCTTGCAGTTGGTATGTTGCGCGCGCGTCAGGTTGCCGAAGCTGCGGCGCTAAAGCATCGACAGTTCACTCCACACTCATGGACCAATGGTGTTGGTGTGCTTGCCAATCTTCACGTTGTGTGTGGTGTTGGCGGAGGTCCTTACTTTGAATTCCCATTTGATCCACCGGGATGGACTGTTGAACGTCGTGACTTCTTTATCAAGCCAGTTAACGTTGATAAGAACGGTGATGTAGTTGTTCCTAATGCACCTGGCTTGGGAATTGAACTAGATCACGAAGCGGTTAAGCGTTACACAATTTAATTTAGAAAGACAGGCCCAATTGGCTAAAAACTGGGTAGAGCAGGCCAAAAGCCTGAAACCAAAAAACGATCTGTTCATTGACGGCAAGTTCGTGCCGGCTGCCGATGGTGAAAGATTTGAAACTATTGCACCACGAGACGGATCAGTCATCACCACGGTGGCCCGCGGTAAAGACACCGATATAGACAAAGCCGTAAAGTCTGCCGCCGCTGCATTTGAATCGGGTGTTTGGTCTCGTGCCGATCTTCGTCATCGCCAGCAAGTTTTAATACGTCTTTCTGAGCTACTACTGGAAAATAAAGATGAGCTTGCGCTGCTGGAATCAATTGAGACCGGACACCCAATCGGCGACTCGCTAAATGTTGATGTGCCGTCGGCTGCAAGAAGCTTTCGCTGGTATGGCGATGCCCTAGACAAGGTTTACGATGAGATCGCACCAACCCCTGAATCTGCATTGGCGTTGGTTACTCGTGAACCGCTGGGAGTGATTGGTGCCGTGGTTCCTTGGAACTACCCGCTAATCATCTCGGCCTGGAAGCTTGCCCCAGCGTTGGCCGCCGGAAACTCTGTGGTTTTGAAGCCAGCTGAAAACACCAACCTGGCCTCGCTGCGCGTTGCCGAACTTGCGATTGAGGCGGGCTTGCCAGCTGGTGTGCTGAACGTGGTTACCGGCTTGGGAGCCGAGGCCGGAGCCGCTCTTGGTCGTCACCCGCTGGTCGACAAAATTACCTTTACCGGGTCACCTGCTGTTGGCCGCATGTTCCAGGAATACGCGGGCCAGACCAACGGTAAGCAAGTTGCACTTGAGCTTGGCGGCAAGTCACCGCACATCGTTTTTGATGACGTTGAAGATATTGAAGCGTGTGCGGTATCAGTTGCTTGGGGAATTTTCTATAACGCTGGGCAAACCTGTCACGGTGGCTCGCGCTTGCTAGTGCATGAGAGCGTGCACGACAAACTTTTGGAAGCAACCATTCGAGTAGCAAAGTCGCTAAAACTTGGCGACACTCTTGATGAGTCAACTCAGGTGAGTGCAATCGTCAGCGAGAAACAACTTGAACGAGTGCTTGGCTACCTTGAGATTGCCAAGCAAGAAAAGGCAACCGTTGCGATGGGCGGATCACGATTCGCACCTGCAGCAGGACTGGAAAACGGATACTTTGTTGAGCCAACAATTCTTGACAACGTTGATAACTCAAGTCGTATTGGTCAGGAAGAAATTTTTGGCCCGGTGCTTGCTGTAACAACTTTTAAAACAGTTGAAGAAGCAGTGCGTTTAGCAAACGACACAGAGTACGGCCTGGCAGCAAGCGTCTGGACTAAAAATATTTCTCGAGCACACAAAGTTGCAAAAGCAGTTCGAGCGGGAACAGTTTGGATCAACACCTTTGACGTTGCCGACATTATTGTTCCGTTCGGTGGATTCAAGTCATCAGGGTTCGGACGCGACAGATCGCTTCACGCGCTTGACTCTTACACCGCACTAAAGACCACTTGGATCAATCTTGGTTCACAGGAAATTTCCTAATTAGAAAGCAGCAAATGTTTACGAAAGAAACAACAACCGTAGGTTTTATTGGCCTGGGCAACATGGGTTCTGGCATGACCAAGAACCTGCAGCTCAACGGATTCAAGTTGGTAGTCAATGATGTGCGAAAAGAAGCCGCAGAAAAACTATTAGCTAACGGAGCAGAGTGGGCGAGCACACCTGCAGAGGTAGCAGCAAATAGTGACGTTGTAATCACAATGCTGCCAACTCCAAAGCACGTCGACATGGTGTCGATGGGTGAAAACGGAATTCTTTCTGGAATCAAAGACGGCGGTTACTGGGTAGACATGTCAACCTCTGTACCTGAGGTTACCGAGCGCGCACGCAAGAGCAGCGAGGGGCGCAACCTAAACATCATGGACGCACCGGTATCGGGTATGTCTGTTGGTGCAGCGAACGGAAAGCTTCAGATTTTTGCCGGAGGAACAGCCGAGCAGTTCGACACCATGAAAAACGTGTTCGAGGCAATGGGTGACGCAAAGCGCATTTTGCACGTGGGTAAGGCCGGTGCCGGATACGCGGTGAAGCTTGCAATCAACCAGCTTTGGTTCTCGCACCTGGTGGCAACCGCCGAGGTACTTAGCGTTGGCGTAAAGGCTGGGGTAGACCTAGAGGTGCTGCGCCAGTCGCTGATTGCCAGCCCAGCCAACTCAAACTTCGTTGAGAATGACGTGTTATCGGTGTTGAAAAATGGCGATTACGACGAGGGCTTCGCGATTGCGCTGGCCTGCAAGGACCTAGGCCTACACACCGATCTGGCCCGCGCAGTTGGAGTACCGGTGGAGCTTTCTGCCCAGGTTGAGCAGATTTTCCGCCGCGCCAAAGCGCAGTATGGAGATCTAGCCGGCGAGATGACTCCGATGAAGTTATACGAAGACCTAATTGGTCAGACCTTGAGAATTGACGCATAAAGAATGTCTGAAACCAGAAAACTATCAAGCTACGAACTAGTTCTAGACCCTAAGCCGGCTGCACACTTTGGTGTTGGTGCGGTTTCAAAGGTGGGTGAACTTGCGGCAGCTCAGGGTGCCAAGAGCGCACTAATTATTACTGACCCATTCCTTGGCTCATCGCCGATTTGTGCTGAGGTGCGTGCAAGCCTAGAGGCGGCCGGCATCGCGGTGTCTGTGTTTGATGGTGTGACACCAAATCCAACCACTGCCTGCGTTGACGCTGGTTCCGATGCTGGCGCTGCAGCAAAGTGTGACATTTTGATTGCACTTGGTGGAGGCTCGTCAATGGACACCGCAAAAGGTGTATCGCTTGGTGCAGTAAACCCAGAGCGCGGTGTGGGTTTGGATTACTCAACTGAATTTAAGAATCCAGGAATTCCAATCATTGCGATTCCAACCACAGCAGGAACTGGCTCTGAGGTAAACGCATTTGGTGTAATCACCGATGAGCACACTCACAAGCGTTTTTACGTTGGCCACTCAAGTGCGTTGGCAAAGGCTGCAATTCTTGACCCTAAGCTAACCGTTGGATTGCCAGCAAAGGCAACCGCTGCAACAGGCATGGATGCACTCGTGCACGCAACAGAGTCTTATATTTCTGCGCGACCAAATCCTTACAGTGATGGAATTGCACTGCAGGTAATTGAGATGGTTTCACAAAACATCGTGACCGCCTGCACCAAGGGTGATGACATTGAAGCGCGTTCGCAAATGTTGTTGGCATCTCACATTGCAGGTGTTGGTTTTTCACACACCGGTCTAGGTTTGGTGCACGGAATCGGCCACGCACTTGGTGGTCAGTTCAACATTCCTCACGGCGTTGCGCTTTGCTTAGTGCTTGAAGAAGTTCTTAAGTTCAACTTGCCTCACCGATTGCCACGTTTTGCACGCCTAGCATTTGCGCTTGGTGTTGGTGAGACTTCAAAATCAGATGCACAAAATGCAGATGCTGCGATTGCACGAATTGCTGAACTTGTTGAACAAGTTGGGCTCAAGGGCAGGCTATCGGATTTTGGCATCACGCAAGACAATCTTGCTTCGCTGGCGAATGATGCAGTTGAAGATGCAGTAACAAACAACAACCCGGTTGCACCAACTCGCGAGCAAGTTATCGCAATTATGGAGAAGACACTATGAGCATCACACCACAAGAAGAAGCACGCGTACTAGGCCTGGTACCAAAGGGCATTTACGTAAATGGCGAGTGGCGTGACTCAAGCGATAAGTCGGTAATTGATGTGATTGACCCGGCAACCGGAAAAGTTTTGGCCCAGGTGGCTAATGCAACGGTTGCCGACGGGCAGGATGCACTTGCCGCTGCTCACGCTGCCCAGGCAGCTTGGGCCAAGACTTCGCCTCGTTCACGCGCCGAAATCTTACGCAAGGCATTCGACAAAGTTACAGAGATGGCAGATGAATTTGCCATACTGATGGCTCTTGAAATGGGTAAGCCGGTAGCCGAGGCCCGCGGTGAGGTTGCCTACGGAAGCGAATTCCTGCGCTGGTTCAGCGAAGAAACCGTGCATCAGGCAGGTCGCTTTGCCACCGCCCCTGACGGCAAAATGCGCATCATGGTGCAGAAGCGCCCGGTTGGACCAAGCCTGTTCATAACCCCGTGGAACTTTCCTTTGGCAATGGCTACCCGCAAGATTGCTCCTGCAATTGCAGCCGGTTGCACCATGATCATTAAGCCAGCGGCGCTTACCCCAATGACAACACTCCTGTTTGCCAAGGTGCTTGAAGAGGTTGGCCTACCAAAGGGTGTGCTGAATGTAATTCAGACTGAGCAGGCTGGCGCAGTTACCGGCCCACTGATTAAGGATTCACGTCTTCGCAAACTATCTTTCACCGGTTCAACTGGAGTTGGTCGCCGACTAATCGCTGACTCGGCTGATCAGGTTCTGCGTGTTTCTATGGAACTTGGCGGCAACGCCCCAATCATCATCTTTGAAGATGCAGATATGGAAAAGGCGATAACCGGAACCATGCTGGCAAAGCTTCGCAACATGGGCGAGGCATGTACAGCGGCTAACCGCGTAATAGTTCATGAGAGCATTGCAGAAGAGTTCTCGGCAAAGTTGGCGGCCAAGATGGCTGAGCTCAAGGTTGCCCGCGGAACTGAAGATGGCGCAAACATTGGCCCAATGATTGACGGCAAGAGTCGCGACAGTATCCACGAACTTGTGCAAGATGCCGTTGATAAGGGCGCAAAGGTTTTGACCGGAGGATCTGTTCCTGCTGGTGACGGCTTCTTCTACCCACCAACAGTGCTGGCATCGGTTCCAAAGAATGCTCGCATTTTGAAAGAAGAAGTTTTTGGTCCGGTTGCTCCGGTAATTACTTTCAAAACTGAGGCAGAGGCAATTGCACTTGCTAATGACACCGAATTTGGTTTGGTGGCTTACGCATTCACTAAGGATCTAAACCGTGGATTGCGTCTAGCCGAATCACTTGAGGTTGGCATGTTTGGTTTGAACACGGGAATTGTTTCGAACCCGGCTGCGCCATTTGGTGGAGTTAAGGCATCTGGTCTTGGACGTGAAGGCGGTAAGGAAGGTATTGAGGAATACCTAGAGACCGTATACGTGGGTATTGCGGATCCGTTTGAAGCCTAGTTTGCAACTTTTTTAATTTGCACGGTATCGGTAGTACCCGATTTCATAACTGTGATTTTGACGCCGCCATAGGTAACTGACTGGCCGCGTTTCACAAAGTAGTCACGGTATTGGTAATAAAAGTCACGAGAATTGTTCATGGCTGAGCCGTCAGGTGCAAGGTAGTAGGCCCACTTGCTAAATGCCATGTTGTTGCCATGGTCTTTGCCGCTTGATTCACCGCTGCGATCATTGTCTTTAGTGGTGTCAATCAAATAGACAAATACACCGCTATCAACTTTGTCCCATCCACTGGAATAACCGATAGGGCGGCGTGATTCAACCACCAACGCTTGGGTTTTGCTGAGCGGGACGATCGCGGTCTTGTATTTGTTGCTGG
>CAZWHL010000037.1:0-7902 GCA_964633625.1 uncultured Rhodoluna sp.
CCCTCTCAAACTAGGTTGCCAATCTAATTCCAACGAGCAAAACGGCTTGTTAGAAAAGGAGCACCAAAATGAAAAAGCAAATTCTAGGAACTGCAGGTGTACTAACTGCAGGTCTTCTAATCGGATCAGCATTCTCAATCACCACCGCTGCAAATGCAGCTGACGAAAACGCAACTTCAGTTGCAACCACTTCTGCAACCACAGATGCCGCAACCGGCACAACTGCCCCAACTTTTACTCCTGGCGCAACTGACCGCCCAGACGTATTCGGCCCTAACTCTGTAAAGCCAGGCGAGTCACTTGTAACGGGCGATTCAGCCACCAAGCTAACTGATGCAGCGCTGGCTAAGTTCCCAGGCGCAACCGTTATTCGCGTTGAGAACGATTCAGATGGCGACAAGTACGAGGTACACCTTAAGAAGGCCGATGGTTCCGTGGTGACTGTGACTTTTGATGAAAACTTCAAAGTAACTGGCGACCACGAAGGCTTTGCCGACCCAGCAAAGGGTGGCCCAGCAGGCGGCCCTCAGGATGACCACGGCCCACGCGGCCCTCGCGGTGCTGGCGACAACGATGGTGACGGACCAGCAGCTGGTGGCTTCACCGCGCCAACCACTGGCACCGCACAGAGCAACTAAGTTTTACTCTCTCCTGAAAAGCAATAAAGAAGGACCTCGGCTGGCAGCCGGGGTCCTTCTTTAATTTCAGGAGTTATTTCTAGGAAATTTTATGTTCGGGAATGCGTATTTTGGCTGAACCTGAGCCTAATTCCGGCCAATAAAGGGGCCTCGGGTAGGCTTGACCCCTAGATACACGCTTATAAATAGGAGCCATTTTGACCCCCCAAGAATTCACCGAACGCGCCTGGAAGTACGTACTAAAGCGCGGCAAGGTTCGCAGAATCACACTTCGCCTAAATAAATGGAGTGAAGATCTGCTTCTTCTTGGTCCTGATGACTTAAACGCCCAACTAGTCCGCAAACTTGAGCTTGGTCAAAGCTTAGATTCCGCCCTGGTTGCCCACGTTCGCGCCGCGTATGCCAAGAACCAGCGCGTCAACACCCGTGCAGTGCTTCAGCGCATTTACGACTCAGAGGGAACTCGTGTTGCGGGTGCCGTTGCATTCGGAACCTTCTTGGCCCTAGATGGTTTGCAGTCAGCTGCCTTTGGTTACTTCAAAGAAGCCGGCCTAGAGCACTCAAAGAAGACCGCAACCTTCGAATTCTTCGACGCATACATCACAGAGAAGCCAAAGGCCGCGCTTGCCGAGATCGATGCGATTCTTGCGAACAGCACCGGCTACAGCAACAGCTTCCGTTTGCAAACAATTCGTGCTGCAATCAAACACCAGCACACCGATAACATTCGCAAGTGGGTAAGTGAACTCGCATCTGCCGAAAAGTCAGCGAAGTCATTGAACAAAGACGAAGCGTTTGAACTTAACTGGTGGGTAAAGATGCTTGCCGATGACGGCAGCCAGGCAAAGAATCTTCCTAAAACCATCAACTTCGCAGTGATGGACTACAACATGATGGACTACACCCGTTCATCATCAAACCGCGGAGACTACGTGCAGACTCTTGCTGCACTTTCAAACTTGCTGCGTTTTCAGAACATTGAATTCGTTGGCGGTTCAAAACTTGCTGCATACCTAAAGACACTGCAGCCGCGCATTCACCGCAAGCGTCGCATCACTGGTCTTGCGCCTGTAAAGGTTCAGCCAGTAGAAATGCACCGCGACTTTTCATCTGGCCGTGTTTACCCAAAGAACACCTGGTTGATTTCAAACGGTTGGTTCATGCACCGCGCCTACAAGGGTGAAGTTGACTTCCCGTACCCAGAGAACGTGAACCCAATCATGATCTCTTTCCACATTCAAGATGCCGGTGTGCTCAACAAAGAAGTTGCTGCGCACCTAAAGAAGCTTGGCCCTATCGGTTGTCGCGACTGGACTACCGTTTACCGTTTGCGTGACTATGGTGTTCCTGCTTTCTTCAGCGGTTGTGTAACCACAACTGTTGGTCAGGTGCTTCCAAAGGCACGTCTTGCAGGCAAGATTCCAAAACTTGCAGTTGTTGAAGCTGGAACCAAGTGGATGAAGCTTAAGTACCTATTCATGTGGAAGTGGTGGTACATCCAGATTGGTGACTACGTCCGCGACTTCACTCTGGTTGAGGGTCTTGAGGATGCACGCAAGATGCTTTCAAAGTACGCGTCTTACGGCAAGGTAATCACCAAGCGTTTGCACTGCTACCTACCTGCTCGCTCAATGGGTTTGCCAGTTGAGTTCGTTCCTTCAAAGCGTGCCGACGTGCGCTTCGAGGGCCTACTAGACCTAGACAAGGCGGCCTTCAACAAGATCCGCAGCGGTCTTGAGCACAAGCTTGAGGTAATCCTTGGCCACATTCTTGATGGCAAGAGCTACGAAGAAGTAATGAAACTATGGGCCGAACTGGTGGCTCCAGACGTTGCATTTGCTGATGAGTACTGCAACAAGCTTGAGCCAATTGGCGAGTCGGCGATTAACCTTCCAGAGACTTACAAGAAGTTCAAGTCACACGTTGTTGAACTTGGGAAGAACAAGTTTGGCCCTAAGGCAATCAACGTTGCCTTTGCTTGTGACCAGAACTTGCAAGACGAACTTGCAGTTGTGATTGCCTCAATGGAACGCAACACCAAGCGTCAGATCAACGCACACATTTTGACTCGTGGTTTGAAAGACGATTACTTCAAGAAGATTCACAAGTTGTTCCCAAACATCAACTTCTTCTTCCACGACTTCAGCGACATTTCATACGGTGACAAGGTCAACCTAATGAAACACATCACTGTGTCAACCTTCGATCGTCTGTTCCTGCCACGCGTGCTAGACAAACTAGACAAGGTTCTTTACTTAGACGTTGACATTCTGGTTCGCGGCGATGTTGGTGAACTTTATGACACAAAGCTTGGCGACAAAGTTTTCGCTGGAAAGAAGTCAGAGCTTGGCGGTTGGGAAAACCTTATCGATGTAATCACCCGCGTTAGCTTGCTTCTTCCACCACAGAAAGCATGGGCGCTTCGTCGTCGTGCACACGCAACCGGAAACATGATTGCCGATACCTACAACGCAGGTATCTTGCTAATGAACCTAAAGAAGATGCGTGAAGAAAACTTCATCGAGAACAACTTGTACTTGGTTGAAGAATTGCGTTTGAACGATCAAGACGTAATGAACTTCTACTCTGCAGGTCGCGCACTCAAGCTTGATGGCGACTGGAACTACGTTCCAACTCAGGACTACTCAAAGAATCCAAAGATTGTGCACTGGGCAGGTCCGGCAAAGCCATGGAAGCCAGCCTTCGCACTTTACAAGGATGAGTTCCAGGCCATTGCTAAAGAACTGAAAGCAGCTAACAAATAATGTTCAAGGCTCCTACTAAAGCAGTGATCCCGGTTGCCGGACTTGGAACCCGATTCCTTCCGGCTACCAAGGCCATGCCTAAAGAGATGCTGCCTTTAGTAGATAAGCCTGTAATTCAGTACGTAGTGGAAGAAGCCGTTCGCTACGGACTAAGCGACATTCTGTTTGTAACCGGCCGCGACAAGTACGCGCTTGAGAACCACTTTGACACCGCCGAAGCCCTGGAAACTCGCCTTGAAGAAAAGGGCGATGACAAGAAGCTTGCTCTAGTTCAGAAGCCAACCAACCTAGCCAACATTCACTACGTTCGCCAGGGTGGCGCCCAGGGTCTGGGCCACGCAGTTCACTGCGCCAAGACCTTCACCGGTAACGAGCCATTCGCCGTGCTGCTGGGTGACGACGTTATCGAAGAAACCTCTCACCTACTTGAGCGCATGATTGAGGTCTTTGTTGAGACCCAGTCATCGGTGGTGGCCCTGATTGAAGTGCCAATGAGTGAGATCCACAAGTACGGCAGCGTAAAGCCAGCCGGGCAGAACGGTGACGTGATTACCGTGTCTGACTTCGTAGAGAAGCCGGCCGCCGAGGTTGCTCCGTCTAACTACGCAGTTATCGGCCGCTACATTCTGCGCCCTGAAATTCTAGACATCATTGAGACCCTTGAGCCTGGTGCCGGTGGCGAGATCCAGCTGACAGACGCCCTGGCCATTGCCGCTCGCGACCCACAAAAGTACGGTGGCGTTGTTGGTGTGGTGTTCAGCGGTGAGCGTTACGACGCCGGTGACAAACTTGAGTACCTAAAGGCAACCATCCAGTTGGCTGTAAAGCGCAAAGAACTTGGCGCCGACCTGCTTGCTTGGATGAAGACCTTCATCGCCGATAAATAAACGGCAAAGCCCATGCCGGCTACCCGGCCTACTGCTCGCTAACTACCGAAGTAGTCCGTCAAATAGGGCGCGTGAATCCGGAATGTGTTTGTAAAGCTGCATGTCGTGCTTCCAAACGCGGTCTCTAAAAACTTGCAAGTTCTGCTCGTTGGTTTTACCCAGCACAACGCCAGCCTTAATCAAACCCTGCATCTGACGCAACGCAGTAATGCGGTCGGCAAGTTTCTGATCATCATTGGTTTGCTGAGTAATTGACTTTGCGCCTTCGGTGCGCACGCGCCACAGGTAAACCGTTGAAGCAACCACATCAAACTTCACCGCACGAATGTATGCCTTGGTCATCAGCGCCATGTCTTCAAAGAACATGCCTTCTGGAAAACTGAATTTGTTGCTGCTGTAGAACTTGAAATCAAACAAACGATTCCAGGCGGTGACATCCCAAATTGCATCTGGGTGCTGCAAGAGTGTGGTGCCATTCAGGTTACCTTTAGCAAAAACCAAGCGAGTGTCGCGGCGCTTTAAGCGCGTGACCCCCTTCATGCGCGTTGTGTCACCAACCACAAAATCTGAACCGGTGCCAACGATTTTGCTAACCAGTATCTTTAGTGCGTCTGGCGCCAGTGCGTCATCGCTATCCAGGAACATCAGGTAATCGGTGTTTTCGATCGCACGCACACCTGCGTTGCGAGCGGCACTGAGTCCGGCATTTTCTTGTTCAACAATATGCAGGTTTAGCTTTTCTTGAAATTCGCGGGCTACCGAAAGTGAATTATCGGTTGAGCCATCATTTACCAAAATCACATCAAGGTTTGCGTAATTCTGCGCACAAACACTTTGCAGGCACAGGGCTAGGTATCGCTCTACGTTGTAGACCGGAATGACAATCGTTACTTTTGGGGTGATACCTTCATCGCCAAACTTCATCTTTGATGCTGCGCGCATTGAAACTTTGCGTTTGAACTTTGCCATTAGCCAGGCATCAGAAATTTTGGTAGCAATCGGTAGCGACAATACGTCGTAACCGGCTTTCAAAATTGCGTTCACTTAGGCATGCTTTCTGGTGGCCATTACTGAACCAATCAGGACCAGCGGGAATCCAATCAAGATTCCCACGGTAATTGGCTCACCCAACAAAATTACTCCAAGGAACACAGCCACTGCCATGTTCATGTAGGTAACCAGAGTTGCACGGGCATTGCCGATCTCGCGGTTCAGGCGGAAGAATGCAACGAAGGCAATAGACGAACAGAACACCCCTAGCCCAATCAGTGAGCTCCACGCTTCGATGGGCGGATTCGCCGAAAGCTCACGCGGTAGGGCAATTAGCGCCGGAATCGCATAAAACGCAGCGACCATGGCCATTGCCAAACCGTTAATGGCAACGCCAGAAACATTTGGCATCTTCACGTTGGCCACCACCGGTGCCACCGCGTAGCCAATTGCAGCCAAGACCACCATTCCAACGTGTGGCAAAGAAATACTTCCATTGAAGGCATCAATACCAACCAAAAGCAGCACGCCGGTGAAACCAATCACTAATCCGGCAAGCGTATTTTTGTGTGCCAAAGATTTATCGCCAAGGTAGAAGTAGCCAATAATCAAACCAAAAAATGGCACGGTGGCAACTAGCAAACCCGCGAGACCGGAGTTAATTACTCGCTCTGATTCTGTAATCAAGAACCATGGGCCAATCATTTCTAGTGCGGCATAGGCCAACACCCAGGGCCAAGCCTTTAGCGCCGGCAGCAACGATTTACGATAAACAGCAATTGGAATCAAGACCAGAGCACCAATTACCACGCGTGAAAAAATCACCGATGGGGTTGAGAAGTAAGGAACAGCCAAACGAATAAATAGATAAGGCAAGCCCCAGGCGGTACCGGTAACTAGAAAGAGGAACAAACCTTTGCGGGACATTGCTCCAGCCTAACCCACGGATTACTGGCTAGATTTGGGTCATGACTTCACTTAGAACTGCAGCAATTATTCGCTTTGGTACTGCTTTTTCGATGTTGGCGAGCATTGTCTGGCAAATCTCATCCCGCTTAATTAACAATGTTTTTCGCCCCGAAGAGTATTTCTCTTACTTCACGATTCAGACCAGCTTGATCGCAGTTGTAACCCTTTCGGTTTCGGGTTGGTTTGCCTGGACCGGACGCAAAGAAACCAGAGTGCTGAACATTGTTCGACTAAGCACGGTCACCTTCACCGTAGTTGTGACTTTGGTTTATAACTTGCTGCTACGAGGTCTTGCCGATGACCCAAAAGATGGTGGTTATGTCTGGCCAGTATTACCAAACGAAATTTTGCACGTTTGGGCCGCAATATTTATGTTGATCGACTGGATGCTGTCGAGTCGCCGAATCAATTTGCGCATCCGAACAATTTTTTGGGTATTAGTTTTCCCACTGGCTTGGCTGATTTACTCAGTCGTTCGCGGATTAATTGTGAACTGGTGGCCTTACTGGTTTATTAACCCAAACGAGCCAGCTGGCATTACCGGAATGTTGACATACATAGTTGCGATAATGCTGTTCTTACTTACCGTAGCTATTGCCTTGCTTGGACTGCAGCGAATTACCGTGCGAGCATTTCGCGCACCATAGGAATCACCTTGGTTCCGTAAAGCTCAATTGAGTGCATCAACTTGCTGTGGCTCATTGGGCCATTGGCGTACTTCAAATCAAATCGGTGTGCACCGATTGATTCAATTGCATAAACAATTTTCTTTGCCACTGTCTCAGCAGAACCAACGTAAAGCGAGCCGTGCTCAACTTCATTTAGGAAGCTTGCCTTTTGCACCGGTGGCCAGCCGCGTTCGCGACCAATGCGACCAAACGCAGTTTGGTAAGCCGGCCACATTTCTTCAATTGCCTGTTCATCGGTGTCGGCAATGTGACCAGGTGAGTGAATTGAGATTGGGCGGTGCGGTTTGTGCATCTGATCAAGCGCGTCGTAGTAAAGCTTGGCGTACGGTGCAAAACGCGCAGGGTCACCACCGATAATCGCCAGCGCAAGATTTGCATCAAGGCGCGCTGCACGAATTACAGACTCCGGGCTGCCACCAACTCCAACGCGTAGCGGAATGCTGCCGCGCTCTGTCTTTGGGTACACCTGCTGATTACGCAAAGTTGGTGTGTGCTTGCCAGTCCAGGTGACCGGACCTTCCTTAAGCAGTTCAACCAGCATCTCTAGTTTCTCTTCAAACAGATCTGCGTAGTCCGAAAGTTCGTAACCAAACAACGGGAACGACTCTGTGAATGATCCGCGTCCCGCAGTGATCTCGGCACGGCCATTGCTCATCGCATCGATAGTTGCAAATTGCTGATAAATGCGAATCGGGTCATCGCTAGACAGCACAACAACGCCAGATCCCAAAATGATGTTCTTGGTCACGGTCGCCAAGCCGGCCAGCACGGTGGTTGGCGACGACACCGCATAGTCGTCGCGGTGGTGTTCGCCAATGTTGATGCCGTAGATGCCAAGCTCGTCGGCAAGCTTGCCTTGCTCGATGATGTTTCTAATTGACTGGGCTGCTGTCTCTGGCACACCGTTGTCGTCGTGAGTGACGTCACCAAAGGTGTCTAGGCCAAAGTTGATGGTTTTTAGGTC
>CAZWHL010000037.1:8002-12191 GCA_964633625.1 uncultured Rhodoluna sp.
ACCACTGGCTTCTTGCGGTTGAACAGCCAGACTGCGAAAGCTACGTAGCTAACCCAGGCGATTGCCTCAAGCCAGGTGGTTGCCGGACGGAAGTTGAAAATACCGCGAGCCAGAGTGCCAAAGAATGAATCAGCCGAAACCGTGCCGCTGATATCAAAGGCAAAGTCGTCTTCGCCCTGGAAGAATCCAGCCTCTTGCAGCTCGTGCACGCCGTAAGACAGCACACCGGCGGCTACCAGAATCAAGAAGTATCCGGTCACCGTAAAGAACTGCTTGAGATTGATCTTCACTGCGCGCTTGTAAAGCAGGTAACCGATAACAACCGCGGTGCCGATGCCCAACACGAAACCTGTAACTGGCTCGATGGTGGTGCCGGCGGCTTGCACTGCGGTGAAGAAGAAGAGTGCGGTCTCTAGGCCCTCGCGAGCAACCGCGGTAAAGGCCATGGCGATGATCGCAAAGATTCCGCCCTGAATTGCCTGCTCAAGTTTGCCCTGAAGTTCTTGATTGATCTTGTGTGCGGTGTCGCGCATCCAGATGATCATCCAGGTCACCAAACCAACCGCAACCAAAGACATCATTCCGCCAAATGTTTCTTTAGCCTCGTCTGATGCAAGTGCAGAAAAACGTGTGTAGGTAAGTAGTGCACCAAAACCTAGTGAAAGAACTATTGCCCCAAGCACACCTAACCAAACATATTTAATGGTCTTAAGTCGGCTGGTTCTTACGAGATATGTGATGAGGATAGAGACTACAAGCGCGGCTTCAAGGCCTTCGCGGAGTCCGATCAAATAGTTTGAAATCAATTCCTAGCTTTCGGTCTGGTGAGTGTTCTCTCACTTCCTTTGCCCAATAAGGCTAACCCAGGCAGGCCTAGAGGTCAATAAAAATCTGGGATTCAGGCCCTATTCAGCCGCAGCCAACTGACCGCAGGCACCATCGATTTCTTTACCGCGAGTATCGCGCAAGGTGGTTGGCACTCCTGCTTTTTCAAGTCGACGAACAAATTCGTTTTGCACGGCCGGTTCCGATGCAGTCCAAATTGAACCAGGAGTTGGGTTTAGAGGAATTGGATTCACGTGCACCCAACCCTTGCCGCGTGCATTTAATTTCTCGGCTAATAAATCTGCACGCCAACCGTGATCATTCATATCTTTAATCAACGCGTATTCAATTGAAACTCGTCGACCGGTCTTATCAAAGTATTCGCGTGCTGCATCAAGTGCTTCGTCAACTTTCCACTTTGAGTTAACCGGAATCAACTCGTCGCGAAGTTCGTCATCGGGTGCGTGTAGCGACAACGCAAAAGTCACCGGCACGTTTTCGTCAGCCAGTTTGTGAATTGCCGGCACCAAACCAACGGTTGAAACCGTAATTCCGCGAGCGCTCATTCCCAAGCCCTCAGGCTGTGGCGCAATCATGGTGCGCACAGCACTCATCACGCGGTTGTAGTTGGCCAGCGGCTCGCCCATTCCCATGAACACGATGTTGGTCACGCGCTCTGGAGCATCTTTCATCTTGGCTTTAGAGCCGCCCAGCTCACCCTTGGCAATCGCGGCATTCGCGCGCACGATCTGGTCGATGATTTCACCAGCAGACATATTGCGAGTCAACCCAGCCTGCCCGGTGGCACAGAACGGGCAGTTCATGCCGCAGCCGGCCTGGCTAGAAATACAAAGCGTGATTCGTCCGGTGTAACGCATCAACACCGATTCCACCAACGCGCCATCGAATAGGCGCCAGAGGAACTTGATGGTGTCGCCGTTATCGGTTTGCAATCGCTTGACCTCAGTCAAAAGTGGTGGCAACAGCGAGCCAACCAACTCTGCGCGACCGGCGGCTGGTAGGTCGGTCATGTCATCGGGGTTGGAGGTGTAGTGAGTGAAGTAGTGGGCCGCGATCTGCTTGGCGCGGAATGCCTGAACGCCGGCCTCTTTTAGGCGCTCAGCGCGCTCTTCGGCAGTGAGGTCAACCAGGTGAATTGGGGGCTTGCCACGCTTTGGCTCGGCGAACATCAAAAGTGGCTTGCCGTCTGGGCCAAGTTTTTGTTTCCAGCCCTCTGTTTTAGGGCGAACTTGGATTAGATCAGACATGCCTCAAGTCTAAGGACCCCGCCCGTAAAGGTCACTACCCCCGAACCCGCTAAAATAAAGGTGTCCGGCAGCGTCGTCGACGACAAAAATCACCAAAAACGGCCCCAAAGCCGCCCCCGCAAACTCCCAACAATCGGAGCAAACATGCCAAAGATCATCGTCGAAGTTATGCCAAAAGAGGTCCTGCTTGACCCAGCCGGCAAGTCTGTAAACAACGCCCTGCACCGCAAAGGCCACAAAGACATCACCGCCGTTCGCATTGGCAAGCGCATTGAGCTTCACTTTGATCGTCCAATCACCGATAAAGACCTCGACGAAGCTCGCGAAATCGGTGAAGGCTTCCTGTCAAACGGTGTCATCGAAGACGTCGTCAAGATCTCTTCAGAAAACTAAGGGGCGCCGAACATGAAGATTGGTGTAGTCACCTTTCCTGGCACCCTTGATGACCGCGATGCAGCTCGCGCGGTTCGCCTAGCTGGCGGCGAGGCCGTAAGTCTTTGGCACGCAGACACCAACCTGCACAAGGTTGATGCAGTTGTTCTTCCTGGTGGATTCTCTTACGGCGACTACCTACGTTGTGGCGCAATCGCCGCTCAGGCCCCGGTTATGGAAAGCATTATCAAGGCAGCAAAGGGTGGTCTTCCAGTTCTTGGTATTTGTAACGGATTCCAGGTGCTTGTTGAATCACACTTGCTACCTGGCGGTCTAATTCGCAACGAACACCAGCACTTCATTTGCCGCGATCAAAAACTTATCGTTGAGTCAAACACCACCGCGTGGACCAACCAGTTTGAACTTGACCAAGAAATCACCATTCCGCTAAAGAACGGTGAAGGTGGTTACATCGCAACCGATGAAACCCTTAAGCGCCTGGAAGGCGAAGGCCTGATTGCGTTCCGTTATAAAGAGGTAAACCCAAACGGTTCAATGAACGACATCGCTGGTCTTCGCAACGAGCGCGGCAACGTTGTTGGTCTAATGCCTCACCCAGAGCACGCTGTTGAACCTGGCTTTGGTCCAGACACCACCGTTGCAATGCGCTCAGGCGTTGACGGTCTTAAATTCTTCACATCAGTTCTAAAGGCAGCGGTGAACGCATAATGGGCATCTTCAGCAAAAAGAAAATCGCATCGGGCGTTGACACCACCGCGAACGCAGCAGCAACTCCAGACAAAGTTCAGCCATACGCAGCGCTTGGTCTAAAGGACGACGAATACAACCGCATTCGCGAAATCCTTGGCCGCCGCCCAAGCTCCAGTGAGCTTGCCATGTACTCAGTGATGTGGTCAGAGCACTGTTCATACAAGTCATCAAAGATTTACCTTCGTCAGTTTGGCGAAAAGGTAACTCCAGAAATGAACAAGAACCTAATGGTTGGTATGGGCGAGAACGCTGGTGTTGTAGACATCGGCGAGGGCTGGGCCGTGACCTTCAAGGTTGAGTCACACAACCACCCTTCATACATTGAGCCTTTCCAAGGTGCAGCAACCGGTGTTGGCGGCATTGTTCGCGACATCTTGACCATGGGTGCCCGCCCTATCGCCGTGATGGATCAGCTTCGTTTTGGTGAACCTGCTAACCCCGATACCGCTCGCGTGGTACACGGCGTCGTCGACGGAATCTCTTTCTACGGCAACTGCCTAGGCCTGCCAAACATTGGTGGCGAGACCGTGTTCGACAAGGTCTACCAGGGCAACCCACTGGTTAACGCACTAAGCGTTGGTGCACTTCGTCACGAAGATCTAAAGCTTGCCAAGGCATCAAACCCTGGCGACCTAGTAATTCTTTTTGGTGCGCGAACAGGTGCCGACGGCATTGGTGGCGTAAGCGTGCTTGCATCAGAAACTTTCGACAGCACCGGACCTGCAAAGCGCCCGGCCGTTCAGGTTGGTGACCCATTTGCCGAGAAGGTTTTGATTGAGTGCTGTCTTGAACTTTATGCAGCGCAGGTTGTTGCCGGTATTCAAGACCTTGGTGGTGCAGGTATTTCTTGCGCAACATCAGAGCTTGCATCAAACGGTGGCGCAGGTATGCGCGTGCAGTTGCAAGATGTTCTAAAGCGCGATGAGTCACTGACTCCAGAAGAAATTCTGATG
>CAZWHL010000038.1:0-5277 GCA_964633625.1 uncultured Rhodoluna sp.
GTGCGAGTGCAATCGGTTTTGGTAAGACAACCACGAAACCGGAGCGTTCACGCTTGGATGCATGCGGCGAGTTACTTCAACAAAGTAGCCGCGCTCGGCATCAAGAATCTGGTGCTCACCCATGTAGTGACCAAGTGCCGAGTTATCAACGCCACCAGGGTGCACGGCCTGGACCACCTGAGTGAGTTGCATTGGGTCGCCCAAAAGCACCATGTTGGTTGATCCGCCACCAACAGCGATTGCATCAACCAGTGAGAACTGTGCTGCCTCATCAATAAATATGTAGTCGAACTCTTCTTGCAATACGTAGCTGCTGCAGAAGGTCCATGCGGTGCCGCCAATCACGTAGCCGCCGGTTTGTTTGGCTCGCCAGTTCTTCATCACGGAATACCCAGATGGGGTAGTCCAGGAGCGAGGTGTGCGGTCATTTTTCTTAGGCTGCTTGGCAATTGCCTCCCCAGATACGCCAGCCGTTATGCAACCGGAAAGCAAGTTCTCTACCGCCGAGTGTGAGTTGGCAACCACCGCAATCTTTTTGCCTTTGGCAACCAGGTGCGCAATAGTGCGTGATCCTAGATATGTCTTGCCGGATCCGGGTGGGCCCTGAATTGCCAATACGGTTCGGTGCATGCGCTCGACCGCGTTGATTACCGCCGGTAAGTAGTCATCACCGATCACCACAGACAAACCAGCATCGTCAATGAGCGAAGGCGCGCGACGCATAAGTAGGTCAAGAGTGGCGTTGCCAGTTGGTGCCTCGAACATGGGCGATACCCACTCGTTTGCAAGACCAAGCGCGTTATCGCGCACCGCATCTTGCTTACCGCCGGCGCGAATAAATAGATCTTCGAAGATTGCGTTTGGCTCGTAGTTGGCATTTGCAATCGTGGTGGTTCGTGAGAAACCAATGCGGTTGCCGTCAATCCAAACCAGCGTGCCTTTATCGAGTTCGTTTTGATTTGCGCCATAACTAAATCTCACGTAAATAGCTGTGCCGGCTTTCAACATTAAGGTCTGGCCTGGGTCTAACTCGTAGGTGTAATCAAGGGTGATCTTGACTGTTGGGTTTAGGTGCATGCCATCAAAGCCGCTGGCCTCGCGCACACAACCACTGACTACCAGCGCTTTGCGATCTGCGTGCAGGGTTTCGTCTACAGCCTCGCGGCGTAGGTAGCGTTCGCGAAAAGTAATCACTTCTTCGCGCTTGTAATAAAGCACCGAGTGCATGAGTGCTTGCCAGATCTTGGCACGATAATCGGCATCGGTGTTTTCACCCCAGCGCCAATCGGCAATTGCCTTTGCCATGTGATCTGTAGCGCGCTGTAGCTCAGCTAATTCTCGCTCGGCCTTGTTGGTTGCGCTGTCTTGGTCTTCTGGGTCAGCGGCCCATTCAGCTTTTTTTCTATCTACCGCCTGGCGGAACTCGCTGTATTTGTCATGAGCCCCGGGCATTGACGATAACCATTCGTAAAGTGCCATGGTAGAGACGCAGTCGTCTTCGTTGTAGTCGGCAATTGTCTGCAGAACGCGATTGGCCTCGGCCGGGTCTTGCTCAGTTAGCTGGCGGTAGTAGTCGTACTCTTCAATACTTGAGCCGGCATCAACCACAGTGCTCTTGCGCCCAAACTCGTAAAATGCCTCAAGTTTTTTAATTGAGTAACTTGGCTGGCTAACCATTATGGAACCCTTGACCACCTTATAAAGGTCAATCATCTTGCCCTGACCAATGAGCCAGTCAACCTCTGCCTCCATCACGCCGTGACGAGAAGCCAACCTGTTTAGTGCGGTTACCTCGTATGGAGCGTAGTGATAAACGTGAGCGGTTGGGTCTGCCTGCAGTTTGTCGTAAGCGAACTTCACAAAGTCGGTAAATGCAACAGCCTCTTGCTCGCGGTCGTGCGCCCAAAACGCGTGGAATTTTTTATCGCGAGTGATTGCGCCAAATAAATACTCCAGCCCACCTTTTTCTTCGTAATAAGGGAATCCCTCCATATCAAAGAAAATGTCATTTGGCGATGCAGGCGGTAGCACACCGATTTCAGGGTCATCGACCACAACGTACGAGTGCTTTCCGGTTTCACGGAAACTGGTCTGCAGTTTTGCTTGCTTACGAAGCTTGTCGAAGCTGCCTGGAACAAAGTCGCTTGGGCGCTGGTCGTCGGTAGCAGCGGCAAGCCCCGCCATAGTAGTAATGCCCGCCTTCTTCAGCTTTTCAATCTGCGACTTGTTAATGCCGGCAATTTGTACCAGGTGATCAATCTCTTTGCGATTGTGCTCGCATAAATCTGGATACTCGCAAATTGTGCAGGTGCTTTGCACTTCGCAGTGCAGTGAAAGATGCTTGAGTTCAAAGTCACGCAAATCGCCATTGGCAACTTTTTGAAACGCAGCCTCTAGATATGAGCGCGCCTGACGCATAGCCGGCACGATTTCACCCTCTTCAAAAAGCTCCAAGGTGCGTGACCCAAGAATCAGCCCGTGCATTGCGTTTGCTTTTAGGCCAAGTGAATCAAGTGCCTCAACGTAAAGTGCAACCTGCAATAAGTAGTGTGGCTTAGCTGAGCTGGCCAACTTGGCATCCCAGGCAATGTACCCGGTTGTTCCAGCGCGTTCTTTGGAAGGCTTAGCAATCAATTTGCCTTTAACGAATTCAAGATCGTAATCGCCGCGCACCAGGAAATCTGGGCGGCCGGTGAACTCGGCCAAGCCAGAACGGTGACGCAAAGCACCCTGATAAATCACCGGAACACCCGAGTGCATCAGGGCAACGGTCTCGGCGAAGGTGTCGTTGCCTTCCGGCCGCTTAAAGTCACCATCGCCCAACGAGGCACGAATCTCTTCTTCGATCTCGGCCTCAAACTTGTCACCATAGGCCATGGCCAGGGTCTTGCCCTCAAGCGCATAAGGCTCAACAAGCTCGCGAACACCAGGCATATCAAGCTCTTTGGCAATTGCCAGCTTGATGCAGTGATCACAAGTTGAGGCGCGCATAAGGTCGCGCGTATTGAATGCCCAAATATTTGGGGTACTGCTGTCGTCTTTTAATTTATACATGCGGATCTCTCCAAGATTTTGTTAGAGCTGGTCGCCCAGCTGTTTTCTTTGTATGGAGATTGTCCCACGACCCACTGACATTTAAGCCGCCAGCGGGTATCGGTGTTGAAAACTACAGGGTGGCGATAACCGCGGCTAGGTCGGCCTTGGTTGGTGGCTCGGCGCCGGCGCGTTCACAGGTGATTGACGCGGCGATTCCGGCGGTCCACACGAACTCGCGCAAGACGTCGTCACTCAAATTCTGCAGGCGGTCGAATGGGTCGGTGCCCAAGGCGTCAACATCGGATAGTTGACCAAGCAAGTTAGCGCAGAATGTGTCGCCCGCGCCAACCGTGTCAACCACGTTGATCTTGCGCGATGGCACATCAAAACGAACACGAGATCCATCTGCTGCCAAACGATACACCGATACTCCGTCGCCGCCGCGAGTAATGAAAACATGACGAGCGGAATCGCCAATCCACTTCCAAACCACCTTGTCAACATCTTCACCATCTGACATGTCGTAAAGCCAGTGAATGTCTTCATCGGAAGCCTTGATAATGTGCGAGATGTCATTGATGCGTTCAACGCGAAGACGTTCGTGATTACGTTCGAAACCAAGTGCTGGGCGAATGTTGATGTCGTGACTTATGGTTACGGACTTTTGCTTAAAGTGTTCGCGGGCCCAGTCTTCGATCACCATGTTGCCCGGACCCATCGCCATGGTCAAACAACCAAATTGAATTGCAGTGGCGTGCATATTTTCTAGATCGGCATCGGTTGGTAATTCTTCCGGAGTCCACGCCCAGTCGGCGGTGCCATTGACGTAGAACGCGTAACTTGGCACACCGGCAGAGTCCAAAGAAATAGTTACCAGCGTGCTTTGCTCTGATGCTGAAATTGCGTAATCCAAACCAACGTGATTGGCCTCAAGCTTTGCGCGAATGATCTTGCCAAACCCGTCATTGGAAATTCGAGCCAAGAATTGCTGGGGAGTTCCGCGGCGAGCCAGTGCAATAGAAACATTGGCATTCGCGCCACCAACAATCGCGTTGAACGAACCGGCCTGGTGGCGGTTCTCGAATAGGTCAATCAGGGCTTCACCGATTACAAGGATCATGCCAAAAGTTTAGGGGGATAGGCTGGTTGCATGAACAGGATTCCGCTAGCTAAACGTGCAATCGCCTTACCGCTGATCGGTTTGTTTGTAGCCTGGTTGGCTTTTATGGGCGCCGCTCTGGCCGACCTTTACGTGCCACAGACGCACTACGACAACAACGGCAACGCGGTCTTCGAGCAAGAGGTTTTCCACGCGGCGCCATACCTTTATCTACTTGGAATTGCCGCGGTGGCGTTTAGCTCACTGATCGCTCAAGGTTGGGCTGTTCGTGCCCGCCGCGAAGCTAACGATGCCAGCGCACTTGCACGCTCGGCGCAGCGTTTCACAACGCTTGGAATCATTCTTGGCTTGGCCGCAGGTGCGATTTTCGCAATCGGCAACTTTATGGGGGCTTTCAATACTTACTCTGCTCGTGCCGAGAACCCGGTGTTGCGCATCCTTAGCGTTTACGTTCCAATTTTGTTGGCAACCGGCTTAGTAGTTTACGTTTTGCTTGCTGCATTCGTGTTCCGTCACGCTGAACCAAACAAAACCGATGGCACCAAGCAGAAAATGTCTGACGTACAAAAAGCACTTGGCTTGGGTTATGCGATTCCGATTCTTGCAACCGCAGTTGCAATCATGTTTGGGCTTGGCGTTTACGACGTGACTCGCACTAACTTGCAGGTTTGGGTTTGGGTAATCATCATTGCAATCGTGGCAACCGGAGTTGTGTTTGGCACTCGCTTTGCAGCTAAGGCAAAGTCGGCAACACCGGCACCACCTAAACCACGCACCGCGCTTGCCGCAGGAGCTGCAAACCTTAATCTGGTGTTGTCTATCGTTTTTGGATCAGTAGTCACAATCATGGCGTTCTCATTTGGTGCGGCGGCAATCGACAAATTACGCACCTGGAGCCAACCTCCAATAGATTGCAAGATGTCCGATTGTATTTCTGAACCAACCATCAACGCACCAACCTGGAATTGGTTGATCCAAGAATTAGCACCGGCCAAGGTTTTGCTGCTACTAGCAATCGTTGGAATCTTTGTCACCATTACCGAACGCAATAAAGAGAGTAAATAGTTGAAGTATTTTGCATCGGGATTATTGTTCGACAACGACGGTGTATTAGTTGATTC
>CAZWHL010000038.1:5377-8941 GCA_964633625.1 uncultured Rhodoluna sp.
GCTGACTGGTGCAGCGATTGCCGCCGATCAAAGTCACTGCTAAACACCCTTGGTGTTGAGTACGACATGAAAGACGTTGAAGCCGATGCAGCGCTGGCTGCCGAGGCGGAGTCAATTGCCGGACGCAAGAACATTCCTGTTGTGCAGTTCAAAGATGGCGAATTCATGGTTGAGCCAAGTGATGCAGATTTGCACGCGGCTCTTACTAAGCGTGGTTTGATCTAATAAATGTTTAATCGCCACGTTGTTGTTGTGGAAGACGAAGCCCTGCTTCGTGATCTCATTGCTAAGACCCTAGAGTCAAGTGGCTTTGAAGTAACCACTGCAGCCAATGCGGCCGATGCAGCTCGTGCGTTCAAGGCGCACGACCCAGATGCTGTGGTGCTTGACGTTGAACTTGGTCCTGGTCCAAATGGTTTTGACTTTGCCGAATCGCTCAGCAAGACCGCACCTGATGTTGGCATTGTTTTTCTAACAAATCTTCCAGATGCAAGATTTGCAGGTCGCGAAACCAAAGACCTACCTACCAACATCTCTTATCTTCGTAAGTCGCAACTGATTGACTCTGGTGAATTGGTTAAGGCACTTGAGGCTGTACTTCACGATTCAATTACCGCAAACTTCCGTCACGATCTAGCCAATGATCGTCCGTTGCGCTCACTTTCTAAGAAGCAGATATCGGTATTGCAGCTGTTGGCTATGGGCTACACAAATTCACAGATTGCCGATAAGCGTGGCACCACGGTGCGTGCTGTTGAGGGAATCGTTAGCCGAATTTTTCAGGCGCTAGACATTGACGTACAGGCTGAGGGAAATGCGCGAGTAGAGGCCGCGGCAACATATTTGCGCGCATCGGGAAAATCTCTTTCTGACATCTAATGGCTGAAAAATTCAGTACGCCAAAAACCAGTCTTCGCGAGGCTATTAATAACGCTGCAGGACCGGTTGCGATGAGTAATCGAGTGTTGTGGCAATTTGCACCGTTGTCTTTTCTGCTCGTCTTGGTAAGTAATCCCTCAAGACTTAGTGGTTCATACCTTGAGTGGGCACTTGTGGCAGCTGCCGGTTTGCTGGCAACAGTAATCGTTTTGCTTTCTTTTAGAGCAACCGTTTTGCCAAGTCACGAGGGTCGCGAACCAAAACGCCTGCTGACATCCATTGCTTTTTTAGTAGCTGGTGTTGCACGCGGATCAGCCGTTTACGTGACGGGAGCTGCCCTCAACATCATGCCGCCGGAAGAGTTTATCTACCGAGTGATTGGTGGCCCGCTTTTTGTTTACGGTGCTATCTCTATGTTGGCGATTTTTAACGCTTCGCGAATTAGACACGAGAAAACCCTTGCCGAACTTGAATTGGAAAAGGCTGAACTTGACGAACTTCGTGGTGGCATTCGCGAACGCATTCGTCTACAGAGAGCTGACTTACTCAAGCGCGTTCAAAGCGTGCTAGCCCCGGTAGTTGAAGAAGTAAAAACCCAATTGCAAACTGCGCCAAATGAAATCTCAAACCGTTTGCGTGATGTTGTTGAGACTGTTGTTCGGCCACTCAGTCACGACATTGGCAAAGGCTCAAAGGTTGACGATGAAGTATTGGTGATTTCAAGTCGCGCTGCCATGGCAAATACCAAAAGCAGGTTTCCAAGCAGACTTTCTGCTGGTGCAATGATTGTTCCTGAACTGACGTTCTTTGCTACTGCCTCAATTGCTATCACCGCAAACTTTATAAATTTTCCAAACGCCATTTTGCCGGCGACTTTTATCAGTTTGGTTGCCGTTTATCTTGGATACAAAATTGCCCAGAAATTATTCATCAAACTCTGGGTTCCTTTTGCATTTGCACTACTTATCTCGCTTTTAGTTGCTGCCGGTGTGGCACTTTTTACCGGATTCGTTCTTTCACTATTTGGGTTAGTTTTGAAGCAACAGTTGCTCCTGCAATTCATACTTTCGCAAGAAATTCTTACCTTGCTAACTTTTTACATGCAATTTCTAAGAACCCAACGTCGTGACGCCGAGGTCGAGATGACCCGAGTGGTTAGTGACCTAGCAATTCTTAACTCTCAACTGCGTCAAGAGGTTTGGTTGAACCGTCGTCGCATTGCTTCAATCTTGCACGGCAGCGTGCAGGCTGCACTCTATGCATCGGCTATCAAATTGGCAAAGGTAGAGAATCCAACTCCAGCCGAAATTGAAGATGTGCAGCAGGATATTGCCGCCGCGATTAGCAAGCTGGAATCCGGTGACGGCGCCGAAACATTCACGGATGTGCTTGAACAAATCCGTGAAGTTTGGGAAGGCGCTGTAGAAGTTGAGTTGCCAACAATCTCACCTGAAATAGTCGCCCAGCTGGAAGCAAATCCGGTTGCCTCAGCCTGTGCAGCTGAGGTGGTTCGTGAAGCAGTTAGCAACGCAGTTAAGCACGGCAAGGCCGAACACGTTGTGATTGCTTTGGAGCAAACCAACCCTCACTTGCTGGGAATTACTGTCACCAACGACGGCCAGCCGTTGCCGGCTGAGATCGAGGCTGGTTACGGCTCATCCATTCTTGACGAGGTGGCCTTCACCTGGCAGCTGGAAAACCGCGGGGGATTCACGGTTCTGGGCGCTGCAATCGCGATTTAGCGCAGTCAGTATCGGTGTTGAATATTGGGTCTAGCCAAAAGCGGGCCCCCAAGTTAGGCTTAGACCGTTACATAAATGTGACAGTAGTCGTTTGCGAATTTTCCTCCGATTGAGTGGGTCTAGCGCTGTTCGACTAGCCCATGTTCTGCAGCTACTCCCTGCCGAACCACAATTGAATGAGGAAAACTATGCCAACTTTTGGCAAATCAAACGCGCGCGCTCCAAAAAAGGCAGCTGCGGGTCGTAAACCACGTACATCATCTGCAGATAAGGCCGCCGCAAAGGCAGGTTTTCCTAAGGGTGCCGGCAATGGCCGTGCAGGTTCAAACTTCAAGCCGCGCGAAGATGGTCGCGGAGGTCGTTCAGAATTCCGCGCTTCAAAGACCGATAGCCCTCGCGCACCACGCGCTAGGGGTGCGTTCTTCGAAGAGCGCGCTCCGAAGCAATACGGCACAACTCGCGACAGCGGGTTTGCTGGTAACGAGCGTGGCAAATTCCGCGATGAGCGTCCATCATATGGTGACCGTAACTCACGTCCGTCATATGGGAAAGGTCGCGACAGCGGGCTTTCAGGTAATGGGTCTAGCAGATTCGGTTCAGCAGCGGGTGGCCGCAACTCTCGTGAAATGAACGGTGGTCGAGAAGACCGAGGTCGCGACTGGACGCCTCGCGCAGGCGAAGGAACTGGTCGTCCATCACGTCCTTCATATGGAAACCGCGATGACCGTGCACCTCGCACTTGGGGTTCACGCGATGATCGTGCACCTCGTCGCGAGGATCGCGACGCACGTCCAACCCGATCTTCATACAGCGATCGCGATGAGCGCCAGCCGCGCACATTTGGAAATCGCGAAGACCGCCCAGCACGTTCAGGTTTTGGCGGTGGCTTCGGTGACCGCAACCGCGCAGAGCGCCCGGCTTATGGCAAGTCAGATTCGTCACG
>CAZWHL010000038.1:9041-10501 GCA_964633625.1 uncultured Rhodoluna sp.
GCACGCGATGCAAACCCAAACAAGAAGACTTTTTTCGAAGACAAGGTTCTTGAGCGTCTAGAAGCTGTTGAAGCATCTGAGGCAATCACATCAAACACCTTCGAAGACATGGGCCTACACCCACGCATTCTTGCAGCACTAACCGGCATGGGCGCCGAGACCCCATTCCCAATTCAGGCAAGCACAATTCCTGCAGCGATCACTGGTCGCGATGTTCTTGGTCGTGGTAAGACTGGTTCAGGTAAGACCATTGCCTTTACAGTTCCACTGGTGATGAAGCTGGTTGCTGCCGGTTCAGTTCCACGCAAGCCCGGAAAGCCTCGTGCGCTGATTCTTGCTCCAACTCGTGAGCTTGCAGATCAGATTGACCGCACCGTTAACGGCATTGCCCGTGCAGTTGGTTTCTACACAACTTGTATCTACGGTGGTGTTCCTCAGCGCAAGCAAGAGAACGCAATGAGCCGCGGTGTTGACATTGTTGTTGCAACACCTGGTCGTCTAGAAGACTTGATGTCTCAGCGCATTGTTGACCTTTCTGAAGTTGAAACTCTGGTTGTTGATGAAGCTGACCACATGTGTGATCTTGGTTTTATCGAAGGTGTGCGTCGCATCATGCGTGCAGCCGGCGACAGCCAGAAGCTTTTGTTCTCTGCAACTCTTGACCGAGAAGTTGACGCACTGGTTAAGGAATTCCTTCCTGACCCTTACGTTTATGAAGTTCCAAACGAAGAGAGCGATACCGCAAACATCACTCACCGTGTAATGACTGTTGATCCAGAGGACCGATCTCAGGTTCTGCTTCGTCTTGTTCAGGGTCACGGAAAGTCGATCATCTTTACTCGTACCAAGATGACTGCAGAACGTCTTAGCGAATCATTAACCGCAGCAGGTGTTCCAGCAGCACGTCTACACGGTGATCTAAACCAGAACCAGCGAAACCGTAACCTTGAGCGTTTCACCAAGGGTGGTTGCCGAGTTCTAGTTGCAACTGACGTTGCAGCTCGTGGTATTCACGTTGACGACGTTGCATTCGTAATTCAGGTTGATCCACCTGAGGAATACAAAACTTATCTACACCGATCAGGTCGTACCGGCCGTGCGAACTCTGAGGGAACAGTCATTACTCTGATTCCTCGCAGCCGTCGCCGTCGCATGGAAGACCTTCTTCGTCGTGCAGAGCGTGATGGAATCTTCTCTGATGTTCGCCCGGCTAGCGAACTTCTAGTTGAACTTGCTGGCCCAATTGCTCCGATCCCGGCTCCTGAGGCCTTGGACTTTGGTGACAGCCGTGGGGGGAATCGTCGCGACAGCGGGGATTCAGGAGGCAGAGGTGGCCGTGGACGCGGTGGTGACCGTGGTGGTCGTTCAGGCGGAGGCCGTGGAAACTTTGGCGGAAACGGCAAGGGTCGTTGGGCAGACAAGCCAAAGGGTGAGGGTCGTCCTCGCGCCAAGAAGTACGC
>CAZWHL010000038.1:10601-11984 GCA_964633625.1 uncultured Rhodoluna sp.
ACGAGGCAACGAAGGATACGAAAGTGTCAACCCACGCAGGTGTATTTAGAAGTAACTTTTATCGGTGTTTTCACCGTGACCATTTACTGCTCTATGCGTCTGCATGGAGCATTTTTTATTTCCCGGGGCTACCGACACAAACAATCAAGGAGCGCCATGGCGAACAAGGTCGAGAAGGTAGCTGAGCTAACTGGTCTATTCCAGAACTCAAACGCCGTCTTTCTAACCGAGTACCGCGGTCTCACCGTTGCACAGCTCAAAGAGCTTCGTCGCAGCATCAGTGCAGACGCAACCTACGCCGTAGCAAAGAACACTCTTATTGAGATCGCTGCAAAGAACGCTGGAGTAACCGCATTTGACGGCCAGTTGTTCGGACCAACCGCTCTCGCTTTCGCACACGGTGACGCAGTCAACGTTGCAAAGGCTTTGCGTGACTTTGCCAAGGCAAATCCTCTACTAGTTGTAAAGAGCGGTGTCTTCGATGGCGTTGCTGTTTCAGCTGCAGAGGTGCAGAAGCTTGCAGATCTTGAGTCTCGTGAAGTTCTACTGTCAAAGGCAGCTGGACTATTCAAGGCTCCGCTATCTCGAGCAGCTGCTGTTACTCAGGCTCCGCTATCTCAGGCAGTACGCGTCATCGACGCACTACGCGCCAAGCTAGCCGCCTAAACCACAAGCTTTATCAACACTTAAAAAACAAGGAGAAACATCATGGCAAAGTTGACAACTGAGCAGCTTATCGATGCATTCAAGGAACTATCACTAATCGAGCTTTCAGAGTTCGTTAAGACTTTCGAAGAAGTATTCGAAGTTACTGCTGCTGCACCTGTTGCAGTTGCTGCTGCAGGCGCACCTGCTGCTGGCGGCGCTGCAGCTGAAGAGAAGGACTCATTCGATGTAGTTCTTGAATCAGCTGGTGACCAGAAGATCGCAGTTATCAAGGAAGTACGCGCATTGACCAACCTAGGTCTAGGCGAAGCAAAGGCTCTAGTTGACGGTGCACCTGCAACCGTTCTAGAGGGTGCTAACAAGGACGCTGCTGAGAAGGCAAAGGCTGCTCTAGAGGGCGCTGGCGCAAAGGTTACCCTTAAGTAATCTGGCTTCTTAAAGCTAAAACTCCCCTGGGCTTAGGCCTGGGGGAGTTTTTCTGTCCGGATTCGATTTTTCACCCCGATAAATATGCGGTTGCGAATGTTCGGGTCACCCGAACATTCAGAATATTCGCTAGAGAGAATTTCTAGACTTAAAACACCTGGTTCCCAGTGTTTGTCTAAGGAGTACCCTTGCACCGCAAGTTTGATGTTCGCCGTATCGTCACTGCATTTTTCGTTGGCATTTTTACCGTCGTTGGATCGATTGTTGCGATTGATGCGCCAGCTAATGCTG
>CAZWHL010000039.1:0-11511 GCA_964633625.1 uncultured Rhodoluna sp.
TTGAACGGGTTATTGCCACCGCTCAAACCTGCTACCTGTCTACAGTCATCTGGATTTGCTGGCTTGCGGGCAAGCGTTCCTAAATTTCTGGGATTACGCAGAATACTTGTACCTATGCCTGACGCAAAATCCGTGAACTCACTGGGGATTGTCCGTACCGATATTCAGGCTTTGCGCACAATCGCTGTTTCGCTAGTGGTGCTCTTCCATCTGTGGCCAAGCCGGATGTCTGGCGGATTCATCGGTGTTGACGTCTTTTTTGTAATTTCCGGATTTCTAATCACCAAGCACATCCTGCACGAGGTTGAGGGTGGCCACTTTAGCGTTACTGGATTTTGGGCAAGGCGTATAAAGCGCCTCTTACCTGCATCATTCGTTGTACTTGCTGCAACCGCCCTCGCAATTGTTTCATTGGCACCGATATCCTCCTGGGCACAGTGGCTTGGCGAGGTGCAGGCCTCAGTTTTTTATTTTGAAAACTGGAATTTGGCTGGCTCAGCGGTTGATTACCTGGCGCTAGCCAACCAGGCCTCGCCGGTTCAACATTTTTGGTCACTTTCCGCAGAGGAACAGTTTTATTTTGTTTGGCCAATATTGGTGGCGCTGGCTGTGTATCTTGCCGCGAGGTTTGGCGCAAAGACTATACGTCCACGACGCGCAATTTTCCTGGCACTACTTTTGGTTGCGATTGCATCGCTGGCATTTGGAATATTCTTTACACAGGTTGAACCGGCAATCGCGTACTTCTCAACACCGGTGCGTGCCTGGGAGTTTGGCGCGGGAGCTTTATCAGTTTTTGTGCCTAGTTTGAAATCTCACTGGCAAAAAATTGTTGTCGCCTTAGCTGGGTTGGCTGCAATTTTTACGGCCGCAGTGTTGATTGATACCAAAACACCATTCCCGGGTTACGCGGCCTTGCTGCCTGTAATCGGAACTGCTTTAGTAATCGTGGCAGCTGTTGATGGCGGATGGTTGGCCAAGCTGCTCGCAACTAAGCCAGTCCAATGGCTTGGCGATAAGTCTTACGCGATTTACCTTTGGCACTGGCCGGTGTTGATTCTTGCGCCCCTTGCGCTTCACCGTGCACCAACGCTGGGAAACAAAATTGGATTTTTAGCAATCACAATTGTTTTATCTTGGCTAACGCAAAAATACATTGAGACACCAATGTCAAGAGCAAGACCTCCAAAGTGGAAAATCTTTGCAATCGCCGCAACGGCATCGGTGTTCATTGCTTCGCTCAGCGGTCTGGCTGTGCAAATCGGTAACCACCAGATTGCTGAGCAGTTGAAGTTCGGCAAGGGCGGCGCGATCTCTGTCCAAAATTGTTTTGGCGCTGCGGCTCGCGCCAACAAGGGCGTTGAATGTGTGAACAATAAACTGACCGGCACCTATCCTTCGCTTGCCGTTGCACCCTCAGATATTCCTAAACTGCCGGAATCTTGTTTCTCAGTAACTCGCGAACAGGTAGAGGCTTCTTTTTGTGAACTTGGTGATCGAAGGGGCAAGGTGAAAATTGCGGCAGTTGGGGATTCACATATTGCTCACTATGCAGGCGCACTAAACGCGCTAGGAGTCAAGAATCATTGGGCGGTAGATCTTTATGCCAAAGGTGGTTGCCCGCTTAGTTACGCAGTGCGAGTGCACGATGCAGTGCTTACCAAGAATTGCCCAGCTTGGGTTGCCAATGTGGTGAAAAAGATGGCCGTTGAAAAGTACGACCTCGCAATCACTTCGCAACGTTCGGGTGTTGATTGGGTTGGCGGAAACAAAAATGCGGTTGCAGGCTTGGCGGGACTCTGGAATGAACTGACGGCAGCCGGTTTGCCAATTATTGCAATCAAAGACAACCCAAACCCGGGTAAGAACATCCCAGACTGCTTAATTATTGACGGTGATTGCCTGGCCTCAAAATCAAAGGCCGTGAAGTTCGATGCCCAGGCACAGGCCGCTGAGCAAGTGAAGGCAGTGCACCTAGTCAACTTTGAAGACATCTACTGTGATGAAGTAAATTGCCTGCCAGTGATTGGTCACGTGGTGGTCTACCGCGACGACAATCACCTCACCGATACTTTCGCGCGAACTCTGGCACCGTTGCTGGAACCAGTTATCCGTGGGGATCTCACCCGCTAAGGGATCTCACCCGCCCCTCCTAGCCTTCGGCTAGCGGGGGCCCACGCGGTTTCATCACACCCGTTCCGAAAAAACTAAAAGAGACCATCAAAGGATGATCTCTTTTAGTTTTGTAGGCCCCGTGGGGATCGAACCCACGACCCTCGGATTAAAAGTCCGATGCTCTAACCAACTGAGCTAGAGGCCCACGCCCCTAAATGCGAGGCATTGCCGCAAAGCAACCTCACTAGTCTAACAAGCGAGGCTGCACTGGCAGTGCCTCTTTACTTGGCCACTCAACAATCAGCATGGCCGCAATCATGATTGCTCCACCAACAATGGTCTTGAATCCAAGCACCTCTTGGCCCACCAGTACGGCAATTAGTGCCGCCCAAACAACCTCAGAGGTAAGCAAAATGGCCACTCGTGATGCGTCCATCAGGCTCTGCGCCCAGGTCTGCACCAAGAAAGCCAAAGCCGTAGCAAATACCGCGCAGAACAACACCGCAAACCAGCCAGAGAAATCAGCCGGGGCTTGATAGCTGCCATCGTTGGCAAATGCGCCAATCCAGCTGACTGCACCAACCACCGCAAGTTGCATCACGGTAAGTGCGTAAACGTCTTTACCAGGACTCCAAATGCTTAGGCCAACAATGTGAGCGGCAAACAAGAAGGCGCAAAGCACAACCCAAAGTTGACCAACTTCAAAGCTCACGCCGTTGATTGAAATCAACGCCAATGCAATCGTCGCCAAAATCACACCGATAATTAGTCGCTTTCCGGCCTTCTTGCGGAAAATAATCCAACCAAATATCGGGGTAAGTACTACGTAGAGACCGGTGATGAAACCAGTGATTGCTGCTGTAGAAAGCTCTAGACCAATGGTCTGAGTGATGTAGCCAAGTGCCAGCAGTACACCAAGGTAAATCCCGTGCTTGATCATTGGGCCATCGAATGCTTTGAGCACCGATGGCTTTACCAATATCATCACCGCGGTAGCGATAGTGAAGCGGATTGCTAGAAAGTCATAAAAAGGTTGGGCCTCAATTGCGTCTTTCATTAATACGAAAGCGCCACCCCAAGAAATTGCAACTGCAACAAGTGCGATTGCAGCCCACGATGTTTTCTTCATCGTTCCAGCCTATCTCTGCGAACTAGTTGACGCCGTAGCGTTCAACTGAAACCACCTTGCGTGCTTTGCCATCTTCGTTCGAGGTTAAGTGAATCACCAACATTTCTGCTGGCTTTAACGCAGGTCCCTCGCGAAGCGAATCTTTCAATTCGCCGCTAGCGTGCTTTTCAAGGGTTTCGAAAATTGTTGGCAGCGCCGGACGGTGGGAACAAATCACCGATGCGCGGCCGTCTTCGATGATGTCGTTGATTACGTTCTTGGTACGCTTTGGGCCCTTTTTGTTACCCAGCTCACTCAACTGTGATCGCTCAATAATTTTTAAATTGCGCTTCTTGGCATAGGGGGCAACAGTGTTCAAACAGCGTGACCATGGACTTGTGATTACGCGCTTTGGTGCAAAGGCACCTAGTAACTTCACTAATTGCTTTGCCTGCGCGTAGCCCTCTGGCAACAGCGGTCGATTGCCATCGTCAATTGCCTCACCGTTCATCCAGTCGGCACGTGGTGTTGCTTTGGCATGACGCAAAACAATTAGCGGCTTGGTGCGCAGGTGGCCACGCTTGTGAATTGCCATCAACTCATCAAGTACTTCGCCATCGAACTCGTAAGTAAGAAGTTTGCGAGCCTCGTCTGGTGTTCGCCACTCCACGCTTTCAACTTCTTCTGAAGGCTTGAACTTGGACCTTGCCAAAGCGGTTGGGCTAACACGGGCTGCCCAGTAATGAACCTCTTTAGGGGTGCCGTTTGGGATCTTGTAATTCACAATTTTAAGTCGTGGACCAAGTTTGATTTTCAAACCGGTTTCTTCGGCAATTTCTCGTACCGCTGTCTCTGGCAAAAGCTCACCTGGATCAACCTTGCCCTTTGGCCAGCTCCAGTCATTGTGACGATTACGGTGAATAAGTGCCACCAAGAGCTTGCCTTTATCTTCGCGCCACAAAATAGCGCCCGCTGCGTAAATCGTCATTAGATTCGAACGTGACGCTTTGCGTGAACTTCTTTCATGAGTTGATCTTGCAGATCTATCAAGATGTTTCCGTTCGCATCCAACTGGTGACGAGTCCATGTTCCATCGGAAGTCAAATACCAAGATGAAACGCTGTCGCTCATTGCGGTATCAAAAAGAGCATTCAATTCACGAATGTGATCTGGTTGCGAAAGTCTCACCAAGGCCTCAACACGACGATCCAAGTTACGGTGCATCATGTCGGCCGAGCCAATGAATACTGCAGGGTCACCGCCACCAAGGAAGGTGAATACTCGTGAGTGCTCTAGGTAGCGACCAAGCACCGAGCGAACCTTGACGTTCTCGCTAAGTCCCGGCACGCCAGGCTTCAGTGCACACATACCTCGAACCAAAATCTCAACCGGCACACCAGCGTTAGAGGCTTTATAAAGCGAATCGATAATCTGCTCGTCAACTAGTGAGTTCACCTTGATGCGAATGCGAGCATCTTTGCCAGCTTTCTTGTGGGCAATCTCTTGCTCAATTCGCGCAGTCAAGCCCTCACGAACACCGTGAGGCGAAACCATCAGTGACTTGAACTCTGCTTCTGGCGCATAACCCGATAGCTGGTTGAACAACTTGGTTAAGTCTTCACCAACAGATTCGCGTGCGGTTAGCAGACCGTAGTCCTCGTAGTAGCGCGCGGTCTTTGGGTTGTAGTTACCGGTACCAACGTGACAGTAGCGGCGCAGCTGACCCTTTTCCTGCCGAATAACCAGTGCCAACTTACAGTGCGTCTTTAGCCCAACAATTCCGTAAACCACGTGCACGCCGGCTTGCTCAAGTTTGCGAGCCCATGCAATGTTGTTTTGTTCATCAAAACGTGCCTTGATTTCAACCAAAGCCAGAACCTGCTTGCCAGCCTCGGCGGCAGCAATCAGAGCATCAACGATGGGTGAGTCACCTGAAGTGCGGTACAGAGTTTGCTTGATCGCCAAAACCTTTGGATCTGCAGCAGCTTGTTCAACAAATGCCTGAACCGATGTTGAGAATGACTCGTAAGGGTGGTGCATCAAAATATCGCGCTGACGCATAGCCGAGAAAATGCTTACATCTTTGTCTTCAACCGGCTGCAAGTAGCGGTTGGTAATCACCGGGTGCGGCGGGTAGTGCAAATCGGCGCGCTTCAAAGATGAAATCTCAAAAAGACCAGTTAGATCAAGCGGTGATGGCAAGTGATAAACGTCTTCATCGCTGATGTCCAACTCGCGAATTAGAAGTTCTAGAACCTCTGGGTTAATGTCGTTGGCAACTTCAAGACGAACCGGCGGACCAAAACGTCGACGAAGCAATTCCTTCTCGAGAGCAAGAAGCAGGTTCTCGCCTTCGTCTTCATCAACCTCAAGATCTTCGTTGCGAGTAACGCGGAAGGTGTGGTGCTGCAAAACGTCCATGCCCGGGAACAACAGCCCAAGGTACTCACCAATGATGTCTTCAAGTGGAACGAAGCGTGCATCGGTGACACCGGTGTTGCCCGGAATGCGAACAAAACGAGGCAGCAGTGGTGGAACTTTCACACGTGCAAAGTGCTCTTTATCGGTGTCTGGGTTTTTCAAAACCACTGCAAGGTTTAACGACAAACCAGAGATGTAAGGGAACGGGTGAGCCGGGTCAACCGCCAGCGGGGTTAGTACCGGGAAGATCTGGTTCTGGAAGTATTCGTGCAGCAGGGCCCGCTCTGCATCTTCAAGATTTACCCAGCGCACAATGCGAATTCCCTGGTCCTTCATCGCCGGCTTTATGGTGTCGATGAACAACTTCGCGTGGCGCTCTTGCAGGCGGTGCGCCTCGCGGCTGATCTGGGTGAGCACTTCTTGAGGTGACATTCCAGAACTGGCGGTTACGGCAAGTCCGGTTGCGATTCGACGCTTGAGGCCGGCCACGCGAACCATGAAGAATTCGTCCAGGTTTGAGGCAAAAATTGCTAAAAAGTTGACGCGCTCAAGCAAATACAGGTTTGGGTCTTCTGCCAATTCCAGCACTCGCTGGTTGAATGCAAGCCAGCTCAGCTCGCGATCAAGGTAGCGGTCTGGGGCCAATTCTGTGCCAAAATCCGGCAACGAAATAGCCATGGTTTCTTCTGAAGACATTCTTCAATCCTGCCACGAGGACCTTGCTTGAGGGTAGACGCAGTTTTAAGAGCAGGTTAATGCCGGCCAGAACACCGATATCGGTGTCATTCGGCTATTAGATCGGCGGTTTCGTCAATGTTGAAGCGGTAGCCAACATTGCGCACGGTGCCAATTAGGGCCTCCAGGTCGCCCAGTTTGGCTCGCAAGCGGCGAATGTGCACGTCTACGGTGCGAGTTCCACCAAAGTAGTCGTAGCCCCAAACCTCGCTCAGCAGCTGTTCGCGGGTGAATACGCGGCCAGGGTGTTGGGCCAGGAAGCGCAGAAGTTCAAACTCTTTATATGTAAGGTCCAGCGGGCGGCCATTGACCTTAGCCGAGTAGCTGGCTTCGTCGATGATGACGCCAGAAGCATGAATCTTGTCACTACCCTCAACAAGCTTGGCCTTGCCAATCGCCAGTCGAATGCGGGCATCAAGCTCGGCTGGGCCGGCTCCCTCAACCACGATGTCTGAAGCGCCCCACTCGGCGTTCACTGCGGTCAAGCCACCCTCGGTGACCACCAAAATTAGGGGAGCGCTAAGTCCGGTAGCAACCAGGATCTTGGCCAGGGACTTGGCACCGGCCAGATCGCGGCGGGCATCTAGAAAAATTAGGTCGTGACCCGGGGCATTGACCAGGTTTGCCGGTTCGGCTGGAATCTGGCGAACGCGGTGGCTAAGTAGCCCAAGCGCGGGCAGCACTTCTGCGTCAGCCGTTGCCGACAAAACAAGAAGTTGAGCCATTTTTCTCCCCAAACGCTTGGCTAAAGTTTAGCCCTTTATTACGGGGGTGATGAGGCATGATTGCCTTGTGAAAGCTAAGTGGGCGCAGATCCTGATTATCTGGGTGTTGGTTGCAATTCTGACCGCCTGGACCCTGCTGCAGTCGCACTACGACGACCACCTAGCCGAGGCAACCTTTGGCGCAATCCTTGCCGGATCAATCGCCACAGTCTCGCTGCTTCAACTTTTTCAAAATAACGCCGAAGGCTTCGTGCGAAAACTGGTTTACGTTGGCGGCGGAAGCTACCTAATCCTGGCTGCAGCCACCGTTTACCTTTTCTTGAAAGGTTAGACTTAAGCCATGTTGCTATCACTTGAAATTTTCTTCACCGGACTTCTAGTTCTTGCCGCATTGGCTATTGGTGCAATTTCTGTTCTCGTGCTTTACAAGTTGTTCAAGGGTCAGAAATAGTTGTTCGTTCTTCCTGAGGGGCTTCCGCTGGAGCTCACTCCTTTTGCCTTTCTGGTTGGTAAATGGGAAGGCACCGGAATCATTAGTTACAAAATTAATGACACCGATGAAGCGCCAATCGAGCGCGAGTTTAAACAGCGCATTGAGTTTGCCCACGATGGTTCAAATGCGCTTACTTATGTTTCTTCTGCCGAGCTAATTGATGAAGCCGGCACAATCCTGCCGAGCGAACTTGGTTACTGGCGAATTGCACGACCAAGCGAATCGGCTGATCACGGTCCCGGCCTAATGCTTGGAGTTGGCGAAAAGAGCCTTAAAACTCACGAAGACCTAGAAAAGCTGCGCAATAAAGAAGGCGGCTTTGATATTCAGGTTTCAGTGTTGCACCCGGGCGGAATGGCAGAGCTTTACAACGGCAAGATCAAGGGCGCTCGCGTTGACTTGGCATCGGCCTACGGCACAGCATTTGAAACGGCAAAGACCTACCGTCACTCAACTCGTTTGTTCGGCTTGGTTGAGAACGCATTGCTTTGGGTTTGGGATATTGCTTTGCCAGGTGGCGACCTTAAGCCACACGCATCTGCGCGCCTTGAACGAGTGGAGTAGATACTCGTGAGTTCGGAACCTAAGGAGCACGCGGCTAAAGAGCACTTTGGTAATCCAACCATTGAGCAACGCAACCTAGCCGCCGGAACTGCTGCCGTTTACCTTGGCGCTCGCGGAGTCATTACTGTCAGTGGTCCGGATCGTCTGGAGTGGTTGCACTCGCTGCTATCGCAAAATCTAAAAAATCTATTGCCTGGTATTTCTGCCGAGGCGCTGTTGCTTGATCCACAGGGCCACATCGAGCAAGTGATTCACTTTTTGGATGACGGCGAGAGTTCGTGGTTGGTTGTTGAAGCCGAAGGTCGCGAAAGTTTCTTGGCTTGGCTAAACAAAATGATTTTCCGCATGAAGGTTGAAGTTGCCGATCGTTCGGATGATTTTGCTGTTATTGGTCACATTGGTGGCGGAATTCCGCAGGCGTTTGTATCAAATGGTGTTGCAATGGTTTGGCAAGATCCTTGGCCAGGCGTGGTTGCCGGAGGCGTTCGCTACTCAATGCAACGCCCGGCAAAGTGGCAGTGGACTGAGTCATTAATTGAGGCACGTAAGGTTGCTGCAGTGCTTGACGAATACGAACAAGCAGGCACCATGGCCTACGATGCACTTCGTGTTGCGGCACATCGACCACGGCAACTTACTGAGGTTGATGCCAAGGCACTGCCTCACGAGTTTGACTGGATGTCTACCGCGGTACACATGTCAAAGGGTTGCTACCGTGGGCAAGAGACCGTGGCCAAGGTGCACAACCTGGGACACCCACCACGCCGTCTAACCTTCTTGCACCTTGACGGTTCGGGTCACTTTTTGCCATCCGCCGGTGATGAAGTATTTGTCGCCGGCGAAAATGGTGAAGACCGTGCGCGCGGGCACATCACAATTGCTGCCCAGCACTTTGAATCGGGGCCGATCGCATTGGCGCTGTTGAGCAGATCTGTTCCAGAAGATGCAGCGCTGATTGTGCGCGGTGAAAGTGGTCAGATCGATGCGACTCAAGAAGTTATTGTGCCGGCAAATGCCGGCAAGGCGGCTGATTTACCAAAACGCAATTTGTTGATGGGCGGCAAGCACCAGTGAAAACCCCAACCATCAATTGGACGTTTAGAACTTCGCTGCAGCGCGTACTTGATTCGCTGCCGTCCATCTTGCAAATTGTGGTCGCGGCAACCGCTGCCTATTCAATTTCATATTTTCTATTGGGTCACAAGAATCCAATTTTTTCCGTCACGGTAACAATTGCGTCTCTTGGTTTTACTCGTGATGCCAGAATTCGCCGAGTGTTTCAAACCGCAATCGGCATGGTGGTTGGAATTGCACTCAGCGAAGTAATGGTGCTGCTAATTGGCGGTGGCATTTGGCAAACCTCAATCGTGTTGTTGATTGCATTGGTTGCTGCCCGATTCCTATCGGGCACAGCGGCTTTTGCGCTAACCGTTGCTAGTCAGGCCATGTTGGTTTACATCATGCCGGCGCCTGACGGCGGAGCCTTCATCCGAAGTTTTGATGGAGTTGTTGGTGGTTTAACCGCACTGCTATTCACCGCATTCATTCCACGCGACCCAATGGGTTCAGCGTCAAAAGATGCCGGCAAGCTATTTAGCGTTTTCCTAAATGCCGTGGATGCACTCGAGTCAGCGGTGCGCACTGCCGATGTAAAGGTTGCCGATGCCGCACTGGTTCGTGTGCGCGGTTCACAACCCTTGGTCGACAACTGGCGCATGAGCCTAGATAGCGCAATCTCTGTTTCAAAGATCTCACCGTTGATGAAAAAGCACCGTGAGGGACTGAGCGACCAGGTTCGCTTGATGCGCGGAATGGACTTGGCAACTCGTAATTTGCGCGTTGTGGTTCGCCGGGTTGACTTCTTGATTCGAGACGGCAAACCGCGTGCCTACCTAGCCGACTTGTTTGCGCAGATTTCGACCGCTACCGCGGTGCTCGCAAAGGGTCTAGAGGGCCCTGATGCACTTGAAGATGCACGGACTATGTTGCTTGATGTGATTCACCAGCTGGACCCAAAGAAGTTTGGCATTGCAGATCAGCTGCGCGAGGCATCGGTGTTGCTGTTGCTTCGTCCGCTGCTAATTGACTTGCTTTGCGCCAGCGGCATGCGCGAGGACGATGCCCGCGCCGAACTGCCTGAAGTTTAATTCGGCGCGACTGCCGACCAATCAATGGTTAGCTCTCCTAAGCGCCAGCGCTTGCGATCACCAATCAGTGGCCAACCGGCAGCCAGCAATTGTTTGCAGGTGGACACCCATCGTTGTGCAGCGCTGAATGCACCGATGCCAGCGTTCGATTGCCAGGCTAAGTCCAAGGCACGCAAGAAATTGTGAATCTTTTCGCCGGCAACATTGTGATGAATTAAAACTTTGGGTAGTCGCTCCGCCACCTTGCCTGGCATATCTAAACCGGAAAGTCGCAACGAGATAGTAAGACTCAGTGGCTCGTTCTTATCAAGGGTCACCCAGCTTGAAAGCCTGCCAATTTCATCGCAGGTGCCCTCAACCAAAATACCGGCATCAGAAAGTCGCGATTGCATCTGCGCCCATGCCGCCGCCACCTCTGACTCGTCATATTGACGCAGCACGTTGAAGGCGCGAATAACGTCGGCTTTATCACCCAGCGCTGATGGCAGTGGAGTTTCGAATCCACCGTGAGTGAAGTGCAGGTGTTCGTTTGCAACGGCTAGTCCGCGCTCGACGCGTTCGCGATCAATTTCTATGCCAACCACGTGCGTATTGGAATTCACTTTGCGCAAACGCGAGAGAAGTTCAACGGCGGTAATCGGTGAGGCTCCAAAGCCCAGGTCAACGACTATTGGTGTTTTAATTTGGCGAAGAATTGGTTGGCTAGCAATGAAGCGATCAATGCGGCGAAGGCGATTGGGATTGGTGGTGCCCCTGGTGATTGTGCCTATCGGCTTACGTACTGCCACAGCAACTAAACTAGCCGCATGACTGCCAAATACACACTTATTCTTTTGCGCCACGGTAACTCGGTATGGAATCAGGAAAACCTGTTCACCGGTTGGGTAGACGTTGACCTAAGTGACCAGGGTCGCGCCGAGGCAAAGCGTGCGGGTGAACTGCTAGCTGAGTCAGGTCTAAAGCCAGATCTTCTTTACACATCACGTTTGAAGCGCGCCATCAACACCGCACACATTGCTTTGAACGCTGCCGATCGCAGCTGGATTGACGTTCAGCGCGACTGGCGCTTGAACGAGCGTCACTACGGTGCACTGCAGGGCAAAGACAAGGCGCAGACCTTGGCCGAGTACGGACCAGAAATGTTCCAGACCTGGCGTCGCAGCTTTGATGTTCCACCTCCGCCGATTGAAGACACCGATAAGT
>CAZWHL010000040.1:0-11481 GCA_964633625.1 uncultured Rhodoluna sp.
TGGTCTGGCTGCGGTCAGCACGTGAATGAAGTAATGCGTGGAATTCCTAAGTCACAACAGTGCCAAGGCCACGCGAACGATCCAAAGGAGCCAGGCTTCTTTGCTCGACTATTTGGAAAGAAGTAAGGAGACCCCCGATATGTGTTCACCAGCACTGTGCGAAAACTGCGGAAAAGTAACTTGGACCGGTTGCGGCGGTCACATTGAAGAAGCTCTCGAGGGAGTTCCTCAAGATCAACTGTGTACCTGCAATAAGTAGGGAGAAGGAAAATGGGACTAATTAAATTTCTTGGATCAAATTCAGGGCGATGGACGCGCGGAATTGTTGGGCTCGCACTTGTAATTTGGGGTGCAAGTCTAGGATCATCAGCTTGGGCTCTTACTTTGATAGGACTCGTGGTAGCGGCAGCAGGCATATTTGATTTCTGCATCTTTGCACCGCTTTTTAAGAGACCATTCAACGGCCAAAAATTAAGAGAGTCGTTTAAGAATTAAAAACCAGCGGGGCCTCGAATATTCGAGGCCCCGTTTGCTTTGGGTAATTTTTCGATTGGAAACGCTTACATAGTTTTGGGTTTGTTAGGGTGGAAAAGTCCCCACAAAATGCAGTCTTTCAACGGCGAAAGAAGGAAAATTGGGCAAAAACCCACTTAACAGCACCCTCCCGCAAACAATCGGCCTGGAGAAGTGGGTGAATCAAGTAGCAGAGCTGACTAAGCCGGATCAAGTTGTCTGGTGTGACGGCTCAGCTGCTGAGTATCAAGCAATGGCGCAAAAGCTGGTAGATCGCGGAACATTTATTCCGTTGAACCCGGAAAAGCGCCCAGAATCTTTCTTGGCTCGCACCGATCCAGCTGACGTGGCACGTGTTGAAGAGCGCACTTTTATTTGTTCCGAAAAGCAGATTGATGCTGGACCAACCAATAACTGGATGGCTCCGAACGAGATGAAAGAAAAACTGATTCCGTTCTTTGACGGATCAATGCGCGGTCGCACAATGTACGTGATTCCGTTCTCAATGGGTCCGGTTGAATCACCGCTAGCCCGTTTTGGCGTGCAGCTAACTGACAGCGAATACGTTGTGGTGAACATGCACCTGATGACTCGCGTTACCACCGCGGTGTTTGATGCGATTCGCGGCGGTGCAAATTGGGTTGCCACCATGCATTCGGTTGGTGCTCCAAACGACAACAGCATTTGGCCAAGTAATCCAGAGAAATACATCTCGCACTTCCCAGACACGCTAGAAGTTTGGTCATTTGGCTCCGGTTACGGCGGCAACGCACTGCTTGGGAAGAAGTGCATGTCATTGCGAATTGGATCTGTGTTGGCACGCGACGAAGGTTGGCTTGCTGAACACATGTTGATCATGCGCATGATTAACCCAGAGGGCAAAAAGTTCCACTTCAGTGCTGCGTTTCCATCGGCGTGTGGAAAGACAAACCTTGCGATGTTGCAGCCAAGTATTCCTGGTTGGAAAGTAGAAACTCTTGGTGATGACATTGCCTGGATAGCGCAGGCCCCTTCTGGCAAACTTCGTGCGATTAATCCAGAGAACGGATTCTTTGGCGTTGCACCGGGCACAAGCGTGAAGACAAATCCGGTTGCAATGGAACTCGTTTCCAAGCAAACGATTTTCACCAACGTTGCGCTGACGCCAGATGGCGACGTTTGGTGGGAGGGAATGTCAAAGGAAGTTCCGGATGGTTTGATTAACTGGCGTGGAGAGTTGCACGACAAAAACTCTGGCAAGCCAGCTGCTCACCCGAACGGCCGCTTCACGTCTCCGGCACGAAACTGCCCAACAATTGCAAGTGACTGGGATGACCCAGAAGGTGTTGAGCTTGACGCAATCATCTTTGGTGGTCGTCGCGCAAAAGACATTCCGCTAGTTACCGAGGCATCATCTTGGCAGCACGGTGTTTTCCTTGGCGCAACCATGGCCAGTGAACAGACCGCAGCGGCAGAAGGCCCGGTTGGTGAAGTTCGCCGTGATCCATTTGCGATGTTGCCTTTCACCGGCTACAACATGGCCGACTACTGGAAGCACTGGTTGAGTTTTGGTGAGCGCGAGGGCATTAAGTTGCCAAAGATCTTCCGCGTCAACTGGTTCCTAAAGAACGACGAGGGTCAGTTTGTTTGGCCTGGTTTCAGCGAGAACGCACGCGTGCTTCGTTGGATGGCCGAGCGTCTTGACGGCAAGGTTGAAGCTAACGAGACAGAGATTGGTAACCTGCCAAACCTGGCCGACCTTGGTGTTGACGAGCTAAATCTAGATGAGGCCAGCAAGCAGCAGCTGTTGTCTTGGAACAAAGAAGCCGTGATCAAGGACTTGGAATCAATCCAGCGCTACCTTGATGCCTTTGGTGAACGCACTCCAAAGCAGTTAAAGCAAGAGGCCGAAACCCGTTTGGCATCGCTAAGCCCAATGTGGGAGCAGTCACTAAGCACCGCGGAATCTTTGGTTCCACTGATTGGTCGTTTGTACCGCAGTAACGGAGTTTTGCTTTCTATTCATGGTCGTTCGCTTATTAATAGAACACCGATTCAGTTGATCAAGGCAATGAAGTACGCACGTCACATTGATGGCCAGCCACTGGATATTAATCGTGCAGCTGCGTTGATTCGTCAGATTGACCGAATGGGTCTTGGCCCTGCCGAGATTGATGTTGCACGTATGTTGGCAAAACAAGCCGGCACTGGTAAACAGCTCAACGAATTCTTGCGCGAAGAACTTGCCGACATTGTTCAGCTAGTTTCGATCATTACTGAAACAGAGCGCGATGTTGTGCTTTACGGTTTTGGTCGCATTGGTCGTCTGGTAGCACGCACTCTAATCGCACACGATGGTGATCGCCGCGGTTTGAAGTTGCGTGCGATTGTGGTGCGTAAGGGAGCCGAAGATGATTTGGCAAAACGTGCCGGATTGCTTCGTCGTGACTCTGTGCATGGAATGTTTGAAGGAACAATTTCGATTGATGAAGAGCGCAACTCGATAATTGCCAACGGTAACGAAATTCGAGTTATCTACGCGAATGATCCAGCAAGTGTTGATTACGCAAGTTACGGAATTAACGATGCACTTCTGATTGATAACACCGGAAAGTGGCGTGATGAGTCGGGCCTAGGCCAGCACCTAAAGAACAACGGAATCGCCAAGGTCTTGTTGACCGCTCCTGGCAAGGGTGACCTACCTAATGTTGTGTACGGAGTAAATCACGATGTGATTTCTGCTGATACCAAGATTGTTACCGCTGCTTCGTGCACCACCAATGCAATCGTTCCTGCACTCAAGGTGCTGAATGATGCGTTTGGTGTCAAACACGGTCACGTAGAAACTGTGCACTCGTTCACCAATGACCAAAACCTAATTGACAACTACCACAAGGGTGACCGCCGTGGTCGCTCGGCGGTATTGAATATGGTGATCACTGAGACCGGGGCGGCAAAGGCAGTTGCCAAGGCGCTTCCGGTTCTTGCCGGAAAGCTAACTGGCAATGCAATTCGCGTGCCGACCCCGGATGTCTCGATGGCGATTTTGAATCTGGAATTTGATCGTGAAGTTACTCGAGACGAAATCAATCTGGTGCTTCGCAAGGCTGCCCAGAACCCAGAGACGCGCAATCAGGTTGACTACATTGAGTCGCCAGAGGTAGTTTCTACCGACTTCGTGGGCTCTAACCGCGCTGGAATTGTTGATGGCCTGGCCACGGTTGGCGAGGGCACCCACGGTGTGGTTTACGTGTGGTACGACAACGAGAACGGCTACTCACACCAGGTGACACGTCTGGCAGCAGAAATGATGCTAGAGAAGCGTCCGGTTTACCCGCGCTAGTTATTAAAAAGTTCTAGGCAACTTCTTGAGTTAGTCGCTCAACCAGCTCTGCATATTTGCTGGCTGTTTGGGCGACTATCTCATTTGGTAGTTCTGGTGGCGTGCCCTGCTGGTTCCAGTTTTCGGCCAACCAATTGCGCACAATCTGCTTGTCGAAAGAGTCTTTGCGTTCGCCGCGATCCCAGGCTGCCTTGCTCCAGAAGCGCGAAGAGTCCGGAGTGAGCACTTCATCTCCAAGTGTTATGGCGCCGGTTGCGGGATCAATTCCAAACTCAAACTTGGTATCAGCCAGGATTAATCCCGCATGTTCGGCAAGCTCGGAAGCCTTTTTGAAAACCTTGATGCTCAAATCGCGAAGCGCGTTGGCATTTTCAACACCGATAAGTTCCACCACGCGATCGAACGTAATGTTCTCGTCGTGCTCGCCCATTGGTGCCTTGTAAGCCGGGGTGAAGATTGGTTCCGGCAGCTTGCCACCAAAGTGCAATCCTTCTGGAAGCTTGATGCCGCAAACGGTGCCGTTTGATTCGTATTCTTTCCAACCGCTGCCGCTGATGTATCCGCGAACCACGCATTCGATTGGGAACATATTGAGTTTTTTGGCGATGGTTCCGCGACCAGCAACTTCTGACGGAACTGGAATCTCGTTAGTGGTGTGGTTTGGAACATCAAGGCGATCGAACCACCAGTTAGTCAAAGTGGTTAGGTGCTTGCCTTTGTTTGGAATTGCTGGCTCAAGTACGTGATCGAAAGCGCTAACGCGATCTGATGCAACCACAAGAATTAGATGATTAAGTTTTGGATCAACCGATTCGTAAAGATCGCGAACCTTGCCGCTGTAAACATGCTTCCAGTTTGGAATTTCGATAACCACTAGTTGGCGACCTTCGCAGCAATATCTTTGCGGTAGTGCGAACCCTGCAGCTGAATTTTTTCGATTCCGGCGTAGGCCTGTGCACGTGCGCCGGCAAAATCTTTTCCGGTTGCAACAACAGAAAGAACGCGACCGCCAGTGGCAAGCAATGCTTCTTCGCCGTCTTCTTTCGCAGCCTGCCACGCAGTGGCAGCATGGCAAACCTCAACGCCAGTAGCTTCAGCTTCGCCGATTCCATAGATCGGACGGTTCGGTGCAGAGGTATCGGGGTAACCTTCAGAGGCAAGCACCACGGTGATGGCAACATCTTTGTTGAACTCTGGATCGCTAACGCCTTCAAGGTGACCGGTGGCTGCCTTGTAAAGCAAATTGCTTAGCGAAGAGTTCAAGCGACGAAGCACAACCTGAGTTTCTGGATCACCAAAGCGCGCGTTGAATTCGATTACGCGAATGCCGCGCTTGGTAATGATGAGGCCGCAGTAAAGCAACCCAATGAATGGGGCACCAAGTCGAGACATTTCTTGAATGGTTGGCAACGCAACTTTTTCTTCAACTTCTTCAACAAAGCCAGCAGGCAACCAAGGTAGCGGTGAGTAAGCACCCATGCCACCGGTGTTTGGGCCTTCGTCGTTATCGTAGGCACGCTTGAAATCTTGTGCCGGAGTCAGTGGAACAACTGAGTGACCGTCTGACAAGAAGAACAGCGAAACTTCTTGACCATCTAGGAATTCCTCAACCAGGATTCCCATGGCAATAAATTTTTGGGCGTGCTCGATGGCGGCATCGCGATCTGAGGTGACGATTACACCCTTGCCGGCAGCGAGGCCATCGGCCTTAATTACGTAAGGAGCACCAAAGTCATCCATCGCGCTGATGACTTCTTCGATGGTCGAGCATTCGCGAGCCATTCCGGTTGGTACACCAGCTGCGGCCATCACCTCTTTAGCAAAAGACTTTGAGCCCTCCAGTTGTGCTGCTTGCTGAGAAGGGCCAAACACTGCGATGCCCTCTGAGCGAAGTGCATCAGATACGCCAGCGATAAGCGGAGCCTCTGGGCCAATGATCGCCAGCTGTGTTCCGTGTGCCAAAGCAAACTTCACTACGTCTAGTGGATTGTTTGGGTTCAGTGTTGGCTCGCAGTGCACATCAAGTGCAATTCCCGCATTTCCCGGGGCAACGATAACGTCACTTGCTGGTGTGCCGGTTCGAACCAACGCTTTAACAATTGCGTGCTCTCTAGCACCCTGACCCAAAACAAGTATCTTCACACGGTAAGTTTACCCAGCGTGCCTAGGCCAGAATTGACCTATGGCTAGACGCAGAATCAAAGACACCGATGGTGCCGCGGCGATTGCAGCCGTGCGTGCAGCTGGTTTGGCTGCGGCCGATGAGCCAACCCTGGCCACCGCCTGCCGATACCTATTAGAAGAGTTGGCCGAGCGAGTTCCCGGCAACAGTGTTGAAGTGCGGGTACCTCCTTATGGAGCAACCCAGTGCATCGAAGGCCCGCGTCACACGCGAGGCACCCCGCCAAACACAGTAGAGATGAACCCCGATATTTGGTTCGCTCTTGCAACCGGTGAACTCAGCTGGAGTCAGGCGCTCGCCGAAGCCAAGGTGTTGGCCTCGGGCACCAGAGCCGATCTTTCGGAAGTTTTGCCACTTATTTAGTGTTGGATTAACTCATGGCCCAATCAGCAGATAAAAAGACAACAATCAAGACCCAGCAAGTAAAAATTCGCCGCTCACCAAAGTATTTGCCATTCCTGGTGACGGGAGCGGTTATCGGTGTGATTGTTGCGGTGATTTTGGGGCTGAGTATTCCGGCCGAGCAGCGCACTGAGGCCCCGGTAATTACCTACTTGATTGGGTATCTGGGTGCGCTGGGTGCCGCCCTTGGAATTGTGACCGCGGTGGTCGTGGACCGCGTTGGGGTGGCCAAGGCCAAGACTCTGGAGGCCACTAAACTAGAGCAGTAAGCCCCGCTCCCACCACAAAAACCTAAGGATTTGCCTTGCTTCGTGGCGATGGAAAACTGAACCTCGATATCGCAGTCAGCGATAGCGACAAAGCACCGCAAGACCAGTGTGGCGTATTCGGCGTATGGGCACCGGGCGAAGAAGTCGCCAAGCTGACTTTCTTTGGTCTTTACTCACTTCAGCACCGCGGCCAAGAGTCGGCCGGCATTGCCACCTCTGATGGCAAAAAGATTTTGGTCTACAAAGACATGGGCTTGGTCTCGCAGGTTTTCTCTGAGTCGGCTTTGGAATCACTTATTGGTCACATTGCAGTTGGCCACAACCGATACTCAACCACCGGCGCATCGCACTGGCGAAATGCACAACCAACTCTTGGTCGCACATCGGCTGGAACAATTGCGTTGGCGCACAACGGAAACTTAACTAACACCGCTGATCTTTTGGAGATGCTGCAAGAGCGTTACCCTGATCAGGGCACTAACGAAATCACCGGTGGAAACACCACCGATACTGCAGTTTTGACTGCGTTGATGGCCGGCGATCTTGATCACACACTTGAAGCAACCGCACTTGAACTTTTGCCAAAGGTAAAGGGCGCATTCTGTTTGGTGTTCATGGATGAAAACACTCTTTACGCAGCCCGTGACCCGCAGGGAGTACGCCCACTAGTTCTTGGTCGTCTTGAGCGTGGCTGGGTAGTCGCATCTGAGACTGCGGCTTTGGATATTGTTGGTGCAAGTTTTGTGCGCGAGGTTGAACCAGGTGAACTAATTGCGATTGATGAAAACGGATTGCGTTCGTCTCGTTTTGCCGAAGTTAAGCGTGCCGGTTGTGTTTTTGAATATGTTTACCTTGCTCGACCAGACACCTCAATCAATGGCAAGAATGTTTACGATTCTCGTGTTGAGATGGGCCGCACACTTGCTCGCGAATACCCGGTCGAAGCTGACTTGGTAATTCCAACTCCGGAATCTGGAACACCGGCTGCGATTGGTTACTCGCAGCAATCGGGAATTCCATTTGGTCACGGTCTAGTGAAAAATGCCTATGTTGGCCGCACCTTTATTCAGCCATCACAAACAATTCGCCAGCGTGGTATTCGTTTGAAGTTGAATCCGCTAAAAGAAGTTATTCAGGGCAAGCGCATTGTTGTTGTTGACGACTCAATCGTGCGCGGAAACACTCAGCGCGCATTGGTGCAGATGTTGCGTGAGGCCGGAGCAGCAGAAATTCATATTCGTATTTCTTCTCCTCCGATTACCTGGCCTTGCTTCTACGGAATTGACTTTGCAACTCGTGCTGAATTGATTGCCACCGGTTTGGGTGTAGAAGACGTGCGTCAATCTATCGGTGCTGATTCTCTTGGTTACTTAACCAAGGAAGGAATGGTGGCTGCAACGGGTCAGCAAGAGCGCGAACTTTGCACCGCATGCTTCACCGGCAAGTATCCGATCGAGTTGCCGATGGCTGACCGACTTGGCAAGAACCTGCTTGAGAAGGGCGTTGCCACAATTCAGGGAGAGAGTGTTCACCAGCATGACTAATGCGTACGCAGCATCTGGTGTTGACACCGAAGCCGGCGATCTAGCAGTAGAGCTTATGAAGCGCGCGGTTGGCGCAACCCACAACGACCTAGTGGTGGGCGGCCTAGGCGGCTTTGCCGGCATGATGGACGTCTCGTTCTTGAAGAAGTATGACCGCCCGCTGTTGGCAACCAGCACCGATGGTGTTGGTACCAAGGTTGCGATTGCGCAGGCGATTGACAAGCACGACACCATTGGCCAGGACCTGGTTGGCATGGTGGTTGACGACATCGTTGTGGTTGGTGCAAAGAGTTTGTTCATGACCGATTACATTGCCTGTGGAAAGGTTGTGCCAGAGCGAATTGCCGATATCGTTCGCGGAATTGCCGAGGCCTGCAGTGCCGTTGGCGTTGCACTGGTTGGAGGCGAGACCGCAGAACACCCAGGCCTGCTTGGCGTTGATGATTACGACGTTGCCGGTGCAGCGGTTGGTGTGGTTGATGCTGCCAAGTTGCTTGGTCCACAGAATGTTCGCGTTGGTGACGTTGTGCTTGGCATGGAATCATCTGGTTTGCACTCAAACGGCTACTCACTGGTTCGCAAAATTGTTAGCGACAGCGGTCTTGACTACAAGAAAAACGTTTTGGAATTTGGCGATCGCTCACTTGGTGAGGTTCTGCTTGAACCAACCAAGCTTTACACCGGAGTATTGAATTCACTTTTGGAATCAGAACTTGGTGTCGCTGTTCACGCGATGAGCCACATCACCGGTGGCGGAATCGCAGCAAACATTGCACGTGTGCTACCGCAGGGTGTTGCAGTTGATATTCACCGATCAACGTGGACTCCACACGAAGTTTTCCAAGTGCTGGCAAGTTGGGGAAAGTTCTCGCTAGAGAGCGTGGAATCAACTTGGAACCTTGGACTTGGTCAGGCGGTTGTGGTTGACGCTGCGAAGGCCGATGAAGTTTCAGCTGCGCTAACCAAGTTGGGTGTGCACACCTGGACTCTTGGTGAGATTGAATCAGCACCTGCTGACTTGTCTGCATACGTGCAAGGTGCCAAGGGTGTTGACGGTGGAGCCGTTCGACTAGTTGATTCGTATAAGTAGTCCATCGCACCACTTTTTTGTTTCACCAAATAATCGAAAGTAAATATCCCTTTGTCTAAATCACAAAAGCTATCAGCTCAGAGTTTCTTGATCATTGCTATTTTGCTAATCAGCACATTTGTAGTTTTCTTGAACGAGACCCTGCTTGGTGTGGCTCTGCCAATCATCATGCAAGACCTAAAAATTGCGGCAACCGTGGGTCAGTGGCTAAACACAGCCTTCATGCTGACCATGGCAATCGTGATTCCAACCACCGGTTATTTGCAACAGCGCTTCTCAACACGCACCCTTTACGTGGCGGCGATGACTGCATTCGTAGTTGGAACTTTGTTTGGAGCGCTTTCACCAAATTTTGAAATCCTGCTTCTGGGTCGCATAGTGCAGGCAAGTGGTTCGGCCATCATGTTCCCTTTGCTGATGACCACAATCATGGACTTGGTGCCAGAGAATTCACGCGGTCGCATCATGGGCAACATTGGGATCGTGATGTCGGTGGCCCCGGCCATGGGCCCTGCGGTATCGGGGTTAATTTTGAACTCGCTTAACTGGCACTGGTTGTTCTGGGTAATGCTGCCGATTGGCCTGGTGACCGGCTCGATTGGTTCGTTCAAGCTGCGTGCTTCGCACACCGTGAACGAGACGGCAATTGACTTACCATCTGTGGCGCTGACCGTGCTGGCCTTTGGTGGCTTGGTTTACGGCCTTAGCTCATTTGGCGAGGCGGCTCGCGGAGCGGTGACGGTATCACCTTGGGTCTACTTCTTGACCGGTGTGGCATTCATGTTCCTGTTTGTTTGGCGTCAAATTTCGCTGGGCAAAAAGGATCGCGCGCTGTTGAACCTGGGCACTTTCAAGTCGGCGAACTTCAGAATTGGCCTAACTCTGATGGTGGTGGCCATGCTGGTGATGTTTGGCTACGTAATTCTGATTCCTATTTACATTCAGGATGGCCTTGGTCTGAACGCATTGAGCGCTGGCATGGTTCTGTTACCTGGTGGGTTGGCTATGGGGCTACTCAGCCCGGTAATTGGTTCGCTATACGACAAATTCGGTGCCCGCAAGCTTTTGATTCCGGCAACCCTCTTTGTTGCGATTGTGCTTTACGGATTCACGTGGATTGGTGAAAACACCAACATCTGGCAGCTCATGATTCTGTACTTGTTCTTCATGGTTGGAATTGGATTCTTCTTCACCCCACTCTTCTCAATGACCATGAGTTCGGTTGCACCAAATCTTTATTCGCACGCTAGTGCAACCGTTGGTTCGCTTCAGCAGGTTGCTGGTGCCGCGGGTACTGCCATCTTTATTACTGCGTTCACTATTGTCAGCAGTGCGCAGAAAGTTAGTGTTTCAACAGATTCGCAAAGCGTGATCTTAGGCACCAAGAGCGCATTCGTCTTGGGCTCAATCATGTGGTTAGTGACTATTGCTTTGGCGTTTGCGATTCGCGCTGATAAAAAAGACGCTTCAGCCCCAACAGCGTAACCAGCCACATTGCCTCGAGCACGATAGCGTTGCTCATTTTTGATACGCCGTGCTCGCGCTCAACAAAAGTAATTGGTACCTCTGCAATGCTGGCTCCAATTTGTTCGCACTTGCGAGTCATCTCTACCTGGAATGAATAACCGTGCGCGGCTAGGTCTTCTAGGTGCAGACGCTGCAAAAGTTGAGTTTGGTAAACGCGGAAGCCCGCGGTTAGGTCGGCGACTTTTGAGCCAAGCATGAACTTTGCATAGGCGTTGCCGCCGCGCGAAAGTGCCATTCGATACGCTGGCCAATTTTCAACGCTGCCACCAGCAATCCAACGTGAACCAATCACAAGTTCATTGGTCGATGCCTGCGCAAGAAGCTTCGGCAGATCTTCAGCGCGATGACTGCCGTCAGCATCCATCTCAACTAGGTAATCAAAGTTGTTTGCAAGGCCCCAGGCGAAGCCGGCCTTGTAGGCATCAGCCAAGCCGGTCTTTGCTTCGCGATGCAGCACGGTGATCTTTGGATTCGCCGCAGCCAATGTCTCTGCGATTGCGCCCGTGGTATCGGGGCTGGAATCGTCAACTATTAGAAGTGACACCGCTGGATTGTGCTTGAAGAGCTGCTCTACCGAGTGCTCAATGTTCATGGCCTCGTTGTAGGTGGGCATGATTACCAGTGTCTTCATC
>CAZWHL010000041.1:0-4607 GCA_964633625.1 uncultured Rhodoluna sp.
GATAACTTCATCAACGAGCAGCTCAATGAATTCCGCCGTGCGAAGTTGGTTGCTATAGTCACCAAATGTGAGTTAGTTTCACCTGAGCAACTTGCCGAACAGCTGATGGCCGTTTCGCAAATGCGCGACTGGAAGGCCATTGTTCCGGTCTCGGCCGTGACCGAGGACCAGCTTGAGGTCCTGACCAAAGTACTTATTGACCTGATGCCGCTTTCGCCGGCACTTTACCCGGCAGATGCAGTAACTGATGAGTCGCTGGAGGCCCGCATCTGTGAACTAATTCGAGAGGCAACGCTTGAGGGAGTCCGCGATGAGTTGCCTCACTCGATTGCCGTGACTATTGACGAAATTAGCAAGCGAAAGGGCAAGGATCTCACCGATATCCACGCCAACATCTTCGTTGAGCGAGACAGCCAAAAGGGGATCATCATTGGGCACCGTGGTGCCAGATTGATTGATGTGGGTAAGCGCGCCCGCCTCGAGATCGAGAAACTCATTGGTCACAAGGTGTTCCTGGGACTGCGCGTAAAGGTGGCATCCGAGTGGCAAAGGGACCCAAAGCAACTCGGCAAACTTGGTTTTTAAGACCAACTGGGTTTTTAAATTCAATTTGGGCTTTTCGGTCAATCCGGCGTAGTCTAAAAAGGTGTTCTTCGGTCTACTACTTAGTGGCCGCGGCGAGGCCTAAACAGGCCCTCCTCGTCGCGGAGCCTTCTGCTGGCTGACCACCCACCACACGAAAGACACTTCAAATGAAAAACACCCAAACTCCTTCGGGCATGCCGGTACATAAATATGTACCCTTCCACGAGCAGATCAACGTATCGCTGCCGGACCGCACTTGGCCAAGCAAGGTAATCACTCAGGCACCACGCTGGTGTGCAGTTGACCTTCGAGATGGCAACCAGGCGCTGATCGACCCAATGAGCCCAGAGCGCAAGCTAAAGATGTTCAAGCTTTTGGTGAATATGGGTTACAAGGAAATTGAAGTTGGCTTCCCTTCGGCCAGTCAAACGGATTTTGATTTTGTTCGCCTTCTTATTGAAGACGGTCACATTCCAGCCGATGTCACCATTCAGGTTTTGACTCAGGCACGCGATGCGCTGATCGAGCGTACCTACGAATCGCTAAAGGGTGCCAAGCAGGCAATCGTTCACTTCTACAACTCAACTTCTGTATTGCAGCGTCGCGTGGTATTCAATCAAGACAAGCAGGGAATCATGGACATCGCACTTTCGGGTGCGCGCAAGTGTCGCGAAATGGAAAAGACAATTCCTGACACCGATATTTTCTACGAATACTCACCCGAGTCTTACACCGGTACCGAGTTGGAATACGCGGTAGAAGTTTGTAATGCGGTAATTGAGATTCTTGATCCAAAGCCAGATCACCAGATGGTTATTAATCTTCCGGCCACGGTTGAAATGGCAACACCAAACGTCTACGCCGACTCAATTGAGTGGATGCACCGCAACATTGCGCGCCGCGACAGCATTCTGATATCCCTTCACCCGCACAACGACCGAGGTACCGCTGTTGCTGCAGCCGAGCTTGGCTACCTTGCCGGTGCAGATCGCATTGAGGGATGCCTGTTTGGAAACGGTGAGCGCACCGGAAACGTTGACCTAATTACCCTTGGTCTTAATCTTTTCAGTCAGGGAATTGATCCACACATTGACTTCAGCGATCTTGATGAAATCAAGCGCACCGTCGAGTATTGCAACCAGTTGCCAGTTCCTGAGCGCAGCCCATACGGTGGTGATTTGGTTTACACCGCTTTCTCTGGCTCACATCAAGATGCAATTAAGAAGGGCTTTGAGCTGATGCACAAAGAGGCAACCGATAAGGGTGTCTCGGTTGATGATTTGGTTTGGGCCGTTCCTTACCTTCCAATTGATCCAAAGGATGTTGGTCGTTCATACGAAGCCGTTATTCGAGTTAACTCTCAGTCAGGTAAGGGAGGCGTTGCCTACCTATTGAAGACCGACCACTCGCTGGATCTGCCACGAAAGTTGCAGATTGAGTTCTCGCGCGTGGTGCAGAACAAGACTGATCAAGAAGGTGGCGAGGTTTCTTCAGCCAAGCTTTGGGACATTTTCACCGATGAATACCTCCCGGCTCCGGCAGATCGTGCGGAACTAAAGTGGGGGCGCTTTGAGCTCAAGAAGATGCGTACCGCCAGCGACATGGATGGCAGCGTGGATCTAAACATCGTGCTTCGCGATGGCGCTGGCGAACTTGAGGCGCACGGCACTGGCAATGGCCCAATATCAGCCTTCCTGAACGTTCTTGAAAAGCTGGGTGTAAACGTGCGCCTGCTTGATTATGTTGAGCACACGTTGAGCGCCGGTGGCGATGCCCAGGCTGCCGCATATGTAGAGCTTGAGGTAAATGGCCACACCCTCTGGGGAGTAGGAATCGATGGCGACATCTCAACTGCATCGCTCAAGGCTGTTATCTCTGCGGTTAACCGCGCGATCCGAGCCTAAGGCGGCAAACTTCAATAAGTTCGGCCCCGGTTCAAGAGTTTCTCTTGGGTAGGGGCCGATACTTATTTGGTGCCCGTATATAAAGATGAAGCAGTTGTGCTACGCACCCATAAGTTGGGTGAAGCGGATCGCATCGTCACGCTCCTCTCTAGGTATAACGGGCAAATCCGCGCGGTTGCCAAAGGAGTGCGTAGAACCGGCTCAAAGTTTGGTGCGCGCCTGGAACCTTTCATGGTCGTTGAGGCGCAATTCTATGAGGGGCGCAATCTTGACGTGGTGAACCAGGTAGAGACCATTGGTTCGTATGGACGCGAAATCATCGAGGACTATCGGGCTTACACTGCGGCAACGGCGATGGTTGAAACCGCAGAAAAACTTACCGGCGAAGATTCATCACCTCAGCAATACCTATTACTGATTGGTGCGCTTCGTTCGCTTGCCAACAAAGAACACGACGCTTCATTGGTTCTAGATTCATATCTGTTACGTGCGCTTTCGATTGCCGGTTGGGCACCAAACTTTGGCGATTGTTCGCGATGTGGGGCAGTAGGTCCTCATCAGGCATTTGTGATGCAACTTGGTGGCGTAGTTTGTCGCGATTGCCGACCTGCCGGCGCCGCTGTGATTGACCCGCTTACCGGCGAACTGCTTGGCGCCCTGCTTGAAGGTAACTGGCTGGTTGCCGATTCTTCCTCAGAAAACATCCGGGCATCGGCTTCCGGTATCGTTGCTGCATATAGTCAGTGGCACATTGAGCGCGGTCTCAAGTCACTTCAACATGTGGAGCGAGAATGACCAAGTTGCAGGAGACTCAACTAGTGCCGGTGAAGAGGATGGGTGTAAAGATGCCCAAATTCGCTGCCGGCTCCGTTCCTCAACACGTTGCGATTGTGATGGATGGTAATGGCCGTTGGGCAAACCAGCGAGGCCTAACCAGAATTGAAGGCCACAAAGCGGGCGAAGCTGCGTTACTCGATGTGGTTGCTGGAGCAATCGAGGCTGGCGTTAAATACCTAACCGTTTATGCATTCTCTACCGAGAACTGGAAGCGTTCACCCGAAGAAGTTAAATTCTTGATGGGTTTCAATCGTGAGGTGCTTCGTGCGCGCCGAGATCAACTAAACGCCTGGGGAGTTCGAATTCGGTGGGCCGGACGTAAACCGCGCTTGTGGTTATCGGTGATTGATGAATTGAAGGCAGCCGAGAAGCTAACTGCAAAAAACAAGACCCTCACTCTCACCATGTGTGTTAACTATGGCTCGCGAATCGAGATCGTTGATGCGGTGAATGCAATGTCTACCGATATTGCCAAGGGCAAGCTCAAGCCAGGCTCAATTACCGAAAAGACCGTGCAGAAGTATCTGAACACCAATTACCTGCCTGACGTTGACCTGTTCATACGCAGTTCGGGCGAGCAGCGCACCTCAAATTTCTTGCTTTGGCAATCGGCCTATGCGGAGTTCGTATTTTTGGACACCCTTTGGCCGGACTTCAACCGAACCTCGCTTTGGGAGGCGATTTCACACTTTCAGGGGCGTTCAAGGCGCTTTGGCGGGGCAGTAGACAAGCCAAAACGCGCTTCGTCAAAGTAGACTGGGAACTTCGAACAAGTACCAGGCATCCAGCTTGGGCAAGGAGTTTAAGTGGCTACCCCAAATCGTCTAGATTCAGTAATTTCTCTAGCTAAGCGCCGTGGATTCGTTTTCCAGGCCGGCGAAATCTACGGCGGAAGCCGTTCTGCTTGGGACTACGGACCCCTAGGTGTTGAGCTAAAAGAAAACATCAAGCGCCAATGGTGGCGCACCATGGTTCAATCTCGCGAAGACATCGTTGGGCTGGACTCTTCGGTGATTCTTCCTCGCAAGGTTTGGGAGGCATCCGGCCACGTTCGTGAGTTCTCTGACCCGCTAATTGAGTGCACCGCTTGTCACAAGCGCTTTCGACAGGACCATCTAGAAGAAGCCTTCGAAGAAAAGAAGGGCCGCGCTCCGGAGTCAATGAACGACATCACTTGCCCAAACTGTGGCAGTAAGAACACCTGGACTGAACCAAAGGCTTTCAATGGTTTGCTGCAAACTTTTTTGGGTCCGGTTGCGGCCGAGGAGGGCTTGCACTACC
>CAZWHL010000041.1:4707-11073 GCA_964633625.1 uncultured Rhodoluna sp.
GGTTTGCTGCAAACTTTTTTGGGTCCGGTTGCGGCCGAGGAGGGCTTGCACTACCTCCGCCCAGAAACCGCCCAGGGTATCTTTGTGAACTTTGCCAACGTGCTTGGTGCGGCTCGCATGAAGCCACCGTTTGGTATTGGCCAGATTGGTAAGTCTTTCCGCAACGAGATCACGCCAGGAAACTTCATTTTCCGCACTCGCGAGTTCGAGCAGATGGAGATGGAATTCTTTGTAGAGCCTGGCACCGATGAAGAATGGCACAACTACTGGATCGAACAGCGCATGAATTGGTACACCGATCTTGGTATCAACCCAGATAATTTGCGCATCTTTGAACACCCAAAGGAAAAACTTTCACACTACTCAAAGCGCACCGTGGACATCGAATACAAGTTTGGTTTCCCTGGTAGCGAGTTTGGCGAACTTGAGGGTATTGCAAACCGCACCGACTTTGACTTGACCACGCACTCACGCGAATCGGGAACGGATCTCAGCTACTTTGATCAGAACAAAAATGAGCGTTGGACGCCTTACGTGATTGAACCGGCCGCTGGTCTGACACGTTCACTGATGGCCTTCCTGGTTGATGCATATGCAGAAGACGAGGCGCCAAACACGAAAGGTGGCGTTGACGTACGTACCGTCCTTCGACTTGACTATCGCCTTGCTCCAATCAAGGCAGCAGTTCTTCCACTATCGCGAAACGACGATTTGTCACCAGTCGCTCGCAACTTGGCACAAGAACTACGTGGCTATTGGAACATTGACTTTGATGATTCTGGTGCAATTGGCCGTCGCTACCGTCGTCAAGACGAAATTGGTACACCTTTCTGTGTGACCGTGGACTTCGACACTCTTGAAGACAAAGCGGTTACGGTTCGCGAACGTGACACCATGCAGCAGGAGCGCGTTTCGCTGAGTAAGCTTCGCGAGTATCTTGGCGCAAAACTAGTTTCATAGTTCAATGACTTTGGCCAGCACTAAACCAGCGTTGCAGTATGGCAAGATTGCCATCGCAACGCCGGTTGTGCTTGCGCCAATGGCGGGAATCACCAATACCGCGTTCCGCAGACTCTGCCGTGAGTTTGGCGGTGGACTCTATGTTTCCGAAATGGTCACCTCTCGCGCCCTTGTTGAACGTACTGAGGAATCGCTTCGACTGGTAGGGCATCACCCATCGGAAGAAGTTCGTTCTGTTCAGCTATATGGCGTTGATCCAAAAACCATTGCAGAAGCAGTAACCATGTTGGTAGCCGAGAATCGTGCAGATCACATCGACCTGAATTTTGGTTGTCCGGTTCCTAAGGTAACTCGTAAGGGTGGTGGCGCAGCCTTGCCGTGGAAGCAAGATCTCTTTAGTTCAATAGTGAATGCAGCGGTAAAAGCAGCTGGTGAGATTCCGCTAACCATAAAAATGCGCAAGGGCATCGATGCCGAGCACCTCACCTACATTGAGGCTGGAAAAGCTGCACGTGATGCCGGGGTAACCGCAATTGCTCTGCACGGCCGAACAGCTGCCGATTACTATTCTGGCAAGGCGGACTGGTCTGCAATCGCAAAACTTCGCGAGGCACTGCCAGACGTACAGGTACTTGGCAATGGTGACATTTGGTCTGCCAGTGATGCAATTCGTATGATGCGCGAGACCGGGGTTGATGGCGTTGTGGTTGGCCGCGGTTGCTTAGGTAGACCCTGGTTGTTTGGTGACCTGCAAGCGGCCTTCGATGAATACCTGCGTAACCCACATTCAGATGCAGCGATTAATCCAATTCAGCCAAGCTTGGGCGAAGTTGCCGATGCTTTCAAGAGGCACGCCGAATTGCTTGTTGAATTCTTTGAGAGCGAGATGCACGCCTGTCGAGATATTCGCAAGCATGTTGCCTGGTACTTCAAGGGGTACCCGGTGGGTGGTGAGTTCCGAGCCGCGCTGTCGCAGGTTGAGTCACTGGCACACATGGATGAAATTCTTGGCTCGCTAGATCGCACGCAACCTTATCCGGGTGAAGAAGCTGAAGGGCCACGAGGTCGCCTTGGTGGTGCAAAGATTTGTGCGTTACCGGAAAACTGGTTGCAGTCACGTGAACTGGTTGGCGATCAGCGCAAAGTTCTTCAAGAAGCAGAGCTAGGAGTTTCCGGCGGCTAATGGAAAGAAATTCTTCAGAACTTGGCTACACCGATTTTGACCGAGAGCGTTTCTTGCCTGAGACGCGAACCGGTAAGTCGCAGCGCGGTGAATTTGCTCGCGACAGAGCTCGCGTGCTGCACTCATCTGCATTACGCAGACTTGGCGCCAAGACCCAGGTCCTTTCTCCAAGTGGCGGCGATTTTGCTCGAACACGATTGACCCACTCGTTAGAGGTTGCACAAATTGGTCGCGAAATGGCGATCGATCTTGGTCTGAATGCCGACATCGTTGACATGGCTTGTTTGGCCCACGACTTAGGGCACCCACCATTTGGGCACAATGGCGAGAAAGGTCTAAACGACTGGGCCGCTGGTATTGGTGGCTTCGAAGGCAACGCGCAAACCCTGCGGCTGCTGACTCGTATTGAGCCAAAAGTTTTTCTGAGCGACGGAACCAGCGTTGGTTTAAATTTAACGCGAGCAAGTCTCGATGCAACGTGTAAATATCCGTGGTCGCTTGGTGAGGCTGGTGACATGCGTGAGCACTCAATTAAGTTTGGTGTTTACGAAGATGACCTAGAGGTCTACAACTGGATGCGCCTGGGTGCCCCAAGCAGGGTAAAAAGTGTTGAAGCCCAGGTCATGGATTTTTCTGATGATGTTGCCTACTCAGTGCACGATTTTGAAGATGCAATCGTCTCTGGCTATATCAAGCTTGAAGAACTCGCAGATTCTGCGGCAGAAGAAGAACTTCTGGAAAAAATTGGTGAGTGGAACGTTGGTGTCTATTCAAAACCGGTGCTAGCCGAGGCTCTAAAAAATTTGCAAGCGCTCCCTAACTGGCCAACTAAGTTTGATCGCACGCCGGCCATGCTTGGCAGTCTAAAGAATTTAGCCAGTGACCTAATTGGTCGCTTTGTAAGTCGGACAATTGCTGCAATTGTGGACGCATCGCCCGCGGAATCAATGGCCCGATACGGTGCTCGCATTGAGGTACCGGCAAATGTGAAAGCCGAGATCGCAGTGCTTAAGGGCATTGTGTCTGCATTCCTGATGTCACATGAATCCCGTCGACCAATCTACGAATGGCAGCGCGAGCTGCTTGCCGAACTTGCCGATGCAATTTTGGCCTCTAACGGCGACAACTTGGATGTCTATTGCACGGCCGCCTGGGGGAAGGCAAGCACCGATGCCGAAAAGCGTCGTGTAGTGGTTGACCAGGTGGCATCTTTGACAGATCAGAGTGCCATCACCATGCACAACCGTCTGGTAGTCAAGGGGCCTTCCTTCTAATGGCACGCCGCGAAAGCCTAGGATAAGAGCCATGGCGGGGAAAATCAGGGCGCGAGACATTGAAGAGGTCAAGTCTCGCGTAAACATCGCCGATGTAGTTGGCGAGTATGTCTCACTAAAAAATGCCAGCGTTGGATCACTTAAGGGTCTCTGCCCGTTCCACGACGAGAAGTCACCATCTTTTAACGTTCGCCCAATGCAGGGCTTTTACCACTGCTTTGGTTGTGGTGAAGGTGGCGACGTATATAAATTCTTGCAGCAAATAGAATCAATCAGCTTCTATGAAGCCGTTGAAAAACTTGCGGCCCGAGTTGGCTTTGAACTGACCTACGAAGACGGCGGACCGGCACAGGATCAGGGGCAACGATCACGAATTCTTGAGGCAAACACTGCTGCCGCAGCTTTCTATCAGTCGCAATTAATGACTGACGATGCAATACCCGGCCGAGACTTCTTGAAGGGTCGTGGCTTCGACAAGGCGGCTGCCGAGCTATTTGGTGTGGGTTTTGCTCCGAAAGGTTGGAGCAATCTCACCGATCACCTGAAGAAACTTGGCTTCACGATTGAAGAACTGGTTACCGCAGGCCTTGCCACCAAGAGCGATCGTGGTGCCTACGACAAGTTCCGAGGACGTTTAATCTGGCCCATTCGCGATGCAGCCAGTCAGGTAATCGGTTTCGGTGCGCGAAAATTATTTGATGATGACCAGGGTCCAAAGTACTTGAACACCAGTGACACCCTGGTGTATCACAAGTCATCGGTGCTTTATGGACTTGATCTGGCTAAGAAGGAAATCTCTAAACAACAGCGCGTTGTTGTGGTTGAGGGCTACACAGATGTGATGGCGTGTCACCTGGCTGGCATCACCACCGCAGTGGCTACCTGTGGAACCGCATTTGGCGACGAGCACATACGGATATTGAACCGCATGCTGTCTGCCGAAAAAGACACCCCGGCCGAAGTCATCTTTACCTTTGATCCCGATGCCGCTGGCCAAAAAGCCGCAATGCGTGCATTCAATGATTCTCACAAATTCTCGGCGCAAACTTTTGTTGCTGTTGGTCCGGATGGTTTAGATCCTTGCGACCTGCGCAGTCAAAAGGGTGATGAAGCAGTCCGCATGATGATTGAAAACAAGAAGCCGCTTTTTGAATTTGCAATCAAGCAAAAGATTGGCAAGTTTGATCTTTCAACCATTGAGGGCAGGGTAGGGGCTGCTCGCGCAGCAGCACCGGTGGTTGCCGCGATTCGAGATTCCGCGATGCGTCTCGCATACATTCGTGAACTTGCAGGTTGGGTAAATCTAGATGGCAATGAAGTAGCCGCTTTGGTTGATGCCGCTGGAAAAGAGACGCGCGCCGATGCGGTAAAAGAAATGCGTCGCGATGCGCCCGCACCAACCCAAGAGTCAGAACCGCATTCAGAATTCGAGTTTGCGCTTCCGAATCTTGCCGACCCAATCACTAGGTTTGAGCGCCAAGTGCTTGAGGTGCTGGTGCAAGTGCCAAGTTCATATTCGCAGGAACAACTGATTCGTATTGTTCGTGATGGTTTTAGTGCACCGGCTCATAATGCAATTCTTGAGGCCATTGGCACCAGCATGGTTTCGCACGGTTCGCCGGATTGGTTGAATGTGATTGGCGGCTCAACTCCTGCGGAGCTTCACTCACTGCTTCGCTCAATTGCCGCTCAAACGCTTCCGGCAAAGAACGACGCCGATCTGGTTCGATACGGTCAGGGCGTGGTTGCCAGAGCCTTGGTTAACGCACTCGCTCACGAAAAGGCAAACCTGTTGGCAGCTCTGCGCCGCACCGATGTTGCCGAAAATCCGCAAGAGAGCGCACGAATTCAGCGCGCCCTTGTTGAACTCGAAGCGGAACGCAGAAAACTTCAGGGCTTGTAAAAATGATTCAAGTTGCGATGGAGCCAAAGGCATTTCCGGAATATCTCGAAGCCGCTGCCGAAGCCGGGGCACAAGTAGTCCCAATGGATTCAACGGTAAAGGCATTGATCTGGTTGGACTATTCGCAACCCCAGGCATTGGCCGAGATGCTTGATCAAAATCCACAAATTGAATGGGTTCAATTGCCGTTTGCCGGAGTGGATGCTTTCGCCGAAATTATCAAACGTCCAATATTGTTTACGTCTGCCAAGGGTTCGTATCGTGAACCGGTGGCGGAACACGCTTTGGCTCTATCGCTCGCAATGATGCGTGTGATTCCTGAACGTGTAGTTACGAAGACTTGGGGCAGAAAATTTGCCGCATCGCTTTATGACAGTAACGTGCTGCTCTTCGGTGGTGGCGGAATTACCGAAGAGCTTTTGAAATTACTTGCACCTTTCAGAGCCAACGTAACGGTGATCAGAAAGAAGGCATCGCCCATGCAGGGCGCTAAACAAACTCTGGGCTTTGATCAATTAGATTCCGAACTGCCAAAGGCGGATTTGGTTATTCTGGCTGCGGCCCTCACGGACGAAACTAGATACCTGTTCGATGCCTCGAAGTTTGCCATCATGAAGCCGTCTGCCTACTTGGTAAACATTGCACGTGGCCCAATGGTGCACACTGCAGACCTTATCGATGCTCTAAATAATGACGTGATTGCTGGTGCTTCGGTTGATGTGACCGATCCAGAACCGCTTCCGGATGGCCATCCGCTATGGAATGCAAAAAACATAATTATCACCCCGCATACCGCTGATACTCGCGAACAAGTGGTGAGGCTATTCTCTGACCGCATTCGCGAGAACCTGCGTGCCTACAGCGAAGGCAAGCCGCTGGTTGGGGTAGTTGATGCCAATTTGGGCTACTAAATAGCCCACAACCCAGCCAATATGGGCGCCAGCAAACCTTTAGGGTCAAAATGTTTGGTAATGTAGTCCAGTTGCTAAATCAACATTCCTCGGTAGCTCAATTGGCAGAGCAATCGGCTGTTAACCGATAGGTTC
>CAZWHL010000042.1:0-8491 GCA_964633625.1 uncultured Rhodoluna sp.
CCATCCCCGTCGATATCGCCATCGTTGGCGTTCACAATTCCGTCCCCGTCGATGTCTGGATCCAGGTTGTTTTCTATGCCATCCCCGTCAGTATCCACGCTGCTGCCGAGTGGCGTTGTGTCACCATTTTGAATTTGTACAGATTTGGCAGGCTCGGCCGCTTGGGACGGTGTGACGCTAAATGCTCCAGCCAACACCGATAGCAATAACGCTAAAACAATGACGATCGAGGCGATGCGGATGGTCCGCTCGCGTCGTAACTGGGTTGGTGTTTTAGGCTCCGGGCGCTGGTTTGAACCCAGGCTGGAATTTGGACGCGAAGATTTCTTTTTTGGCATGCGGATTTACCAGTTTGAGGCGGCGTTCTTGGACAGCCCTACAGCTTCCACTTGGCCATGATTTGATCCAAAAGCTCCTGGGTGGACTGCCCAATGTGCTCTTTTTCGAGCGGAGGCAAATCTTGTACAATTTGCTCAGATTCGGTCTTAGCCGCCTTCTTGCGGCTTCTCTTGGCCGGTGCCGGAGCCTTTGGAACGTGTGGCACGCCCTCGGCCACATCTAGCAGCTCCGTGAAAAGATCGTAAGGCAGGATCACGGCCTGTGGCTTACGGTGACTTCCGAACACAATCGGTCTGGCCTCGGCACCCAGATCCTTGTATTCGGCTACGCGGGTGGTTAGTTCGGCGCGGGCAATCGAGGTTGCCTGAACGCCATCTTCAGCCAGGATTAGGCGCAACTGAGCGATGTTTAACATGTTGCTAGCCTATTCTGTACAAATTGGCTAATGCAACCGACACGCCGCTATTTTTTAGCAGAAGGCGACAGGCTAGTGCTTGGTGCCGGGCTGGCAACCGGCGCCGCGGTGATGCTAATCTTGCCCTCTGGTGCCACCGGCATCAGCTCAACCCAGGTATTGCCCGGCGCCAGAAGAACTGGCGCACCAGCGGCATCGGTCAGCAGAATCGGCGAGGTCGCTGATGCCTTGGACCAAGTAGCCTCGACATACTTGCCCCCGGTGAAAACCCAGGCCTTTCCGGTGTCGATCATCAAAGTTTTTGGAATGTGTCCATATTTGCGATCCAGGTAGCTGCGGTCGATTTTGACACTCATCACCACGATATTTGTCGCCGCCACCTGGGCGCCGTCCAACTTCTCGGTTAAAGGCTTGCCATCCTGGGTTCTTAGCCACTTGGCGCCATCGCTCGAAGGCTCCCAAAAAGCCGAGGCAGAAGGGAACTTCACCTCAAACTTGGTCACGGCTACCCCCGAGGCGCCGGCCGACGAAGTTTGTACATCTTTGCCATATTGGAACTGTTGAGCCGGTGGGGTCAATTCTGGGTGGTCGGCAGCCAGTTTTTGCACGTTCACAATCACATTGTGCGGGGCAATTCGGTCAGTGCTTCGACTGAAGGTGCCTTTGCCCTGTTCCGTGGTCTCTGAAGCCACAAAAACCGGGGCTTGCTTGATCATGTTGACGAAAACCGCCTGGCCGCCACTGAAACACACGATTCCGCCAAAGGCGCTGGTGATATCGGGGTCCATTGGGCGAATTGAACGCACCGGGCCAATGCCGTCCGGCTGAGCCGAGTGCCAAATGGCAACCAGGCGGGTCAGCCCACCCTCAACCATCTCATCAAAGACAATATCGGTGCTATTTAGGCCTGATTGTGGGCGAGGAGCCTCAGAGCCGTTGTCAATCTTGCAGGCCACCGATGGCTTCTTGAGCTGCAGGGCTTCTGGGGTGGATTCCTCGTATTGCACGCCAGTAAGCGGAGCGGTCACGTAAACCGGGGCAGGCTTTGGTGTTGACGGACTCAAAGGACTTCCAGAGGCACAGGCCGTAAGCGCAACCGCGCTGATTGAGGTAATTACTAGGGATTTAGCAAGGGTTCCAAAGCTCATGCCAAGAGTTTATGCGGGCATCCGCCCAGCCCACGCGCAACTCGCCCTTTAGACTTGAGCCCATGAAGGTTCTAGTCACCGGCGGTGCCGGCTACATTGGCAGCCACGTGGTGCGCATGCTTCAAGAGCGCGGCGACCAAGTGGTGGTGGTTGATGATATGTCTGAGGGCGTTCGTGCCCGCATCGGCGACACCAAGCTGGTTCAGCTGGATTTGGCTGCTCCAGAGGCTTTCGAGACCCTAAAGGCCCTTTTCAACACCGATGCCATCGACGCAGTTGTCCACTTTGCCGCCCGCAAGAAGGTTGGCGAATCTGTGGAGAAGCCAGAGTGGTACTTTTCGCAGAATATCGGTGGAATGGCCAACCTAATGGGCGCAATGCGCGAGGCTGGCGTGAACAAACTGGTTTTCTCATCATCGGCCGCCACCTACGGCATGCCAGATGTTGATGCGGTGTCTGAGGACACCCCGTGCAAGCCAATAAACCCTTACGGCGAGACCAAATTGGTTGGCGAATGGATGGTTGATGCCGCTGCTGCCGCCTGGGGCCTTCGCGGAGTGAACCTGCGTTACTTCAACGTTGCCGGTGCCGGTTGGCCAGACCTTGCCGACACCGCAGTGGCCAACTTGGTGCCAATTGTTTTTGCTGCGATTCGCGCGGGCAACACTCCAAAGGTTTACGGCAACGATTACGCAACCGCCGACGGCTCATGCGTGCGCGATTACGTTCACGTGCAAGACCTGGCTAGTGCACACCTTGCCGCGATTGATTACTTAAACACCGATACTCGCCCACACACCACTTTCAACGTTGGCACCGGCAAAGGCTCAAGTGTTTTTGAAGTAATCGAAGAGATCAAAAAAGTTTCTGGAATTAATTTCAAAGAAGAAATTGTTGATCGTCGTGCCGGTGACCCGCCTTACTTATGTGCAGATGTCTCGCGCATTAAGAATGTTTTAGGTTGGACCGCTAAGCACGACCTGCATGACATTGTGCAGAGCGGTTGGGACGCAACCAATTAATTCGACGCTTTAGATAGCGTCGTTGGCGCGTTCTAGATCTTCTGCGAAGTCAACTTCAACTGCATATAGATCGCTGATGTCCACAGCTTTGAACTTAACTTCACCAGCTGCAATCGCGACTTCAATGCCGCGTTCAAAATAATCCTGATCGGCAACTTCATCAAGACGCTTGATGACTGCTGCCTTATCGGTTGATGAAACAAAGTTGATGCCAACTGCTTCACCAAGTGCACCAACTACAGTCTTTGAAAGTTCGGCAACGAAACCATCGGCATCAAGTGTGTACTTAACTTCTTCATCGGCAACTGAGGAGTGATTTACCACAACGAATGATTCATCCGCGCTGATTAGTGGGCTGACGCGACGCAAAACCTCTGGATCAAATACAACATCGCCATTCATCCAAAGCACTCCACCATCGCCCGATGCACGAAGTGCGCGCAACAAACTCTTTGAGGTGTTGGTCTGGTCATACATTTCGTTGTAGACGTAGGTGGCTTCAGGAAAGCGCTCGATGATTGACTCAAGTTTGAAACCAACCACCGTGGTTAGTCGGTAATCGGTGCCGAATGCCGTCTTTAGGTTGTCTACCTGCTGCTGCATGATCGAGCGGCCGTCTTTTAGCTCTGTGAGCGGCTTTGGCAACGGGCGGCTAAGGCGTGTGCCCATGCCCGCGGCAAGAATGACGACCTGAATTGACATACGCCCAGCCTACTTCGTGCGGCCAGCAGGGGCGCCGAAAACTTCAGCAAGAACGCGGGCGGTAGCCTTGCCGTCCTCTAATGCATTGAACTTTTGCTGCCACGCCTTGTAGGCCTTGCCGTATTGCTTAGCTACATCGTTGATGTTTTCGAGCGCACCAATAACCTCGGCGGTGGTCTGACAAATCGGCCCCGGTGCTTCACCAACAAAATCAAAATAGAAACCGCGATCGGCAACATACTTTTCGATATCGGGTGTCAAGAAAATAATTGGCTTTCCGGTGACTGCAAAATCAAACATCACCGATGAATAATCAGTAATCAAAACATCAGCGGCCAAATACAGTTCGGTGATGTCTGGGTAATCGGTTACATCAATTGCACCGTTTGCGGTTTTTGAATTGTGTGCATCAAGAGTCATGCTGTGACCGCGATACATTAACTGGAAACCCTTCGGCAACTTGGTAGCAGCATCAATGTGATTCACGGTTTGAAGCGTGCCAACCGCGTTGCGATTGGTGTCGCGCCAGGTTGGTGCATACAAAACCAATTGCGACTTTGCGCTCTTGACGCCAAGTTGTTTGCGCACGCGATTGCGAATTGCTGATCGTTCATCGGCACTGGCATTCAAGCGATCGTTGCGTGGGTAGCCAACTTCAAGCACGCGTGCATTGGTCCCTTTGATAGGAAAACCAAACGCGCTTTCAAAGCATTGTGTTGCGTAAGCACTTGGTGAAATCAAGTAATCCCAGGCGGCAGCTTCTTTGCGCATGGTGCTTAGGTATTGTGCGGAAACTTTTCCAGCTTCAATGTCGCGCACTAATCGCTTAAGCGGGGTGCCATGCCAAGTCTGCAGATAAACCTGACCAGAAACTTTTTTGAAATACCAAGGGAACGCAGAGTTGTTCACTAAATATTTTGCAGTTGCTAAAACTTTTAACCACTCGCGTGAACCGTACTTCACAGCTGTCGAACCAGCCGGCGCAACGACGCCCGACTTAACAGTCCAGAAGAATTCCAAATCAGGTCGTGCAACTTTTAGCGCGTTAAAAATATCCAGCGGGCTGTCGCCAACAACTTTTCCATCGAATGCCTCAAACAAAACCGCATTGCGCAATTGCACACCATCGGTCGGCTTGTATAAGGCGGTGCGAATCAAGTCGTTCTTGCGGCGGCGAAGTGCCCCGATGATTCGTGCCGGTGTGTAAGCCATTAGCGCGAGCCTTTATCGGTGTTGACGCGTGATTTGTCCACGATGCCCAGCGCCGTAAAGAAGTATCCGCGCCAAAAGCCAAGGCCCCAGGCAAAGTGCATGGTTGGTAGGGCAATCAGCAGGGCCACACGTGACTTCAGCGATAGCCCGCTGGCGGTAGAGGCCAGGAAGGCCACCCCCATCAGGTAGACAGCTGCAGGCAAGATTCCGTACCAGTGGCCACCGGCCAGAAGGACCAAGCCCCAGGTCACAGCACCAACCAGCACCGGTGGAATCCAGTAGCGCAGGCTGGCACCCGATGCATTTCGGCGGGTCAGATCCCCGCGCCAAATCCCGGTAGACATAAATTGCTTGGCCAGCTTGCTCCAGGTGCCGCGCGGCCAATAGGTGACCTTGAGTTCCGGACTGAACCAAACCAGTCCGCCGGTCTTCTTGATTCGCTGGGCAAGATCCCAATCTTCACCGCGCACAATGCTTTCGTCGTAGCCGCCCACGCGTTCCAGCGCGCTCTTCTGAAAAATGCCCAGATATGCACTCTCGGCTTCGCCCTCGTCACCACCAACGTGGAATTTCGCACCGCCAATTCCAAATCGCGAGGTGTAAGCCCAGGCCACAGCCTTTTGAAATGCGCTTGTCCCCTTGGCGTCCATGATGCCACCAACTAAATCTGCTTTGCGTTCCAACAAAACGCGAACACCATTCGCCAGGTAACCTGCAGCCGGTTCGCTGTGTGCATCAATTCGCACGATGATGCTGTGCTTGCTCTGACGAACGGCCTCATTCAAACCAACCGTGGTCAAGCCGCGCGGGTTCTCGATTAGACGAATTCGCTTGTCAGTTTGAGCTAACTCGGTAGCTACCTGATTGGTGTTGTCACGCGATGGGCCAAGGGCCAACAGCACTTCAATGTCACCGGCATACTTTTGACCCAGCACACTTTTTACTGCCGCGGCTAGGTGGTTCTGCTCGTTGAGCACTGGAATGATTACTGAAATCGACGGTGCCTGTTTTGATACTTTGGCGGTCTTTGCAGCAGGCATTTACTCTGAAATGTCTTCCATGTATTTGCTGTATGCGTCAACAACCTTTTTAGGCGCACCATCCATTCGAATCTCGCCCTTTTCCAACCAGATCACGCGGTTGCAGGTATCCAAAATTGATTGCATGTCGTGACTTACCAAGAAAACCGTGCCGGCGTTGTCGCGAAGTTCGCGCATACGTGCCTCTGAGCGATTCAAAAATTGCTTGTCACCAACCGATAACGCCTCATCAATGATCAGAATTTCGTGATCGCGGTGCGCAGCGATTGAGAACTTCAAACGCGCGGCCATGCCCGATGAATAGGTGCGCATTGGCATGTCGATGAATTCTTCAAGGCCAGCAAATTTTGCGATTTCGTCAACGGCAACTTCCATTGACTTCTTGGTTTCACCAAGCGCCATTCCGCCAAGCAAGATGTTCTTCTCACCGCTGATGTTAGGTAGCAGTGCGCCGCCCACACCCAACAGGGTTGGGCGAGCAAAGGCATAGATGGCACCGCCATCAATTGGTGAGAGACCAGCGACCGCGCGCATCAACGAAGACTTGCCAGAACCATTGCTACCGATAATGCCCACCGATTCACCTTCGTAAATCGTGAAGCTAACTCCCTTGACCGCGTGTACCTGGCGCAACTTGGCAGCCTTACCAAATAGACCACCGCGCGCAGCCGCGCCAACGGCGCGCTTGCCGCTGGTGAAAACTTTGTAGATAACGTGCACGCCATCAACGATCACAACCGGCTTGCGCGCGGCAGATTTTTTGGCGGCAGGCTTTTTCGCCGGCACCTTCTTAGACGACACTTTTTTAATCTCTGCCATATTCTTCTTCCGCTTTCCAGAAGAACACCAAGCCAAAAACCAATGTGACTACAGCCCAAACGCTTGAAGCAATCCAGATGTCCGCGCTCATTGAGTAACCCTCAACTAGGGCACCGCGAGCTAGCTCGATGTAGTCGTATATCGGGTTCCATTTAACGATTGCAAAGACCTGAGGGTGATTCGCCAGAGCCTTGTCTACGCTGAAGAAAATTCCGCTGGTGTAGAAACCAATGCGAATGAAGAACGGAACCAATTTGCTGAAGTCACGAACCTGTGCGGTAACTCGTGCCACAATCAGCGCCAGTCCGGTTGAGAACAGCGACATCAAAATCAAAATTGGAATCAATGCCAGATAGCTCCAACTTAGGTTGCCCTGAATCACAACCAGTGTGACTAGCAAGATTCCAATTTGTGGCAACAGGTTTAGGAACTGACTGATCACAACGGAAATCGGAAGCAGTGCACGGGGAAAGCTAAGACTCTTAACCAAACCTGAGTTGGTGGTGATTGCACCAGAACCGGAACCAAAGCTGCCAGAGATAAAACCAAAAAGAAAAACACCGGTTAGCAAAAACGGAATGAAATTGTGTGGGCGCGATGAACCAAGAATTAAACCAAAAATCAAACCGTAGGTAAGCGCCTGAATGGTTGGTAACAGAATGTTCCACCAGCGGCCAAGACGATTGCGGGCATTTGCTGCCTCATTGTTGAAAGTTGACATTGCAATTGCAAAGTCACGGCGAATCCAAGTTTCGCGAAGGTAAAACCAAAAAGGCGGACGAGCGCCCATGCGCTTTAGTCCGTGCTCTGCAGCATACGCCGCTAGGTTTTCCTGACTCACCCGTTCAGTTTATCGGTGTGGTTAAAGAAAAGGTCCCGGCATCGCTGCCGGGACCTTCGCTAACTAATACGAAATTAGTTCTTTGAACCAATGCCCTTAGCAACGATTACAGCTAGAGCGGTAACTACGGTACCGATAGCAATTGCAAGGATGTAGGTTAGTGGGTTGCTCACTAGTGGGAACACGAAGATACCACCGTGAGGAGCGCGTAGCTCGTTACCGAAGATTGCTACTAGAGCACCGGTTACACCAGAACCAATCATGATTGATGGAATAACGCGGATTGGGTCAGCAGCTGCGAAAGGAATCGCACCTTCAGAGATGAATGATGCACCTAGAAGCCATGCAGCCTTACCGTTTTCGCGCTCTGAATCAGAGAACTGGTTCTTACGTAGAACGGTTGCAAGTGCAAGACCTAGAGGAGGGGTCATACCGGTTGCCATAACAATCGCCATGATCACGAACTGAGGAGCAGAAGCTACTGCACCTGCAGCTGCAAGACCGGTCACACCAAAGGTGTAAGCAACCTTGTTAACTGGACCACCCATGTCGAATGCCATCATCAGACCGATAACGATACCGACTAGAACAACACCAGCAGTTGATAGACCAGTCAACCAAGTGGTTAGACCAGTTGCAGCAGCTGAGATTGGAGTCTTTAGAACGATAACCATCGCGAATCCAGCAATCAAAGTTGAAAGTAGTGGGTTAACAACTACAGGCATGATTGGCTTGATCCAGTTAGCTACTGGCCAGCGTGAGATCCATAGAGCTGCGAAACCAGCTACGAAACCACCAAGGATCGCACCAAGGAATCCAGTACCGGTACCTAGTGGGTTACCGTCTAGGCCAGTTGCAAGCGCACCTGCAACGAAACCTGGAGCAAGACCTGGACGGTCAGCAATTGCATAAGCAATGTATCCAGCAAGAACTGGTACGAAGAATGCGAATGC
>CAZWHL010000043.1:0-7455 GCA_964633625.1 uncultured Rhodoluna sp.
ACGTGAATTAGCTAAGTTATGGCCAGAGGTTCTGGATTCCATTCATTCGGCTGTCGTTTCAGGAATGTCGCTGGCGGACGGCTTCGATGAGTTGGCCATGAGTGGACCAAAGAGACTGCGCTCACATTTCATGAAACTGTCCCATCGGCTTGATTCTGGTTGGAGTTTTGAAGAAGCTATCGATGAATTCAAATCCAATTTGGGCGAGGTTCATGCAGATCGCCTTTGTGAAGTGCTGCGTTTGGTAGCACGAACTGGTTCTGAGTCACTTGGAATAACCTTGCGAAACCAGGCAGTCTCATTGCGCCGTGACCTGGCAATATCCGGCCAACTAGATTCAAAACAGGGGTGGGTTGCGGGTACGGCAAAAATCGCAGTTGCCGCTCCATGGGTGATTGTTGCACTGCTTTCATCGCGTCCAGAGAACGCGCTCGTCTACAACACCACAGAGGGTGCGGCTATCTTGCTGCTGGGATTTGTAGTTTGTGTGGTTGCTTACAGATTGGTGCATTTACTTGGCACTTTGCCCCAACAACCAAGAGTCCTTAGCTCATGATGCAACTTGTCATTGCTCTTGCGTTCTGTGCTTCGTTCCTTTTTACCGGTGCCTATTTTCGCTCGATGCGCCCTGCAAGTTTGACTGCGCGCATATCCACGGGCAATTCAGGTTTTGACGCAAGAATTCTCCGGGCAAAAATTCAGCAGTCGATAATTCAAAAACTCACCGATACCTTCTCGTCGCAAAAGAATGCGCAGCGCGTGTTGTTTGAGTTACCTGACTTTTTGGAACTGTTATCGGTGTCTATTTCATCTGGCGAGAGTATTTACTCTTCACTTAGGCGAGTCATTCCCAGACTCAACGGAGTATTTGCTGCGGAATTGAGAAACACACTGTTGGCGCTTGAACTTGGTAGCGACTTACCTACCGAGTTAAATGATCTGAGTCAAAGGCTGCCGCAACGTCAAGTGGTGGAGTTTTGCAACAAGCTCAACTTGGCGCTTAGGCGCGGTACCCCTCTGGCAAGAGTACTTAGCGAACAAGCGGAATCGGTGAGGCAAGAAGTGCAAAACCAGCTGACCAAACAGGCCGGCAAAAACGAAACTCGAATGCTTATTCCCTTGGTGTTTTTGATCCTTCCGGTCACCGTGCTATTTGCTGTCTATCCAAGCTTGAAGCTGTTGAACATTGCTTATTTATAGAAAGGATGAATGTGAAAAAGTTACTGAAAGACGAGGCTGGTGACGTTCCGGGCTGGGTCCTGATTACATTGATGACCGCTGGGTTAGTCGTCTTGATGTGGTCAGTGGCTGGCCCTGCCTTGAAGGGTGTCTTTGAGCAGGCGCTTTCAAAGGTGGCTACTTTTTAGGTTCTAATGATTCATTCCAGTCGAGGCTCGGCGGTGGTTGAATTCATTTTGGTTTCGGTTCCGCTGCTTTTACTAAGCATGACCGTTGTTGCCGTCGGATTATCTAGCTTTGCAATGGCGGTGTTGCGAGACAGTGCAGTTGAGGGTGCACGCTACGCGGCCCTAGCCGACCAAAACTCGGATGCTGGGTGCCAGCGTGCGTCGCTTTTGGCAAGGCAGGCGATTGGAAGATTTGCTAACGTGACCGCAACCTGTGGTTCATCGGCAGGTGAGTTTGAGGTAGTTGAGCTGCGGGCTCAAATTGCTTTATTAGGCCTTCTAACCCAAGACCGTGAATTTTATGCGATTAGTCAGGCACCCCGTGAAAACTAAAGATTTTCGATTGATCGATGACAGGGGATCAGTAGTCCTTGAGTTCTTGGCCTTTGGTCTTTTGTTACAGGTATCGGTCTTAATGTGGCTCATCAATATCTCAAACCTGCAGGGGCAGCAAATTGCGGCTGAATCGGTGGCAAGGCATTCGCTGAGAGCCTTCGTATTAAGCGGCACGCAACCACAAGTAACCGGTGAGCAAATCCTGCATGACTTTGGAATCAAGGTGAAACCGTTGTTGAGCTTCACTTGTGAACCCGATTGCGATTCACCAGGCGGCATCCTGCGCCTGCAAGTTGTGGTTGGTGCGGCAAGGGCTCAGGCGGTGGCGGTTCGATGAACATGCTCAGAATGCGAAGACTCATAAGCAATGAAGTGGGGTCGATCGCTCCGCTAGGTATTGGGCTATTCCTGTTTTCTTTGATCTTTACTCTCACAACGGTGAGTGCGGTATCAATGTTTATTTTTCAAAAACGCTTAACCACACTCGCCGAGTCAACCGCACTATTTGTCGCCGGTGGCAACGGCGAAGCTCCAGATTTTTTGAATCTAACCGGGAAACCAACGTTGGAGTCGTTGCAGTTAGCAACAAATATTTCCGCAGATCAAGCCACTGTGATAGTTAAGGCATGCGCGACATGGAAAGCACCGGTAGTTACCGTGGGTGATTTCGCCAAGACAAATATTTGTGCCCAGGCTGCTGCACGCATCGGTGGTTAACGAATGCCGTACTTAGGCAGGTAGTGATTCATTAAATAGGCACCGATAAGCGCAAGACCGCTTACGGCAAATAGCCCTGTTGAAAGACCAACTGCCAAAGTCAAAACGGAAATCACCGGAGCCGCCGCCGCGATTCCGCCGTCAAGCATTAAGCGGAAGGCTGCCAAGAACTCATTGCGCGCACCCTCTGGTGCTAGGTCGGCACCAATGGTTAGCACCAAACCTGAACCCATTGCGTTGGCAACTGCCAAGAGAACCGCAACAATCGCAAAGTTTGTTGAATCGGTGGTGAGTGGAATACAGGCTACCCCAAACCCGATAGCCAAGATTGTGGGAACGGCTGCAAATCTGCGTCCGTATTTATCAATCAGTTGCCCGCCGTTATAGAACAGTGCAAAGTCAACCGCACCGGCAAGACCAATGATCAAAGCGGTAACCGACGCGTCTAGATGAATTGTGAGTGCCCAAAGTGGCAATGCAAGGTGGCGCACAGTTCTAAGGAAGGTGAGCATTGAAGAGGCAACGCCTAGGGTAAGCAGTTTTTTCTTTTCGATTTTTGCTACTGCCCAAATTCCACCGGCTCGATTAGGGGGAGTGTTTGGCATTTTCTCTGGTTTCGTAGTTAGCAAAATTAAACCTGCAAAGATGCAAAACAAAACAGACATCCAGTAAACATTTTGGATTCCAAAGTTCTGAATGATCCAGGCGCCAACCAGTGGGCCAACGAATGCGCCCAGGCGGAACATGCCACCAAGAATTGACAGAGCTCGGGCTCGGAATTCTTTAGGTGCGGTCTCTGCGATGTAAGAGTGACGAGCCAATCCAAAAATCGCAGCGGTCATTCCTAGTAGAAATACGCCCACCCCAATCATGAAAATGTTTGTGGCGAAGGCGGCCATCAACGAACCGGTTGCGGCTAGAAAACCCGCCCAGATCATTGAAGTTCGTTCACCATATCGATTCACGATTGCCGCGGCTGGAATATCAGCAACGAGGGTGCCAATTAAAACCAAACCGGCGACGAACGCTGCAGTGGGAATGTCTGCGCCAAGTTTCTCGGCACTTGCGGGAATAAGTGGAATAAGGCCAGATTCACCAGCGGCAAACAACATTGATGGCAAATAAACCGGCAGCGCAAGTTCACGAACCTGAAAAGATGGCTTTTTAGAACTCACCCTTCAATTATGACGCTCACCTAAACTAATAGAGACATGGCAGACCTAGACCTCACTCAAGAGATTCGCGCACTTCGCGCTACCTTTGCGGATATTCAGCACGTGGTGGATGTCAAGAAACTTGGCGAAGAAATCGGGGTCCTTAAGCAGCAGGCAGCCGATCCAAACATTTGGGATGAACCAGTTCACGCACAGAGCGTCACCAGCAAGCTTTCACATGCACAGGGAATGCTGACCAAGCTTGAATCGGTTCAGTCACGCCTTGATGATTTAGAAGTCCTAATCGAGATGGCCAACACAGAAGCAGACGCGTCGGTGCAGGCTGAGGCGAAGGCGGAATTGGCGTCGCTTCAAGCGCTCATATCAGAACTTGAGATCCAGACACTGCTAAATGGCGAATACGATTCACGCGCTGCGGTAGTCACCATCCGCTCCGGCGCAGGTGGTGATGACGCTACCGACTTCGCCGAAATGCTCATGCGCATGTACTTGCGCTACGCCGAGAAAAACAAGATGCCAGTACAGGTGCTTGATACCTCGTACGCCGAAGGTGCCGGAATCAAATCGGCAACTTTTGAAATTGATGCACCTTACGCCTTTGGCTCCCTTTCCGTAGAAGCAGGAACACACCGATTAGTTCGCATGAGCCCGTTCAACGCAGCCGGAAAACGCCAGACTTCATTTGCTGCGGTTGAGGTAGTTCCGCTGGTTGAGCAAACAGAAGCAATCGAGATTCCCGAAAACGAAATCCGCATCGATGTCTTTCGTTCATCAGGCCCTGGGGGTCAGTCGGTAAACACCACAGACTCGGCTGTTCGAATCACACACATTCCTACTGGCACCGTAGTGAGCTGTCAGAACGAGAAGAGCCAGATTCAAAACAAGGCTGCCGCTATGCGAGTGCTTCAGTCACGACTGCTTGAAATTCGTCGCCGCGAAGAAGAAGCTAAAAAGAAACAGATTGCCGGTGATGTAAAGGCCAGCTGGGGTGAGCAGATGCGTTCTTATGTTCTTGCTCCGTATCAAATGGTTAAAGATTTGCGCACCGAGTACGAGGTAAATAACCCTTCAGCAGTTTTTGATGGTGACCTGGCTGGCTTTATTGCAGCCGGAATTCGCTGGCGCAAGCAGACACAACAGGGCGCTTAGCCCGCAAGCGGCTAGCACGCTCTTAGGCTGGTCTCATCATGATCAGCATCTCCAACGTCAGCAAGCAATATCGGGGTTCAGCGCGTCCAGCTTTGAACAATGTTTCGCTTGAAGTTGCTAAAGGCGACTTTGTCTTCTTGGTTGGTGCATCTGGTTCAGGCAAGTCCTCTTTGATGCGCCTGATGTTGCGCGAAGATGTGCCAACCAAAGGTTCTGTGCACGTGCTTGGCGAAAACTTGGTTGGCATTCCAAGTCGCCGCGTTCCATTCTTTCGCCGCCGCTTAGGCGTTGTGTTTCAAGATTTCCGTTTGCTGCCAAACAAGACCGTTTCGCAAAACGTAGCCTTCAGTCTTGAAGTAATTGGTAAGTCACAGGGTTTCATTCAAGAAGCCGTGCCAGAAGTGCTTCGACTTGTAGGCCTTGAGGGAAAAGCCGACCGCCTACCCAGCGAACTTTCCGGTGGTGAACAGCAACGCGTGGCACTTGCACGAGCAATTGTGAACAAGCCGGCCTTGTTGCTTGCCGACGAACCAACCGGAAACTTAGATCCGGCAACCTCGCAGGACATCATGGCGTTGATTGAGCGAATCAATCTTGCCGGCACCACCGTGATCATGGCCACACACGACCGCGGAATCGTTGACCGATTGAAAAAGCGCGTTGTGGAACTAAAAGATGGCGAGATCATCCGCGATCAGGTGGGTGGTTCCTACTAATGAAGTTTGTCTTTAGCGAAGTGGCCCAGGGGTTCCGGCGCAACCTTTCAATGGTGGTTTCCGTAGTTTTGGTTACCTTTATTTCTTTGACTTTTGTTGGCACCGCATCACTTCTGCAGATGCAGATTGGTCAGATGAAGAATTACTGGTACGACCGCGCCCAGGTTGCGATCTACATGTGTAGCGATGTTTCGGCCACCGATGTCTGCCCGCAGGGCGAGGCCTCGGAAGATCTGAAGGCTGCAGTCAAAGTCAAACTGGAATCCAAAACACTCAGCCAGTACATAGACAAGTACTACTTTGAAAACCACGAACAGGCCTATGCAACTTTCCAGGAGCAGTTCAAGGGCAACGCTGTTGCCAAGTACGTTACGCCTAAGCAGCTAAACGAGACCTATTGGGTCAAATTAAAGGATTCAACCAAGAGTCAAATCATCACCGAGAGCTTTAGCGGTGTTGCCGGTGTTGAAGAAGTTAGAGACCAGCGTAGTTACCTAGATCAGATCTTCAGCATTCTGAATGCAGCTTCGCTTGCCGCAATTGGAATTGCAACGCTGATGCTGTTCTCTGCAGCGCTTTTGATCTCAACCACAATTCGTTTGTCGGCCTTTAGCCGCCGCCGTGAACTCGGCATCATGCGTTTGGTTGGTGCCAGCAATTTCTATATTCAGTTACCGTTTATTCTCGAGGGAGTTGTTGCGGCAACTATCGGTTCAATTCTTGCCGGCGGGGCAGTGTTGGCAATCGTTCAATTCTTTGTGCAGGGGTATCTTGCAGAACGCTTACCTTTCACGAGTTTCGTGGGCCTGACCGATGGTCTTCTAGTTGTTCCGGTGTTGATTGCTGCAGGAATTGTGTTGGCGGCGCTAGCCTCTGGTCTAGCAATTCGCCGATACCTGCGAATATAGAAGTCTTATGCCTAGAGAACGTGGTCAGAAAGTTGTTGCCAGCAACCGCAAAGCACGCCACGACTACCTAATTTTGGATACCTACGAAGCCGGTATGGCGCTATCCGGCCCAGAGGTAAAGTCACTTCGTGCCGGTCGCGCATCTCTAGTAGATGGTTACGCGTCGATCGATGGAGGGGAAGCTTGGCTAGAAAACGTTCACATTCCCGAGTACACCCAAGCCACTTGGAACAATTCACCTTCACGGCGTAAGCGCAAACTCTTGTTGCATCGCGAAGAAATTCTGAAGCTGCAATCCAAGCTCAAGGAATCCGGTTTTACGTTGGTTCCACTATCGATTTATTTCAAAGACGGCCGCGCCAAGGTAGAGATCGCATTGGCCCGCGGTAAGAAGGAATACGACAAGCGTCAGACTCTGAAAGAGCAAACCGATAAGCGCGAAGCCGATAGGGCAATGTCTTCAAAAGGCAAAGACTGGTAATTCACAGTCAGCTCTCAGCCTGAGGCCTATCTAATGTCGCTGGCATGACCTACCATTGAAGCAACCCCAAAAGATCGAGACCCAGACGTTTAGGTTGGATCTTGCGGGAGTTGGTAACTAAATATGGGGATGATCGGTTTCGACAGTGCATGTGTAACTGAATGAAGCGGGTCGAGAATGTAGCGTCAACTCGTAAATGTCCGCTGCAAACTATAAGTGCTAAATCATCACGCACTGACTTTGCCCTAGCTGCTTAGTAGCACCTAGCCCGAAGTCCGTTAGACCAGATGTGATTTCGATCTGGACCCTAGCGTCATTTAGAAATCTTGCTTTGTAGTTATGCCTTAGGGCTACAAGGGACTCAAACTAGGACTGGGCCCGTCGGTTATGTTGCTTCAAGCTAGCACCGGGGCCAAGTAGAACCTTATTGAAGCTACACCCGTAGAAGAGTCAGAAACTCTGTATTGGACGGGGGTTCAATTCCCCCCATCTCCACGACGAGCTTTTTAGTTCGGTTCATCCCATATCAAAAAACCCACCAGCGATGGTGGGTTTTTTATTTGGTTC
>CAZWHL010000044.1:0-6704 GCA_964633625.1 uncultured Rhodoluna sp.
ATGCGGCCCCAGTTTGGGTCGTTTCCATAAATGGCGGCCTTGAACAAGTTATTACGTGCCACCGAACGGCCAACCTCTTCGGCATCTGATTCCGAAGCCGCACCCTGAACAGTGATGGTGATGTCGTGCGAAGCGCCTTCGGCATCTTGCTGAAGCTGAGTGGCGAGCGAAATACAAACCTGAGTAAGCGCAACGGTGAAGTCATCCTGACTTGGTGAGACGTTGCTTGCACCTGAAGCCATTAGCGTGACCTGATCGTTGGTTGACATGCATCCATCAGAATCAAGTCGATCAAAAGTGACGCGAGTAGCAGCACGCAGCGCTTGGTCTAGTGACTTACTGTCCAGCGACGCATCGGTAGTGATTACAACCAACATTGTTGCCAGGCCAGGTGCCAACATTCCTGCGCCCTTTGCCATACCACCGATAGACCAACCATCGGGGTGGGTAAACTCTGCAGTCTTTGGCTTTGAATCCGTGGTCATGATCGCCTGAGCAGCAATCGCACCATTGGTGGTGTTTAGACTTGCCGCAGCCGCCGAGGTTCCAGCAAGAAGTTTTTCACGATCAAGCTGATCACCAATTAGACCAGTTGAACAAACCAAAACATCTCCGGCGCTAACACCAAGCTCTTCTGCAACTTTTTCTGCAGTTGCGTGCGTAGTTTGAAAACCCTGCGCACCTGTGTAGCAATTTGCACCGCCCGAATTCAAAATGATTGCCGATACCTGACCATCTTTGATTACTTCCTTACTCCAGATGATTGGGTTAGCCTGGCAGCGATTGGTTGTGAACACGACAGCTGCAGAATTAAGTGGTCCCTGATTAACTACAAGGGCTAAATCAAGGTTGCCCGACTTCTTTAAGCCTGCGTGAACAGCGCCGGCAACAAAACCCTTGGCAAGTGTGACTGTCATGGTTATGAGCCTTTCTTAGCGAGACTGATTTGTTCCAGTCCGATTTGTTCTGGCAAGCCGAGTGCAATGTTCATTGACTGAATTGCTGCTCCACCTGTGCCCTTCACTAAGTTGTCGATTGCGCAAATAGAGATGAGGCGATTGGCGTGCGTGTCTACGGCAAGGCCAACAAGTGCAAAATTTTCACCAATGGTGTCAGCCGTGCTTGGAAATTCTCCGGTTGCTGAAATCCTGATGAACTGTTCGTCGGCATAGGCAGACTCGAAAGCGCTGCGGACTTTCTTAAGGTCCACTCCAGGCTTAAGCACCGCAGTGTTCACCGCAAGAATTCCACGTTCGATTGATGCAAGAACAGGCGTGAAGTTAACCTGCACTCGTGCACCAGCAGACTTAGAAAGATTCTGTTCGATCTCTGGTGTGTGACGGTGAATGCCACCCACCTGATACGCATCGGCTGAACCGGTTGGCTCGATTTCAAAAAGTTTTTCGGTAGCGCCGCGGCCAGCACCGGACGTGCCAACGGTTAGCACGCTGACGATATCGGTGGTTTCAACCAAACCTGCGGCTAGAGCTGGGGCTAGGCCCAACGTAATTGCGGTCACGTTGCAACCAGGAACAGCTATGCGCTTAGTGTTTCTTAGAAGTTCGCGTTGCTTGTGATTGCCGCCAATCAGCAACTCAGGCATGCCGTAAGTCCAAGTGCCAGCGTGCTCGCCACCGTAGAACTTTTGCCAGTCGGCTTCGGATTCCAAACGGAAGTCTGCACCGCAGTCGAGCACGAGTGATTCTTCATTAAGCCAGGCAGCAACTTCGGCTGATTTTGAATGTGGCAAGGCAAGGAAAACGATGTCGTGACCGGCAAGAACGTCAGCGGTGTTTTCTTTGAAAATTACGTCAGCAAATTTTGGAACATTGGGGTGAAGGGTGGAAACCTTTTGACCCACCATGCTGCTAGCGGTAACTGTCTTTAGTTCTAACTGCGGGTGCTCGGCAATAAGGCGCAATAGTTCCCCGCCGACGTTGCCGCTTGCGCCGGCTACGGCAACTGAAAATGTCATTGCGTTCCTATCGTTTGTAATTAAGGCTCTAGGCCCTGAGAGTTGCACCGAATCTTTGATTTGCTAGTTCTACTGCGGCATCGCGTGCAGCTGATGCCTCTACCTGAGTGAGTGTGCGATCTGCGGCGCGGAACCTAAGCGCAAAGGTCAGTGACTTGTGGCCTTCGGCAACGTTTGATCCGCGGTAATCATCGACCAGCGCCACACGTTCAAGGATCTCGCCGGCACCTTCACGAATAACGTCAAGAAGTTTTGCAGCAGCAAGGTCAACCGGCACTACCAGCGAAAGATCTTGAGTTGCAGCAGGCATGGTCAAAAGCACCCCAGCTTGAATTACATCAGGTGCAGCGGCAAAGAGTTGCTCAAGATTAATTTCAAATGCGCCAATTCGTCGAGGCAGATCGTGATTAGTTGCCAGGGTTGGGTCAAGTTCGCCGGCAACACCGATAACGGTTTTGGCGCCATTGATTTGAACCAAAACTTCTGCAGTGCGTCCCGGGTGGAAACCAACTGGCGTAGCCTGCTGGAATTCCACCTCAACACCAACTGATTTTGCCAAAATGCGAACTGCATGCAGGGCATCGATGTATCCAGACTCAATTGCCTTCACGCCAACTTGTTGTGCAACTCGATTACCTGCGAACAAACCAGCAACGTGGTGTGGTTGCGGTGGAACAGTTGCGTTTAGCTCATCAAGCTGAGTCTCGCTTGGACGCACGTTTCCAACGGGCAGTTCTGGGTTTGCGCCAACTTTACCTGATGGCAAGAAGACTGAACCTTCTTCGAATATTGCAAGGTCGGTTAGGCCGCGTGAAAGATTTCGCTTAGCTGCATCAATCAGGCCAGGCAAAATCGAAACACGCATTTCGTCGGCATCACCTTGAAGCGGGTTGGCCAATTTCACCGTGGCAACTTTGTTGGCACTAAACAATTGATTTTGCGCTGCGGAAACAAATGGGTAGGTCAATACCTCTACGTGACCAGAACCGGCAAGGGCATTCACCACTGCGCGACGACGCTTCTGTTTTGCATTTAGGCCGCGTCCAGGTGGGGCGACTGGCAAGCGTGATGGAATGCGGTCATAGCCACCAATGCGTGCGACTTCTTCAACAAGATCTGTCTTGTGAGTTAAGTCTGGGCGCCAACTTGGTGCGATAACTTCAAATCCCCCATCAACAGTTGCAACCACACAACCTATTTGATTCAGAATCGAAATAATCTCGTCAGCGCCGTAATCAACACCAACAAGTTCGCTAGCAAAATTTACTGGCAGCCAAATTGGAGTTGCCTCTTTGTGTTCACGGAAGTCCGCGCCAAACGGTTCGCTTGTGCCAAGTGCCTGAACCTCAAGTAGCTGTACGACGCGAGCAGCCGCAAACTCTGCAACGTTGTTATCAACACCGCGCTCGTAGCGCTTTGATGCTTCAGAAGGAAGTTTGTGACGGCGGGCAGACCGGGCAATTGAAATTGGATCAAAGTTTGCGGCCTCGATCATGACATTTTCGGTGGTGTCTGAAACTTCAGTTCGTTCACCGCCCATTACGCCAGCGATACCAATTGCGCCAGCATCGTCTGCGATCACCAAGTCTTCAGGGTGCAGGTTGCGGTCTTGGCCATCAAGAGTCTTAATGGTTTCGCCTTCTTTTGCACGTCGAACAGTTATACCGCCCTGCAATTTATCGGCGTCGTAAGCGTGCAATGGCTGACCCATTTCGAGCATCACGTAGTTCGTGATGTCGACGATCAATGAAATTGAACGCATTCCTGCAAGCTTCAGGCGGGCAACCATCCATGGCGGTGTTGGTCGTTTGGTGTCGACGCCCTTAACCGAACGCAAAACAAAACGGTGACAACCTTGACGGCCACGAATCGGTGACTGATCTTCAATCTTTAGGTTAAAGCCGCTGGTTGACTCGGGGTGAGCGTTTCCGATTGGATCGCGGAATTCTCCGCCAGTTGCGTGCGCGTATTCGCGTGCGATGCCACGGATTGAAAAACAGTAACCACGATCAGGTGTGACATTTACTTCGGCAGCCTGCTCAGAAAGTTGCAGTAGCTCGACAGCATCGGTGCCGATTTTTGGATCAAGACCCAACTCGTGCAAACGAATAATTCCCGAGTGGTCGTCACTCAGATTTAGTTCGCGACCGGAAGCCAACATTCCATCGCTGATGTGACCATAGGTGCTTCTGGCAGCGATCTTGAAGTCGCCGGGAAGCACAGCACCAGGTAGGCAAACGACTACCTTGTCGCCAACTTCAAAGTTGCTGGCACCACAAACGATACCGCGAACATCTTCGCCGCCGTCTGCTGCCTTTTGTCCAGCTGCAGCAACGCGAATCTGACACCAGCGAATGGTTTTTCCATTAGTTTGAGGTTCTTCGACAAACTCAAGAACTTCACCAACGACTAATGGTCCGGTCACACCAAATCCGTGTGAGCCTTCTTCTTCCAGGCCAACTTTTACAAGTTCGGCCATCACACTTTCAGGAGTTGCATCGCCGGGTACGTCAACATACTCGGCAAGCCATGACAATGGAACGCGCATTAGATTGACACTCCAAACTGCTCACTGAATCGAACATCGGATTCAACCATGTCGTGCATGTCGCGCACATCATTTCGGAACATCAGCGTGCGTTCGATTCCCATTCCAAATGCAAAACCTGAATACACTTCTGGATCAATTCCAGCAGCCTTTAGCACATTTGGGTTTACCATTCCGCAGCCGCCCCACTCAACCCAGCGAGCGCCGCCCTTGGCACCTGGGTGCCAAACATCTAACTCAGCAGAAGGTTCAGTGAACGGAAAGAATGATGGACGTAAACGAATTTGTGCTTCCGGACCAAACATGATGCGAGCAAAGTGCTCCAAGGTGCCACGAAGATCAGCCATGGTCAATCCCTTATCGACTGCAAGGCCCTCAACCTGGTGAAACACCGGAGTGTGGGTGGCATCGAGTTCATCGGTGCGGAAAACACGACCAGGACACAATACGTAAATCGGAACCTCGCGAGTCAGCATTGAACGAACTTGCACCGGTGAAGTGTGAGTTCGAAGAACTAGATGCGATTCAACTGGATCAACAAAGAAAGTGTCTTGCATCGCGCGCGCTGGGTGATCTGCATCAAAGTTAAGCGCATCGAAGTTGAACCATTCACTCTCAACCTCTGGGCCCTCTTCAATTTCCCAACCCATACCAACGAAAACATCGGCGATGGTGTCTTGCAAAAGTGAAAGTGGGTGACGAGCACCGATACGCGCTGGCTCGGGAGCCGCTGTAACGTCAACGGCTTCGGCGGCAAGCTTGGCAGCCTGCTCAACTGCCCAAAACTCTGCCTCTTTGGTGGCGAACGCCTCGTTTAGAGTGCCACGGGCCTTGCCGATTAGTGCACCTGCCTCTGCCTTGAACTCGTTTGGAACGCTCTTCATTTGGGCATTTAGCTTGGCAATCGCTGATTGCTCGCCAACAGTGGTCTGACGAGCTGCTTTCAGACTGGCCAAGTCCGTGGCAGCGGAAATAACCGCCAAAGCCTCGTTAACTGCTGCTTCGACGGCCGGCTGGGTAATTGGATTTTCGGCAGACATAGGGCTCAAGTCTACCTTTTGAGGCTCTAAATAGCGGTGATTAGCGGTTTTGAGCGAAGGCCGAGGCGTATAGGCAGATGCTGGCAGCGGTTGCTAGGTTTAGCGATTCGGCTGCACCGTAAATTGGCACGGCAACCTCCTTATCAACCAGGTCTAGCGTGGTTTGCTCGAAGCCCCAGGCTTCGTTGCCAAATATCCAGGTTGTTGGTTTGGCCAGGGTTTCCGCCGGAAGGCTTGGGATCTGTTCTCCCCCGCCGTTGGCAGCAAATACCTGTAAACCAGAGGCCTTTAGGGCCGAAACAGCGTCTTCGATCTCGATATCCACCGCAAAAGGCAAGTGAAATAGAGAGCCGGTGGTGGAACGAACCACCTTCGGGTTGTAGACATCTACGCTGTTGGTGCTGAAAATCACGGCATCGGCCCCTGCTGCATCAGCAGCGCGAAGCACGGTTCCAGCATTGCCTGGGTCGCGGATATTGGCCAATAGAGCCACCAATTGTGGTTTGGCATCAATGATGTCCTGCAGCATGACGTCGATTTGCTCGCACACCGCGACAACCCCCTGAGGAGTGGTGGTATCGGTTAAGGCTTTTAGAACAGGCTCGCTAACGAGTTGTACCTGAATTCTGGCGTTTTCGGCACGTTCGAACAGGTCCGGGTAGCGCTCGACCGCGTCTTCAGTTGCGTACAACTCGACGATTAGCTTTGGGCGGTCTAAAGCTTCTTTTAGGCCCTGAGGTCCCTCAAGCAGAAAGAGCCCGGTCGATGACCGGGCGTCTTTCTTAGTTAGCTTGGCAACCCCGCGGACCTTAGCGGCCTTGGGATCGATGAGCATTGGAAACTACTTAGCCTTTGGAGCTGAGGTGTCTGCTGGCAAAGCTGCCTTTGCAGATGCCACCAAGCTGGTGAAGGTCTTAGGGTCGTTTAGCGCTAGGTCGGCAAGGATACGACGGTCAACCTCAATACCAGCAAGGCCTAGACCCTGGATGAAGCGGTTGTAGGTCATACCGTTTGCACGTGAAGCAGCGTTAATGCGCTGGATCCACAGACGACGGAAGTCACCCTTGCGTGCACGGCGGTCGTTGTATGCGTAAACCAACGAGTGCAGCATCTGCTGCTTTGCCATGCGGTAAAGACGTGA
>CAZWHL010000045.1:0-6330 GCA_964633625.1 uncultured Rhodoluna sp.
GCAATCGGCTGTTAACCGATAGGTTCTTGGTTCGAGTCCAAGCCGGGGAGCCACTCTTTTTCGAAGATCTGGAGGCCACGTTGATACGTTGGATCCAAGACCACAGATGGCTCTCTTCCGCGGCGCTAAGCGCCTTTGCACTTCTTTTCCTAGGTGGCATTGATTTAGTTGCCCAGGGCTATTCCGCTCTAATCTCAACTTCAATTTTGGCTTTGGCCATTCTTTTTGCCACCCAAATTCCTGCTCTGAGCATTGCACTTACCGTGGTTGGCACCGCCGTTGAAATATGGCTGGGGCTTTCCCCGGTAGCCGGTGGCCTAAGTGCCGCTATGGCCCTTTTTCTCACCGCCGCATTTTCAAGCCGAATTTGGTACTCGATTTCTCTTTCGGTGACCATTGTGGTTGGTCTGGTGGTTGCCTGGGTGAATTCATTTGGATTGCCATCTGGCTCTGATGTCTATGGACTTACTTTTCAGTCAGAGCTATCCAAGACCTCTGCATTCTTAGTGTTGAGTTTGCTAGTCGGCGCTGGCAACATTCTGTTCTGGTTGTTGGGTCGTTTGGCGATCACCTACGAGGTGTACGTTGGCACCGAATTTGACCGTGCGCTTTCGGCAGACACTCAGGCGAAACTTTCTCTTGAAATTGCCGAGCAAAATGAACGATTTGAAATAGCGCGTGATATTAATGAACTAATCATTCAAAAGGTCACTGCAGTTATTTCACAGGCCGAAGGTGGTACTTACGCGGCCAAGGCCGATCAAAGTTCTGCGCTTCGTTCACTGGAGCGTGTTGCTGCCAGTGCACGTGCTGCGCACACAGAGCTGCGTCGCCTGTTTGACATGCTGAACAAGACTCACAGTGTGTCTGCCGCACCACCGGGAATCGATGAACTGCAAAATCTTGCGATTACCTATCGAGAATTCGGCTTTAACGTTTCGATTACGCACGAGGGCCCTCGTTTTGAAATTGCCGAAGGTGCTGGGCTTGCGATTTACCGCATTGTGTTTGACGCGTTGGAAAACGTAAAGCAGCACTGCATCGTTGGCACAGATGTTACCGTTGCATTTTCCTGGGTTGAAGAAGGCATGCAGGTTTTAATAAAAGACAACGGAGTCGAATCGCTTCGCCGTAGTCAGGTGAACCTTGAAGTCGAAGAATCCGGTTACACCGCAGAAGACGATGTTCGGGCGCTGGTAGAGACCATCAGGGGAGCAGGACTTACCGCTATGCGCGAACGCGCTGCGCTCTACGGTGGCGGAATTGAAGCGACTCGAGTTCCTGGAGTTGGGTTTACAGTTTCAGCAATTTTCCCGCACCTACGCTCGCTAGCCGGTAAAAAGTAGTCGTGACAGAAATTCTTCGTATTGGGCTAATCGATGCCGATGCCGACATTCGATTCGGTAGACGTTTACTGATTGATTCACAAGATGACTGCAAGGTGGTCTTTGAGGAAGAGAGTGCAGCGGATGCGCTGGTGCGGGCACCAGAGGCGCTGATTGACGTCCTGGTTATCGACCACCGTGTTCGCGGCCTGGATGGCATTGCATTAGTTGAAAAACTAATTCCTCTTTATCACCAGGCAAATTCCGATGTACCTTCGATTATTTTGACCGGCCCATACTTCAGTTACGAGCTCTTGTTAGCCAGTATTGCTGCCGGAGCTACTGACCTAGTAACACTGGACTCGGAGTCTGGCGAACTCCTAAAGGCAATAAGAAGTTCAGTTGCCAATGAGGATTCTTTAGATTTTGATTCGCTGCGCAGCTTGGTAGGTAGGGCTAAGGGTGTTGCTTTTGACGTACCGGATATCTTGGTAAAACTAGGCACGCTTGATGAAAAAGAAGCGGCAACCCTTGAGCAGTTCAAGGCTGGCTTGGATGACGATGCAATCGCTAGAACTATCGATGTGCCCAAGTATCGAGTTCGCCAGACAATGAAATCAATCCTGGCGAAGTGTTCGCTTGCGACTAGGGCTCAATTATTCTTAGCGATTAATGCCGCGGATGGAAAAAATGGCTAAGCAATCGTCCGTCACGTCTATTTCTATTGGTGTTGGTCTGGCAACAGGCCTTTATGGCATATCCTTCGGCGCACTATCGGTTGCGGCTGGGCTAGATATTTGGCAAACCCAAGTGTTGAGTCTGCTGATGTTTAGTGGCGGTTCGCAGTTTGCATTTGTTGGAGTGATCGCAGCTGCCGGTGGAGCGGGTGTAGGTAGCGCCGGGGTAGGTGCCGCGATTATTTCTGCCTGGTTGCTTGGTATTCGAAATGGTTTTTATGCAGTTCGACTTGCCCCAATTCTTAATCGCGTTGGACTCGGCAAGTTAGTGCCGGCAATGTTGACAATCGATGAATCAACGGCCGTATCAACTTCACAAGCCGAGCATAAAAATCAGGTTCGCGGGTTTTGGTTAACCGGCACGGCTGTTTTTGTCTTTTGGAATTTGATGACACTTGCCGGCGCAATCCTTGGCGACGCACTCGGTGACCCTTCCAAGTGGGGACTTGATGCTGCAGCCGCAGCTGCATTCCTTGGTTTGCTATGGCCGCGCTTGAAAGAACGACAAGCAGTTGCTGTCGCTGCCGCCGCCCTGGTTATCGCCACCGTGGCAACTCCTTTTTTAGCTGCCGGTGTTCCAGTGCTTTTAGCCGGTGTAGCTGCAGTTGTAGTTGGATTATTCAATTGGTTTGCCAACAAAGCTGAAGATGAAATCGGAGCCAAACCATGAATCTCTGGTTAGGAATTCTGCTGGCAAGTGCAGCGGTTTACTCTTGGAAGATTTTAGGATTCCTGGTGCCAAGCTCGGTCTTGAAGCACCCAACCATCTCACGAATCGCAAACCTGCTTACCGTGGCGTTGCTTTCGGCGTTGTTGGGTGTTCAGGGACTAACCGGCGCCGGCGAGATTCACTTTGATGCGCGAATTCCGGCGCTTGGAGTTGCGGCAGTCCTGCTTTATTTTCGAGCACCATTCGTGGTGATGGTCGCGGCTTCTGCTTTGGTTGCTGCGTTGCTCAGATTCTTTTTTGGCGGCTAGGCAAAGCTCACCCACGCAAACTAGGACTCTAGGTTGTCTTTACCTGGCAGCCAAGTAAGTCCGGGTTTACCCCAACCATTATCGGCAATGATGTCGCTCGATATCTCTTTCCAAGGCTCTGCTAATCGATCAACGTAAAGCACGCCTTCAAGGTGATCAAATTCGTGCTGGAATATTCGCGCAAACCAGCCTTCGGCTTCAATCCGAATTGGGTTTTGGTCAAGATCCAAGCCGCTTACCACCACGTGCTCTGCGCGCTTTAGTGGAAAGCGCTCTCCCGGAACCGATAAGCAGCCCTCGATCTCTGTTTCTTCATCTGCGGGTTCATCCGCGATTGGGCCCACTTCAAGCTTTGGATTAATTATTACGCCGCGGCGTTCGTTTCCTTCGTCGTCGGCGTAGTCGTAGGTAAAAATGCGTAAACCAACACCGATTTGCGGTGCCGCTAAACCAACTCCAGGAGCTTTGTCCATGGTCTCGTACATGTCGGCAACCAGTTGGCGAAGTTCCTCGTCAAACACCTCAACTTCGCGGGCGCGGTTGTGGAGCACCGGTTCTCCGGTGATGCAGATGGGTCTAATGGTCATTAGGTAAATTTACCGTCTAGCCTGCCCGCATTCAGGTAGCCAGAGGGATATAGTCGAATGGATATGTTGTTTAGCGAAGCCATCCAAATGTTGACCTACGGGCCAGGCGTTGATGCTCGCGCGTTGGCAATTTTGTTGGCCGTCTTAGCTGCCGTGGCGCTGGCTTTTGGTGCGCAATTTCAAAACGATGCTGTGACTGACAAAAATGCCGTTTCCGAAAAGAAGCCGGGCAAGATTGGTCGGGGGTCTCTTTCAGTCAAGCAACTCATCGCACTGTTGATCAAACCAAAGTGGCTAAGCGGAACAGCCTTCATGGCACTTGGAATTGGATTGCAGCTTGCCGCACTTTCGCTTGCTCCGTTGATTGTGGTTCAACCAGTTGGTGCCATTGCGTTGGTTATCACCTCTCTGCTGAATGCACGTGTTACTAAAACCAAGCTCAATCGAGGAACTATCATCGCAATCTCGCTTTGCACTATTGGCATCGCAGCCTTTGTGGCTATGGCCTCTGGGGTGGCCAATGAGACCTTGCTTAATGACGACCGCCTTCGAGAAGTGTTAGGCGTTCTTGGAGTGATTCTGGTGATCTTCACGGTTCTATTTTTCACCTTGGGCCGCCATGCCAAGGCGTTGACCTATGTAATTGGCGCCGGGGTTCTTTACGGATTCGTGGCAACTCTCGCCAAGGTGGTAATTCAACGCATCTACCAAACTCAATTCGAATGGCTAACAGTCTTTTGCCTTGTGGCGCTTATCGGTGCTGTTTCTTTGGGTAGTTGGTTCGTGCAAAACGCCTATTCTTCAGGTCCACCCGATTTGGTGATCGCTGGTTTGACTGTGATTGACCCACTCGTAGCGGTGAGCATAGGTATCGTGATCTTGGGCGAGGCGACCTCGGCTAGCCTGCCGGTGATTTTGGGCTTTGGCTTGAGTGCGATTGTGGCCGTAATTGGCGTAATTCTTCTTTCGAAGGTACATCCTGAGCTCACCCTCAAGCCAGCCAAGGGGTAAAATCTACTTGTTGGGCTATCCCAATCGATTCCCCTAAAAAAGGTTCAGTCTTGACCCCTGCTTCAACCCCTGTGGCTAACAAGCCGCTAACCATCGTGATTGGCTGCGATACATTCCCGCCAGACATTAATGGTGCAGCTCGATTTGCCGAGCGTCTAGCCGGCGGTTTGGCTCGTCACGGTCACGACGTTCACATCGTTGCCGCCGCCTACGATAACAATCACGGATCATTCACTGAGATCCACGATGGTCAGGCAATGACCGTGCATCGCATCAAGAGTTTCCGCATTCCGCAGCACAAAACTTTGCGATACGTATGGCCGTTCACCTTGAAAGCCAAGACCGATGAAATTCTGCGCAAGGTAAATCCGGACGCGGTACACATTCAATCTCACCTGATCATGGGGCGCTACCTTGTGAAGAGTGCCAAGCAGCAGGGAATTCGACTCCTAGCGACCAACCACATCATGCCGGAAAACCTAATCCAGTATTCCGTGATCATTCCAAAGTTTCTTGAAAAGACCGCAATGAAAATGGCCTGGGCTGACGCTGGCCGGGTTCTCAAGCAAGTTGACTTCATCACCACACCAACTCGTCGCGCTGCGCAACTGCTTGAGGCGGCAGCCGGCGTAAGTGACGTGTTGGCAATCAGCTGTGGAATTGATGCATCAAAGTTTGCAAATGCTACGCCAACATCCAACGAGACTCCAAGAATCCTGTTCCTGGGCCGCTTGGATTACGAAAAGCACATTCATAACCTGTTGAAGGCCGTGGCGATGTTGCCAAAGAAACTCAACACTCAGGTTGAAATTGTTGGTGATGGTGGCGAACGTAAACACCTCGAAGACCTTGCGATGGAGCTAGGGATTGCCAAGCAGGTTAAATTCCTAGGTCATATCACCGAAGAAGAACTTCCTAGGGCATACGAGCGTGCAACAGTTTTTGCGATGCCCTCGATTGCTGAACTTCAGAGTATTGCCACCATGGAGGCAATGGCCTCTGGACGCCCGGTGGTCGCTGCTAACGCAATGGCGCTGCCTCACCTGGTGCACGATGGCGACAACGGATATCTTTTTGAGCCCGACGATGTGCAGCAGTTTGCCGACCGACTAAAGAGGATCTTGACCGCAGATCAGGCTGAACTTGATCGACTTTCGGAAAACTCGCTGCACCTGATTCAGTCCCACGATATCGAACGTACGATTACCATTTTTGAAGGCCTGTACCGTGGCGACCAAGAATCAGATCGCACTTCTGATGACAACAGCGAAACCTACACCCAGGCAATTGGTGTTCTTCCTGAAGCTCTGCACAACCGCGTGGTTGAACTTCGTGAGCGCGCCAGGGCGCTGCGTGAAGCCGCATCGGAATTGCGCGAAGAAGTTCGTGACGAGGTTCGTGAGAAGCTCGAGGATATTCGTGACGAAGTAGTTGAACGCACCAAGGCCGTAAACACCCGGGTGAAGACAACCGCAAAAAAGACTGCAACCAAGGCTAAGAAAGTTGTTAAGAACGCCACCGAGCGGCTCAAAAACGACGAGGATTAGTTAGGTAGCAGCTGGGGGAGTTAGCTCAGCCGGTTAGAGCAGCGGACTCATAATCCGTCGGTCACGGGTTCAAGTCCCGTACTCCCCACTCGTGCCTTAGTATTATCAAACTGAGAAAGGCATCCATGGCAGACAAGCAGAACAG
>CAZWHL010000046.1:0-2654 GCA_964633625.1 uncultured Rhodoluna sp.
GCAAAATATTCTTCAAGCGTTGCGATGTTCTTGGCCTTCATGTCGGCCGCCAACTCCAAGCCAACGAACCGCAGGTGCCACGGCTCCCACACGTAACCGGTTATCGGTGTTTTGCCATTCGGGTAGCGCACCACGAAACCGTACTGCCACGCATTTGCTGCAATCCACACCGATGCCCGGCTGGCGCCGAACGCACCAATGCGGCAACCAAGTTGGGTGGTTGAAATATCCATGGCCAAACCAGTCTGATGCTCAGAGTAACCAGGGCGGGCAGCTAGTTTTTCGCCGGCAGTTTTACCTAGCTGGGCTACCTTGGCGTCATGGATCAGGGTCTGACTGGAATAGCTGCGATAACCGCTGTTGATGCAAAGAGTGCCTAGTTTGGCCTTGGATACTGCGGCTTTCAACAAAACGTAGGCATCGGCAGCCGGTTTGGCTACCCAGGAATAGCCAATCTGCACCTTGCCGCGAGGCATGTACTCAACCGGATTCAGCGGACGCTTCTTGTTGACCACAACCTGCAGGGATTTCGCCGAATCAATGTCATATAAAGGTATGCGCGGAACATCGGTGGTGGTGCGCTCAACTTCACTGGTGCCACGGGGCACATCGGTGCTCACCACGGCTAAAACTGGTCCTCCTGGGAATACCAGCGCGCCCAAAAGCATTGGGATACCTAGAAGTACTTTCCAATTCTTGGGCTTAGGCTTGAATTCTCGCTGGAAACGCATAGTCCCAGCCTAACTTTTCCCCTTAGATACGAATCAAACGAATCGAGTTTCCATGGCGCGTGCCGAAAGAAAAGCTGCAGCGGCAGCCTCAGCTGTATCGGGTCAGATGACCCACCGTCAGATCCTGTTGGTTCTGGTTGGCCTTATGTCAGGTATGTTCCTGGCTGCTCTTGATCAGAACGTGGTTGGTGCAGCGATGCGCACCATTGCCGATGACCTTAAGGGACTTGAACTTCAGGCTTGGGTTACCACCGCGTACCTAATTACCTCAACAATTTCTACCCCTCTATATGGAAAGCTTGGCGACATTTTTGGTCGTCGCCGCTTGTTCATTGTTGCAATCTCAATCTTCGTGGTTGGATCGCTGCTTTGTGGAACTGCAGCAGACATGATGCAGCTTGCTGCTTGGCGTGCGGTTCAGGGTATTGGTGCTGGTGGTTTGTTCACACTTGCACTGACCGTTCTTGCCGACATCGTTCCACCACGTGAGCGTGCACGTTACCAGGGTATGTTCCTTGCAGTGTTTGGCACCTCTTCAGTTCTTGGTCCAGTTCTAGGTGGAGCATTCGCTGGTGCAAGTCAGATTTTGTTTATCGACGGATGGCGTTGGGTTTTCCTAATCAACTTGCCAATTGGTTTGCTTGCAATGTTTATGGTTGTAACTTTCCTTCACGTTCCGCACACTCCAAAGCCACACCGAATTGACTGGGCTGGCGCAGCTGCAATCACAATTGCTGTTGTTCCACTTCTTCTTGTTGCCGAGAACGGTCGTGACTGGGGTTGGACCAGCACTAACTCATGGCTTTGCTACTTCCTAACAGTTGCCGGAATTATTTTCTTCATCATCGCTGAACGCGCTGCAAAAGAAGAGGCACTTCTTCCACTGGCTCTTTTCAAGTCACGCACTTTCTCGATGACATCAATCCTCGGCACCATTATTGGTGTTGGCATGTTTGGTGGAATGATGATCATTCCTTTGTTGCTGCAGATCGTTATGGGGGCAACTCCAACCGAAGCCGGATTCATGATGCTTCCAATGGTTGCCGGAATGATGACTGCGACAATTACATCTGGTCAAATCACTTCACGTACCGGCAAGTACAAGCCGTTCATGGTGATTGGTCCAATCCTGCTTGCAATTGGTTACTTCTACTTAACTAGCTTCAACGCAGACACCGAATACTGGCAGGCAGCGATTGGCATGGTTCTGATTGGTCTTGGTCTTGGCCAGCTAATGCAGACACTTGTGCTTGCCGTGCAGAACGCGGTGCCAGCATCAGAGGTTGGTGTTGCAACTGCATCGGCAACATTCTTCCGCCAGATTGGTGGAGCACTTGGTGTTGCAGTGTTCCTTTCAATTTTGTTCAACAACTTGAAAGACACCATTCCTGCCGCATTCAAGCGCACCGATATTCAAGCTGGTCTTAAGGACGCAATGCAGGATCCAAAGGTTATGGCCGATCCAAACAACGTTGAGTTCCTAACTAACTTGAAGTCAAACCCTGGCGCACTGAGCGACCAGCTAAGCACCGACTCTTCATTCCTAAACCACCTAGACCCACGTTTGGCTCGTCCATTCCTAGTTGGTTTCTCTGATGCGGGTGTGACCGTGTTCTGGGCAGCCGGCATTGTGGTTGCGATCTCAGTGATCTTGGCAATCTTCATCAAGGCACCAAAGCTTCGCGACAAGTCAGCAATGCAAGAGGCTGCTGCCGGCGCAGCTCACTAAACCCCAGTAATTCACGAAAACCCCTGCCCATGTGGCGGGGGTTTTCGCTTACCATTGAAAGGTAAGCACAGCGCCTAAAGTCTTGTGCGAACACGGGAGCCCGGTGATCCGAGCTGAGAGGAAGACATCCAGTCTTCGACCGTAGAACCTGTCTGGGTAATGCCAGCGAAGGAAGGACATTTCATGGCATTTAA
>CAZWHL010000046.1:2754-6128 GCA_964633625.1 uncultured Rhodoluna sp.
CTAGCTTTTGTTGCCGCAACCGTTGCGATGTTTGGCAACACCGGTTGGGAACAATACTGGCGTGCACTTAAGAATAATGAAGTTAAAGTTGATGCCGGTTGGGAAGACGCCTACTTCACTGACTTCAGCGGTTCATCTGGCAAGGGCGCTTACCCAATTGTGTTGAGTTACTCTTCGTCGCCTGCGTTTGAAGTTCGCAAGTCCGGCGAATACGCCGGCGAATCTCAAACCGCAAGCATTCTTGATGGCTGCTTCCGTCAAACCGAATATGTTGGCGTGCTAAAGCACGCAAAGAATCCGGCCGCTGCAAAAAAGTTGGCGCTGTTCCTAATCAACGATCCATTCCAAAGCACAATTCCAGACACCATGTACATGTACCCAATTCTTACCAGCGTTGAGCTACCTAAGGACTGGAAGGAATTTGCACCTTCTGCAAGTAATACTTGGGGTGATCAACTAAACATCAGCGCCAACCGATTGGCTTGGCTGTCTAAGTGGTCAGAAATTATGGACGTCAACTAATTTCTAATTTCACCAACCCCTAAAAAATTGATTAAACGCGTTTGGTTGTGGGCAACACCGATACTCTTCGTATCGGTGTTGTTCTACCTTCCGCTGTTGAAAATTATTGGACTTGGGCTCAGTTCAAATTGGTATGAAATTTACTTTGAACCGGCAACACTCAAGGCAATTTGGTTCACGCTTTGGCAGGCGGTGGTGTCTACCGCGATTGCGCTGTTGATTGGTGTGCCGGGCGCATACGTTTTGTATCGCAAGCAATTCTTTGGTCAGCGAATTATTCGCGCACTGATCACGGTGCCGCTGGCGCTGCCAACCATCGTCGTGGCTATCTCGCTTTCAAACTTCCGTTTCGTGCCAGAAATTCCGCTGATCATCGCCGCTCACGTCTTCATCAACTATTCGCTGGTGGTGCGCACCCTTGGCGGGGTTTGGGCAACCATGGACAACGAGACAGAGGAAGCAGCGGCCCTTGCGGGAGCCGGCCGCCTGCGCACAACGATTGCCATCACCCTTCCCCAGCTAAAGCCAGCAATCGTCTCGGCCGCAGCCCTGACCTTCTTGTTCTGTTCAAGCAGCTACGGAATCATCCTGATTCTGGGCGGGGGCCAGGTGAATTCGGTTGAAACAGAGATCGCCACCGCTGCCCTGCAGTTTCTAGACCTTAACCGGGCCGCTGCCCTTGCCCTGCTGCAAACCGCCATCACGGTAATCGCCTTCAGCATCAGCGAGGCAATCGCCAAACACCCAATTGGTATTGAGCAAGTTCACGAAAGCATCCGCAAGCCTCGCATCGATTCGCGCGACTGGCCTGCCGTCACCGTCACCGCAGTCGTGATTCTTGGCCTAATTTTCACACCGATGCTAGTTCTGCTAACCAAAGCCTTCACATTTGATGGCGCCCTCAGCCTGCAGAACTTTATAAATCTTGCCGGTCGCGGAGATCGCGACTTGCTAAACATTTCTGTTTGGCAAGCAACTCTCAACACACTGCGCAACGTTGCAATTTCTGCATCGCTTGCTGTTGGAATTGGTTCACTTGTTTCGTACCTACTTTCACGCACGCACAAAACCCGACGCGCGAGATTTTCGAACCGCACACTTGATTTGTTATTTCTAATTCCGGTAGGTATTTCATCGGTGGTGCTTGGTTTTGGTTACCTAATTACTTTTGGTGGTGGTCCGCTACCACTTCGATCAAGTTGGCTCGTGGTGCCAATCGTTCAGGCTCTGATGGCACTTCCACTTGTAATCCGCTTAATCTACCCAGCGCTGATTTCAATTGGAGCAGAACATCGCGAAGCGGCATCACTTGCTGGTGCCAACTCTCGCCAAACCTGGTGGCACATTGAATCTGGAATTATTCGCAACGTTATTCTTACCGCGATTGGTTTTGCATTGATTGCCGGCATTGGTGAGTTTGGTGCTGCGTCGCTGCTTGCGTTTGGTGATCAAGCAACCCTGCCAACTATTTTGTTTGCACTAATCTCACGACCGGGTGCAATGAACTACGGAATGGCAATGGCAGTGTGTGCCATCTTGATTTTGTTGACTTTTGCTTTGGTGTTTAGCGTTTCAGCTCAAAGGCCACGCCGTCGCCGCTAAGGCGCTTGGTAATAACATCAATAGATTCAGGATTCTGATCAATCAAAATAAAATTGCGTCCCAGCTCAGCAGCAACTGCACCGGTAGTTCCAGAACCCGCAAAGAAATCCAAAACTAAATCCCCGGGCTTTGACGATGCCTGAATTACGCGACGCAAGATTCCTTTTGGTTTTTGTGTTGGGTAACCAGTCTTTTCTTTCCCAGTTGGTGAAACGATAGTGTGCCACCAAACATCGGTTGGCAGTTTTCCTTTTTCAACTTTTTCTGGAGTCACTAGCCCAGGTGCCATGTATGGCTCGCGGTCAACCTCAGCCGAGTTGAAGTAATACTTGGCTGGGTCTTTCACGTAAACCAAAATGGTGTCGTGCTTAGAGGGCCACTTGTTCTTGCTCTTGCCTCCGTAGTCATACGCCCAGATGATCTCGTTCAAGAAGCAATCACGCCCAAACAGCGCATCCAGCAACACCTTGGCATAGTGTGCCTCGCGGTAATCCAAGTGCAGATAAAGGGTTCCGGTCTGGTCCAACAGGCGCCAAGCCTCTTCAAGCCGCGGCTCTAAGAAAGACCAAAAGTCCTCAAACTCATCGTCATAAGAAAGCACAGTCTCGCGCACCACGTCGTAGCGCTTGCCCTTAAAGCCAACGCGGTTTCCGGTATCGGTGCGGGTTGTAGTTGTAGTGCCACGGCTCTGAGTGCGCCCGGTGTTGAACGGCGGATCAATGTAGATCAGCTGAACTGACTCGCTCGGAATAGACTTCAAGATAGAGAGGTTATCCCCCTTGAAGATTTGATTTATCGGCACAGAAAGAGATTAACATCATGAGCGAGTCAACACCTAACGTTGTACACGAGCCAAATGCACACCGATACGCGATCTTCATCGGAAACGAAGAGGTAGGCCACCTGGAATACAGCCAGATGGTTAATGAAATCCACTTCACTCACACTTTTGTTAACCCTGCGCACCAGGGCAAGAACCTGGCTGCTATCTTGACCAAGTTTGCGCTTGATGATGTTCGTGCCGAGGGCAAGCACAAGGTTGTGCCAGTTTGCTCGTACACAGTGCGCTACATGGAGAAGCACCCAGATACTCAGGACTTGCTGCTTAACCCAATCGAAGAAGCCGTGGCGATGTGTGCTTTACCAAATGTTGCTAAGGCTTCCGAAAAGCTAGGCTTAAACCCACCTGCTTAAATTTCGTCCAGGTGTTCGTGGGCGTTTAGACGATCATCTAACCACGCAACCAAATC
>CAZWHL010000047.1:0-2129 GCA_964633625.1 uncultured Rhodoluna sp.
GGGGAAAGACCGAAGATTTCGGAACCAGGATTTCAAATCACCTTTCCCACATGCTAGGTGGAACTATCGCAACAATCACAGCAGTGCTGGTTCAACAAGTGGTCCCAAGGTTAGATCCGACCAGCCCCTTCAAAGTGATTGTGTGGTTAGCCCCCACCGCAATAATCACACCACTAATCGTTATCTGGGCGAGGAAAGTCAAGGCAACTCAAAAGGTCAGGCTATTCATAACAAATTCGCCGAAGTAGGTTCCTTGACCTAGAAGGCGAATCGCCAACCACACTTCCGCGCCAGCATTGGTCTGCGTTGAGTGATTGCGTCCTCGAATTCTCCACGAAAATTTGAAATGCCCCTGATATCCATCAGGGGCATTTTGGCTATCGAACCAAGTTCGTCCAAGCCAGACTCAGAAGGAAGAGTCCTGCTGAAAGCAGAACAAATCCCAGACCAAGACCTGTCGGAGATCTCCAACCGTGCCAGCGTTCTTGAAAATCAAAACGCTTGCGGGTCCAAGAATCTCTCAACTCAACCCAGTCAGACATCTCCTGGATTTTCTTGTCTTTCTTTTCCTCGTTCATTTCTTCACTTTCTTCTATTCGGATTTGAGTGAAGCAAAATCATAAAAATAACAAGGCTTCGCAAGTATTTTATCTGCACCAAGCTAAAGCAGCTTTAACTAGAGTCACAATTGAGCAATAGGATTTACTAATAAAACTTGATTCGGAGAAATAATGCGAGTTGGCTACGTAGTTCTTTATGTGACAAATGCAGATGACTGCCTGAAGTTCTGGACTGAAAAAATTGGAATGGTTGAAAAGGGTCGCAAGTCAGCCGGAGATTTCTCGATCGTTCAGGTTGGCTTCGCCGACCAGCCATTCGCATTTGAACTGGTGCCACTAGCACTTATGGCAAATAACCCACATGGACTTGACCTGGCTACTCCATCAATTGCGTTCAATGTTGATGACCTGGCAGCCACTCGCGAAAAATTGGTTGCTGCAGGTGTCCAGGCAACAGAGGTTGGTAACCAGGGTGGAGTTGACTCTTTTGCGTTCCCAGACAACGAAGGTCGCTGGTTCGCAGTAACCAGACCTTAGTTATTCATGTGAGTTGGCGTACCACCATAAGAAACCCAACCCACTCGACCAAGGTTTTTGCTAACCGAAAAAACGACCGTGTAGCCAGACGATTCGCGATTTATAACGGTAACTTTTCCTACGCCGTCTTTAGCGCCGTCGTCGAATAATGTGGTTCCTTCGTAGAATGGTGCGCCCGTACCATCATCACCACCTAAAACAAATCCAGCGGCACAGAAATCCTTCACGGCCTGAACATCTGATACCTTGGCAGCGTTTCCACCGTTTGGGGCATAGGCAATAAAGCCAATTTTTTGCTGAAGATCAATAACCTTGTCGCACACCTCAACTGGATCTGCATCAGCAGGCGCAGTGAACATTGGTTCAAAGAGCGGATTCCCACAAAAAAACTCAGTTGGATAGCAATAGCCCTTAACTTCTTTCACCAATTTCAAAGGCGCAAGGTCAGCACTCGTTATAGTCTCTACTGTTGGAAGTGAAGTTGGTGTGCAGCCAGACAGGAAAAGTGTTGCAGTGATTGCTATGACAGATCCCTTAAGAAACTTCATTATTAGAAATTCCTAATCAACCTTTAGGGCCAACATAAACTGGCCGCCGCCAGGTTTAATCTCTGTGCTGAAATTTGTTTCTGGTGCCAGTCGGGATAGACGATCCAATAACCAGACCGATGCTTGGTTGGCATCATTCTCATCAGGGCACCGTGCCACAATCTCGCGACCACCCTTGGCTTTCAGGCGTTCAACCGATTCAAAGATTGGTGATGGATCAACTACGAACAAGTCTTTTGACCATGGCACAACCGGCGCAATCTTTCCACGCATTGTGTTGCACTGGCGGTGAGCTAAACGCTCAACAACTTCGGTGCCCTTCTTTGCCTTGGCTGCAGCGTAGCTATCGGTGCTTGGTCCTAAATCAGAATTCACTGAGGCGTCAGGATCAACCGGCGTATCGCACAACCAACAGATCCAGTTGTCTCGTTCGCCAACTTCATTCAAATCGCTCATTGTTTGAGATTACGCTATTACCGGGGGC
>CAZWHL010000047.1:2229-5964 GCA_964633625.1 uncultured Rhodoluna sp.
TTCTTTCAAGATGCCGGCAAGTTCAAAGCCCGCTACTCAACGCTTGGTTTTCAGGATGCCGCAAACCTAGATAAAGATGCCATGTGGGCAACATCGTTTGCAGTGATTGGCTGGAATGCCGATGTTGAAAAGAAAATCACCGCACTAATCAAAAAGGCGATTAAGTAATAATTTTTACTGCAGTGCTTTTTTAATTCGCTGAACCGATACAGTTTCGGCAGCACCTAGTACTTGTGCAAACAGACTCACTCGCAACTCTTCTAGCATCCAACGCACAGCTGCAACCTTGTCGCCAGGCGCTTTGGAAACTAGGGCAAGCGCTTCGTTCAGTTCAATCTCAGCGATTCGATCTCGTTCTGGGTTTTCCAAAAGTTTTTCGATGCGCATTTTGCTAGCCTGCAGGTAAACCGGAATTCTTGTAATTCGCTCGAGCCCGGTAGAGCTAACCACATTTCCACTCATCAGCTGAGCGATGTGAATTTTCTCGGCAGCAAGGACATGCAGCACAGACATATCTTGCACCTCAGAAATTGCCTTACTTGCCTGGCGGAAGCTCACTGCAATCTTTTCCATCACCTTTGCCACCTCAAAGCATTGCTCAATGCTTCGCTCAACTACGGCAGCGCGAATGTCATCGGAGTTGGCACCTAAACCACGTGCAGTAATTTCTTGATCAATCAGCGCGGTGAATACATCGTCAACGAATGAAGCGGTGTTCTTGTAGCCAACTGCAACCAGTGAAAGCTTCTCTTCCTTACTCAGATGCTCAGCAACGTAATCGGCAGGCGAGGCAATTTTCTCGCGTACCGAATGCGCAAGCTCTGAGGTCTTCTTGGCGGTATCAATCACAACCTTCCTTGGTGCCTCACCGTGTGCCACCGGCCCCAGCTTGTGCTGGAGCGTTGCAAGATCCAGGCCAAGTCCCAGAGTGCGCCCATTGGCATCAACCACGCGATACGTCATGCGAAGCGAGGTTGGAAGCGCGGCAAAATCAAAATCGTCGGCGGTCATGTGCGTGCCACTGAGCGTGCGCAGAGTCTTAGCCAGAGTGGCCACCAGCGGCTCATTCGGGTACTCGGGCAGAGTGGCCAAAGCCTTTTTTGCCCAGTCCACCGCCGGCACCACGTTGCGTCGCAAGTTCTTTGGTAGTCCCCTAATCAACTCGGCTAATAGATCCACGCGCATCCCCGGAACCAGCCAATCAAATTCATCAACACTCATGTTCGCAAGCTCGGTAACCGGAATATCGACCGTGACACCGTCATCCGGGGCACCCGGTTCGTAGCGATAGCGCAATTTGAATTCCTGATCCCCTGAACGCCAAACCTTTGGATTATCCGCATCACTTGGTGCCTTGATTTCGGGTGGCAGTAAGTCGTCTCGAGTCATAGTGAGCAGCTCAGGTGTCTCGTGCTTAGCCTTGCGCCACCACCCCTCAAAAGTTCGGGTAGAGAAAACGTCTTCCGGAATTCGGGCGTTGTAGAAACGGTAAACGTCTTCATCATCTGGTGCAAACTGTGGTTTGCGTGCGCGTTCTGCAAGTGCCTCAAGTTGTTTCAGAAGTTGTTGATTCGCGCGATCAAATTGCGGCTTGGAATCCCACTCACCGTGAACCAGCGCGTGACGAATAAACAGATCGCGGCAAAGCGAAACATCAATTCGTGAATATTGCATTCGGCGTGAAACAACAATTGGAACACCAAACAACATCACGCGTTCGTATGCCACAACTGCGCCCTGAGATTTCTCCCAGTGCGGTTCGCTGTAACTGCGCTTCACCAAATCTCCGGCTAGCGATTCTGCCCATTCCGGATTGATGGCCGCATTCATGCGAGCAAACAATCTGCTGGTTTCAACTAACTCTGCGCTCATGATTGCTGCTGGTGGTTTCTTGGCCAAGGCTGAACCAGGGAACACCACAAACTTTTTACCGTTTGAACCCAGATACTCGTTTGATACCTTCGCTGATTTTTCGCCAGACTTCTTAACCTGATCGGCTGCCTTTTTATCGCTAAGTTGCTTCAATCCAATTTGACTCAACAAACCGGCAAGCAAACACTGGTGAATGCCATCGGGGTTTACCTTGGGATTGCCCGGAATGATGTCTAGCGGCTTAGCAATTGACTTGAGCTGCTTTATTAGGTCTTGCCATTCGCGCACGCGCAAATAATTTAGGAACTCGTTTTTACAAAGTCTGCGAAATGCCGATGACGATAACTTCTGCTGCTGTTCCTCTATGTAGTTCCACAGATTCAACAAACTCAAGAAGTCACTGGTTGGATCAGCAAATCGGGCATGTGATTGATCTGCCTGCGGGCGCTTTGCCAGTGGGCGCTCACGTGGGTCTTGAATGGTCAGTCCGGCCACGATAATCATTACCTCGCGCACCAGATCGTGCTTCTTGGACTCCAGCAACATGCGGCCAAAGCGTGGCTCAATTGGCAAGCGAGCTAGGTCACGCCCCACCTTAGTTAGCTCAACGGTCTTACCCTTTGGGTCCTTCACGGCACCCAACTCACCCAATAGGCCTAGGCCATCCTTTACGCCGCGGGCATCCGGGGCCTGCAAGAACGGGAACGCCGATATGTCACCAAGGCCAAGTTGTGCCGCCTGCAAAATTACCGATGCCAGGTTGGTGCGCAGAATCTCTGGGTCTGTAAATTCCGGTCGCGATTCAAAATCTTCTTCTGAGTAGAGACGAATCACCACACCCGGACTGGTTCTACCCGCACGACCGGCACGCTGATTCGCACTAGCCTTAGAAATAGCTTCGATTGGTAGTCGCTGAACTTTTGCACGTGGGCTGTAGCGAGAGATGCGTGCGGTACCGGCATCGATTACGTATTTGATGTTTGGAATCGTTAGAGAAGTCTCGGCTACGTTGGTAGCCAAAATTACGCGGCGCTTTAGCCCAACAATTTTGCTTGGCTCAAAAACCCTATGCTGTTCTGCTGCGCTCAAGCGACCATAAAGCGGCAGCACCTCAACACCCTTACCAAGCGCACCTGAAGTTATTCGACCCTGGATTGCCTCTTGCGCATCGCGAATCTCTGACTCACCAGACAAGAACACGAGGGTGTCACCATCGGGTTCGTTCTTTAGCTCATCAAGCGCATTCACGATTCCGTCTAGGTAATCGCTGGCGGTTGTCTCTTCATCTGGGTCAGAATCGTCCCCGACTTCGCGAGCTGTTTCCAAGTACCGAATTTCAATCGGAAAGGTTCGGCCACTCACTTCAATTATCGGTGCATCGTTGAAGTGCCTGCTAAATGATTCCGGATCAATCGTTGCCGAGGTGACAATTACTTTTAGGTCTGGGCGCTTTGGCAACAACTGCTTTAGATAACCAAGCAAGAAGTCAATGTTCAAACTTCGTTCGTGTGCCTCATCGATAATGATGGTGTCGTAAGGTTCCAAATTTCGGTAACGCTGCATCGCATTTAGCAAAATACCGTCTGTCATAACTTTGACTTTGGTTTCGCTGCTTGCTTTATCGGTGAAGCGCACCTGGTAACCAACCAAGCCGCCAAGCTCAACCTTTAGTTCCTCGGCAATGCGCTCGGCAACCGAACGTGCGGCAATTCGGCGTGGCTGGGTGTGAGCAATGCTGGTGCGCCCAAGCTCAAGGCACATCTTTGGAATCTGGGTAGTCTTGCCTGAACCGGTAGCGCCGGCAATCACCACTACTTGGTTGTCACGAATTGCCTCGAGAATCTCGTCTCGGCGCTGACTAAC
>CAZWHL010000048.1:0-5832 GCA_964633625.1 uncultured Rhodoluna sp.
TTAGACAAGTGAAGCATTGCGAGCAACTACTGCCACAACGTTGTTCTCTACTGACAGGAATCCGTCTTCGGCATTTGCCTTGATGACGTTTCCGTCTTCAAGAGTGATGCGAACCTCGCCGGCGCCAAGAATGGCAAGCATTGGTTCGTGACCTGGTAGCAAACCAATCTCACCTTCGACGGTCTTTGCAACAACCATCTTGGCTTCGCCAGTCCATACGGCCTGGTCGGCAGCTACTAGTTCAACACGAAGGGTGGCCATTATTACTTACCTGATTCCTTCTGAATCTTGTCCCATTCCTTTAGAACATCGTTGATGTCACCAAGGTTGAAGAAAGCCTGCTCACCAACGTGGTCGAAGTCACCGCGTGCAATAGCTGCGAAGCCTTCGATTGTGTCCTTCAGTGGCACGGTAGAACCAGGAACACCGGTGAACTTGGTAGCCATGTAGGTGTTCTGTGACAAGAAGCGCTGAATACGACGTGCGCGTGAAACTGTGATCTTGTCTTCTTCAGAAAGCTCCTCAACACCAAGAATCGCAATGATTTCCTGAAGCTCCTTGTTCTTCTGCAGGATCGACTTAACTCGAGTTGCTGTCTCGTAGTGATCCTTGCTGATGTAGCGAGGGTCCAAGATACGTGAAGTCGAGGTCAGTGGGTCCACTGCAGGGTACAGACCCTGAGATGCAATGTCACGAGAAAGCTCGGTGGTTGCATCCAAGTGAGCAAATGTGGTTGCCGGCGCTGGGTCGGTGTAGTCGTCCGCAGGAACGTAAATCGCCTGCAGCGAGGTAATCGAGTGACCACGGGTTGATGTGATGCGCTCCTGTAGCAGACCCATCTCATCGGCCAGGTTTGGCTGGTAACCCACGGCAGATGGCATACGACCTAGCAGGGTCGATACCTCAGAACCTGCCTGAGTAAAGCGGAAGATGTTGTCGATGAACAACAGCACGTCCTGCTTCTGAACATCGCGGAAGTACTCCGCCATGGTCAACGCTGAAAGAGCAACGCGAAGACGTGTGCCAGGTGGCTCATCCATCTGCCCAAAGACCAGAGCGGTCTTGTCGATAACACCAGACTCGGTCATTTCGTCGATTAGGTCGTTACCCTCACGAGTACGCTCACCCACACCGGCGAATACAGACACACCATCGTGGTTTTCTGCCACACGGTAAATCATTTCCTGAATCAAAACGGTCTTACCAACACCGGCACCACCGAATAGACCAATCTTTCCACCCTGCACGTAAGGAGTAAGAAGGTCAATAACCTTGATACCGGTCTCGAACATGGTGGTCTTTGACTCAAGCTGGTCGAACGCAGGTGGCTGACGGTGGATCGACCAAGTTTCTTTAACTTCGATCTTCTCGCCTGGCTTGGCATTCAGAACTTCACCGGTCACGTTGAATACGTGACCCTTGGTGACGTCACCTACAGGTACTGAGATAGGAGCGCCTGTGTCGGCAACCTCTGCACCTCGAACCAAACCATCGGTTGGCTTCAATGCAATGGCACGCACTAGGTCATCTCCGAGGTGCTGCGCAACCTCAAGAGTAAGAGTGGTCTTCTCGCCTGCTACGTCTAGCTCAGTAGTTAGAGCGTTGTAAATTGCAGGGATGGCATCGTGCGGGAACTCGATGTCAACAACTGGACCAGTAACGCGTGCAATGCGTCCTACTCCAGCCTTGTTCTTGGTCTCGGCCATTTCTCTTTCTTTCTCTTAGTCCTCGTTGCCGGCAGTAGACAAAGCGTCTGCACCACCAACAATTTCGGAAATCTGTTGCGTAATTTCTGATTGACGCGCCTGGTTTGAAAGGCGTGTGTAGTTCTTGATCAGCTTGTCGGCGTTGTCGGTAGCTGACTTCATTGCCTTCTGACGAGCTGCGTGCTCTGAAGCAGCAGACTGAAGCATTGCGTTGTAAATACGGCTCTCAATGTAAACCGGTAGCAGAGCATCTAGCACCTTGTTTACATCAGGTTCAAACTCGTAAAGCGGGTAAACCTGAGATTCCGCAGGTGCCTCAACACCCTCAACGATCTCAAGCGGAAGCAGACGAACTACCTCTGGAACCTGAGCAATCATCGAGATGAAGCGGTTTGAAACTAGGTGGATCTCGTCCACGCCACCGTCTTTGTAATCGGTGTTGAATGCAGCAACAACTGCATCTGCGATTTCTTTAGCGGTGCCAAACTGCGGAAGGTCAGTTCCACCAATCCAGCTCTGGGCAAATGAACGGCGACGGAAACCAAAGTAAGCAACAGCCTTACGACCAACTAGGTAGTAGACAACTTCCTTGCCCTGCTCTTTGAGAAGGTTGGTTAGCTGCTCCGCCTCTTTTAGAACGTTTGATGAGAATGCACCAGCAAGACCACGGTCAGAAGTAAAAATCACAACTGCTGCGCGGTCAATGCGAGCCGGCTCTGTGGTTAGCGGGTGATCAACATTTGAGAATGTTGCTACCGCTGAAACCGCACGAGTAACTGCACGCGAGTAAGGGGTTGATGCTGCAACGCGCTGCTGAGCCTTGTTAATGCGCGAAGCGGAGATCAATTCCATGGCACGAGTGATCTTCTTGGTGGTCTGTGCAGACTTAATTTTTTGTCTGTAGACGCGAAGTTGCGCTCCCATGTTCTCTCCTCGCTCTCTGTATCTAAATAGTCTTTGTGGTTAGTTTCGTTCGAGTATGAAGAATTACTTCTTCTTGCCCTTCACGATCTGTTCCTGGTTTACGTCTTCTTCGTCTAGCGCTGCTGCACTGTTTGAAGGAAGCGGAGTACCTGCCTTAGTTGCAAAGCTCTTCTTGAACTTTGTAACTTCCTTTTCAAGTTCTGCCACGGTGTCGCTCTCCAGCTTGCTGGTCTCGCGAATGGTGGTTAGGACCTTGGTGTTGCGGCGAAGGTGCTCAAGAAGCTCAGCCTCAAAACGCAGTACGTCCTCAACTGGAACTTCATCAAGCTTTCCGGTGGTACCAGCCCAGATAGAAACGGTCTGTTCCTCAACTGGGTATGGAGAGTACTGAGGCTGCTTTAGCAGTTCCATCAGACGTGCGCCACGAGCTAGCTGCTGACGTGAAGCTGCATCAAGGTCAGACGCAAACATTGCGAATGCCTCAAGTGCGCGGTACTGAGCTAGCTCAAGCTTTAGGGTTCCTGAAACACCCTTAATACCCTTAACCTGCGCTGCACCACCAACACGCGAAACAGAGATACCTACGTCAATCGCAGGACGCTGGTTCGAGTTGAACAAGTCTGACTGCAAGAAGATCTGACCATCGGTAATCGAAATCACGTTGGTTGGAATGTATGCAGAAACGTCGTTTGCTTTTGTCTCAATGATTGGAAGACCAGTCATTGAACCGCCGCCAAGCTCGTCGTTCAACTTTGCACAACGCTCTAGTAGTCGTGAGTGAAGGTAGAACACGTCACCTGGGTAAGCCTCGCGGCCTGGTGGACGACGTAGGAGCAGTGAAACGGCACGGTATGCCTCAGCCTGCTTTGAAAGGTCATCAAAAATGATTAGTACGTGCTTGCCGCCGTACATCCAGTGCTGACCAATTGCAGAACCGGTGTAAGGAGCTAGGTATTTGAAACCAGCTGGGTCAGATGCAGGAGACGCAACGATGGTGGTGTACTCCATGGCGCCAGCTTCTTCAAGAGCGCCCTTAACACCAGCAATGGTTGAACCCTTTTGACCAATCGCAACATAGATGCAACGCACCTGCTTGTTGACGTCGCCTGACTCCCAGTTTGCCTTCTGGTTGATGATGGTGTCGATCGCAATAGCGGTCTTACCGGTCTGACGGTCACCAATGATTAGCTGACGCTGACCACGACCAACTGGGATCATCGCGTCGATTGCCTTGATACCGGTCTGAAGTGGTTCGTGAACAGACTTACGAGCCATAACACCAGGAGCCTGAAGCTCTAGCGCACGACGACCCTCTGCCTTGATGTCACCCTGACCATCGATTGGGTTTCCTAGCGGGTCAACAACGCGACCCAAGAATGCGTCACCAACAGGTACAGAAAGAACTTCACCAGTGCGGTGAACTTCCATACCCTCAACGATGCCTTCGAAGTTTCCGAGCACAACGGAACCAATCTCGCGCTCGTCGAGGTTCAAGGCAAGGCCTAGAGTGCCATCGGCGAACTTTAGTAGCTCGTTAGCCATCGCACTTGGTAGTCCTTCGACGTGAGCAATACCGTCACCGGCATCGATTACGTGGCCCACCTCTGAGCGAGAAGCCTTGGCTGGCTCGTAAGACTTAACGAAGTCCTTAAGAGCGTCGCGAATCTCGTTCGGGCTGATTTTCAGATCTGCCATCTCGTTCCTCTACTTCTGGGGCGAACCCCTGTTGGTCTCTCAGTCGGATTAGTGACTGAAGTTTTTGGTCAGTTGGTGGTTATGCCAACTGAAGTTTTGCGTCGGTAAGACGTGAAGCCAGGCTTCCGTCAAGAATCTCTCCAGCAACCTGCACTTTGATGCCGCCGAGGATTGCTGGATCAACCTCAACGTTTAGCTTCAGGCTCTGTCCGTAAGACTTTGCCAGAACACCTTCAAGACGATCCAGCTGAGCTGCGCTCATCGGTGCCGCCACGGTAACAGTTGCAACTAGGCGCTCTGCATAAGCAGAAACCTGCTTACCGAACTGCTCAAGAACAAGCGCAACGCGACGACGACGAGCACCGGTAACCGCACGACGAATCAGAACCGCAGCCTCATCGCTGACCTTGCCCTTAATCAGTGCTGATACCAACTCAAGTTGTGCATCCTCTGAAGCAAGACGGTCGCCAAGTGCAAACTGAAGATCCTGGTCTGAATCAACAGCCTGCTTGAAAGCGAATAGTTCACTTTCAACATCGGCGATCTTTTTGTTGTTTGCGGCAATCGCAGCAACTGCGTAAACAGCTAGCTGCTCGAATGCGCTAACCAGGTCCTGCCCGGTTGACCAGCGAAGTTCAACCAGAGTAGTCGCGAACTCAAGTGCAATTGCAGAAACGTTCTTACCAAAAACGGCAGCCAACGCTCCTGACTTTGCCTTAGCCTCGGCGGAAGGGTCCGAGAGGATGCTGCGCAACTGAGATGAAGATGCTACGGCTGCGCCGATTGCAAAAATCTCTTCTGCGAACTTGAGGTCTGCCTTAGCAAGAAGCGGGTTTAGCGCTGTCTTTGCTGCAGCTAGCGACTGTCTGGTTGAGCTTGCCATTAGTTCTTCTTGCCTGCTGACTCTAGGTCGGCCAAGAACTGGTCGACTACTGAGCTAGCGATCTTGTCGTTCTGCAGACTTGCACCAACAACGCTTGACGCAAGGTCAATGGCAAGTGTGCCAACCTCTGCGCGAAGTGAAATCAATGCTGCCTGACGCTCTGCTTCAATCTGTGCCTTTGCGGTTGCAGTCAAACGAGCCGCTTCGGCAGATGCTTGCTCCTTAAGTTCAGCCAAAATGACTGCACCCTCAGCGCGAGCTGCCTCACGAATCTCTGCTGCTTCTGCACGCGCAGCTGCCTGCTCGGCTTCGATGTTTGCAGTCTTAGCTGCAGCCTCGGCCTGAGCCTTTTCTGCCGCTTCAAGACGACCTTCGATCGCCTCAGTGCGGTCATCAAGAGTCTTCTTAAAGTTAGGCAGAACCTTGAACCAGAAGAAGGCAAGCAGAATTACGAAAACGACCGAAGACCAAAGGAGATCGTAGCTAGATGGCAACAGTGGGTTTGGCGCAGCCTCACCCTCCGCTGCACTAGCGAGAATCCTTGAAATCATGGTTTAAGTTTCCTGACTGACTAAGCGAAGATGAATGGGGTTGCAAGACCGATAAGCGCTAGCGCCTCGGTAA
>CAZWHL010000049.1:0-5560 GCA_964633625.1 uncultured Rhodoluna sp.
ACCTGCGACCAAGAGATTAGAAGGCTCTTGCTCTATCCACTGAGCTACGAGGGCACATTGCAATAAGCAACGTCTAACAGTCTAAAGGCCAACTGCCCATCACGGTCCGGTAGCCGTTTAGACTTGGGGCTTATGAGCGAAAATTCTTACTTTTGGTTTGAAATCATCTCGATGGTTGTCTTGACTGCAATCCTGCTGGCAGACGTTCTGTTAATTTTCAAACGCCCTCACATTCCAAGTGCAAAAGAATCAGCGCTCTGGGTCAGTTTCTATGCGGCACTCGCTTTAGTGTTTGGTCTAATTCTTTGGTTAACCGTGGACGCAACCAAGGCCAGTGAATTCGTTGCCGGTTGGCTAACGGAATACAGCCTCAGCATCGACAACCTATTTGTCTTTGTAATCATCATGACTCGCTTCAAGGTTGACAGGAAGTACCAACAGGAAGTGTTGATGGTTGGCGTGATCATGGCGCTAGTCCTTCGTGGAATCTTCATTTTGGTTGGTGCAGCATTGATCGAACAGTTCAGCGCAATCTTTTACCTATTTGGTGCGTTCCTGCTTTACACCGCCTATCACCAGGCATTCAGAAGCCACGATGACGAAGAAGAATCGGAAAGCAAGCTCATCACGCTGCTGCGTAAGCGAATTCACGTTTCTGAAAACTACGACGGCGCCAAGATCCGCACTGTGGTGAACGGTAAAAAAGTTTTCACACCGATGATTGTTGTCTTTGCGGCAATCGCCTTAACCGACGTGATGTTTGCATTTGACTCGATCCCGGCAATCTTTGGAATCACAACAGACGCGTTTATCGTTTTTGCAGCGAACGTTTTTGCGCTTATGGGTCTTCGCCAGCTTTACTTCCTACTTGGTGGTCTATTAGACAAGCTTGAATACCTGAAGTACGGAATCGCTTTCATTCTTGGGTTTATTGGATTTAAGCTGGTAGCTCACGCGATGCACGTCAACGAGTTACCTTTCATTAATGGTGGACACCACATTGAATGGGCACCTGAGATCAGCAGCAACACCTCGCTGATTGTGATTGTGGCTTCGATTGGAATTTCTGCGCTGGTTAGCGTAATTGCAGCAAGTCGTAAAAAGTCTGCCGCAAAATAATTTCTTGCCTACAGCACCTTTTTAACGATGCTGGACTTTAGGTACATCGAGCCAAAGCCGTCGACCTTGGCATCAATATCGTGACCATCTACCGGGCTGATCAATCTGATATTGCGAACCTTGGTGCCTACCTTCACAGAGGTTGAGCTTCCTTTGATCTTCAGATCCTTGATAATCGTTACGGCGTCGCCGTTGGCCAAAACATTGCCAACAGCATCCTTGACCACGCGAACTTCATCGGTGTTCTCGTCTGCCTCGGCCGACCACTCGTGGGCACACTCCGGGCAAACCAGGAGTGCTCCCATTTCGTAGGTGTATTCGCTGTTGCATTGTGGGCAGTTAGGTAGGTTTTCGCTCATTCAGACAGCCTACTTTCCGCGCTACTAAAGGCATGGAATAGCGGACAGCGCTGGCGGGTTAGCCTATAGGAGTCCCCTGAAAGAGGTATTTGTGTTTCGTCTTGCCAAGCTAAGTGTTGCCAATCGCTCAGTAGTTGCCCTCATCACCGTGATCACAGCGGTATTCGGATTCATCTCGCTAGGAGCATTGAAGCAGGAACTTGTTCCATCATTTGCGGTTCCACAAGCAGCGATTGTGACTGCATATCCTGGTGCCTCGCCCGAAGTAGTTGACAACCAAGTCAGCAAGATCATTGAAGACGAAGTCCGCAAAATTGATGGACTGGTCAACTCAACCTCAACCTCACAAAGCAATATCTCGATCGTGCGTGTGGAATTTGAGTATGGAACAGCAACTTCCAAAGTTACTGAACTTCTTTCTGCGGCTATTGCCAAGATTAAAGCCAGTCTCCCTAGTGATGTGGAACCTAACATTCTTTCCGGAAGCTTTGACTCTGTGCCAATAATCGCCCTTGGAGTTTCTGCAAATGACGGCAATAACGAGGCGTTAGCTCAAACCCTTAGTGATGTAGCAACACCACTATTTTCAAACATCAAGGGAGTACGCGATGTGACCATCGCCGGTGTAAAAGAAAAGCGCATTAACTTAAAATTCAATACCGCGGTTATGGCAGCAAATGGCCTAACCCAGCAGTCAATAACAAACGCGCTTCAATCCAACGGATTTATCATTCCAGCCGGAACAATCGATGATGAAAAGGGTTCGATCTCAGTAGAAGTTGGAACTCCAGTAAATAGTCTCGAAGATTTCAAGAGCTTGGCATTAGTGGGATCATCAACTTCCGCAGCACCATCGTCTTTCGCTGGTTTCAGTGGTAGCAGCCAGATACCTGCAGGTATCTCAATTCCCCGTGCAGCAGCAAAGACTTCATCGCTAACCATCGCAGATGTGGCTACCGTGACACTTGAGAATGCGCCGACCACAAGCATCGCTCGCACGAACGGTAAAGAGGCGCTTTCTATCTCTATCGTGAAGACCCCTGATGGCAACACTGTTGCCGTGTCTCACGGAGTGAAAGACAAGATCGCTGAACTCAAGAAGAAGCTTGGTGCAGTGACAATCGTCACCGTATTCGACCAAGCCCCATTCGTAGAAAAGTCTCTTGAGAATCTCAGCACAGAGGGCTTGCTGGGCCTTGGCTTTGCTATCGTCGTGATCTTGCTGTTCTTGCTTTCTGTTCGATCAACTTTGGTCACAGCAATCTCGATTCCAACCTCAGTTTTGATTACCTTTATTGGCCTTGGTCAGTTTGGTTACTCGCTAAACATCTTGACCCTTAGCGCTTTGACTATTGCAATCGGTCGCGTGGTGGATGACTCCATCGTGGTTATCGAAAACATTAACCGCCACCTTTCTTACGGCGAACCAAAGAAGCAGGCAATCCTCGACGCCGTGAAAGAAGTGGCAGGAGCTATTACCGCCGCGACAATCACCACTGTTGCAGTATTCTTGCCGATTGCCTTGGTTAGTGGACTTATCGGTGAGATTTTCCGTCCGTTTGCCTTCACCTTCACCATCGCGCTGGTTGCATCGCTATTCGTATCGCTAACCATCGTGCCGGTACTGGCCTATTGGTTCCTCAAGAACCCAGTCCAGGTGGCACAGGCAAGTGAGTTTGAGGCCTCTGTGCTTGCCGAACAGGCCCGCAAGCTTGAGGAAGAGAAGGAGCGCAAGAGCCTGCTTCAGCGCGGCTATCTGCCAATCTTGCGCGGCACTCAACGACACCCGGTAATCACAATTGTTGCCTCGGTGATTATCTTGATCTTCACATTTGGTCTTGTTCCATTCCTAAAGACGGACTTCATTGGAAGCTCAGGTTCAAGCGGTTTTGTGATTAATCAGACCCTGCCTGCCGGTGCAACTTTTGAGCAAAAAGACCAGGCTGCTGCCAAGCTTGAGGCGATTCTGTTAAACGACAAGAACATTGAAGTCGTTCAAACTTCGATTGGTTCAACCGGCGATGGACGAGTTGCCTTTGGCGCCGCGGCCGGCGGAACCTCACTGCAGGTATCGCTTGTTGAAAAGGCTGACGCTGTCGCAATTCAAGCCGATCTTGAAAAGAAATTCGCCACCGATCCTTCGCTTGGTGAAGTTAAGTTCAGCTCGGGTGGCGGCCCAGGCTTTGGTTCGTCCAGCACCGTAGACATCAAGGTTTTGGCGCCGAGCGATGAAAAACTTCAGACCGCAATCTCCGCAATTCAAACGGCGATGACTGGAACACCTGGCACATCAGAGGTAAAGAATTCACTTGCCGAGACTCAGCGCACGCTACGTGTAACAGTTGATCGCAAGGCTGCTGCAGGTAAGGGACTTACCGAAATTGCAGTTGGTGGAATAGTTGCGTCAAAACTTCGCCCAAGCAGCATCGGCAAGGTAAACCTAGACAATGTCGAAACCTCAATTTATGTTGTGCAGACTGAAATTCCAAAGACCGTCGAAGATGTAAAGAACATCAGCGTTCCAAGCACCTCCGGTGTCGTGAAACTTTCCACAATCGCAAAGATTGAAGAAGTAGACGTTCCAGTTTCAATCACAAGCGAAAAGGGCGATCGCACAGCAAAGGTCTCACTTACTCCTAGCGGCGACAACCTTGGTGCAATCTCGGCAGAGGTCACCAAGCGCTTAAAGTCGGTAACGCTGCCCCTTGGCACCACCGCAACTCTTGGTGGAATTAGCGCCGACCAGGCCGATTCATTTAGCCAACTTGGTCTCGCGTTACTTGCCGCAATTGCAATCGTGTTTGTAGTTATGGTGGCAACATTCAGCAGCTTGATTCAGCCGCTAATTTTGTTGATCTCGATTCCGTTTGCAGCAACCGGCGCACTTGGCCTTCTACTAATCACCGATACCCCTCTTGGTGTTCCGTCGCTGATTGGTATGTTGTTGCTGGTTGGAGTTGTGGTTACAAACGCAATCGTTTTGATCGACTTGATCAATCAATATCGAAAGCAGGGTCGCCCAATTCAGCAGGCCATTATGGATGGTGCAAGACAGCGTCTTCGCCCAATTCTGATGACCGCCTTGGCTACCATTTTTGCTCTGACACCAATGGCACTAGGTATCACCGGTGGTGGTGGATTCATTTCACAACCACTTGCAGTCGTGGTTATCGGTGGATTGTTCTCGTCAACCATATTGACCTTGGTCATCGTTCCAGTTCTTTACTGGTTGGTTGAAGGCCGCAAAGAGCGCAAGGCAATCCGCATAGAGAAGAAGGCTCACGCTCGTCGAAAGGCGTCGCTGGGCTAAATTGCCGGTCTAGAATTGGGAGGTCCAGGGCGATTGTCTTGGACCTCCCCTATTTTTGGATTGTGATTGAAATTTCAGAAAATCTAGTCTGGATCGACTGCGAGATGACTGGGCTCAACCCAGAGGCCGACTGCCTGGTTGAGGTTGCAGTTGTAATCACCAATTCCGAACTCGAGATTCTTGACGCTGGGTTAGACGTTGTCATCAAGCCACGTGCCGACTCTTGGGCAAACATGAACGATTTCGTGCGAAACATGCACACAGAGTCAGGGCTAATCAACGAAGTTGAAAACGGTCTTGATTTGGCCGATGCCGAGCAGGTGATCCTTGAGTACATCAAGCGCTTTGTGCCAAACGCCAAGGAGGCACCGCTTGCAGGAAACACCATTGGAACAGACCGCATGTTTATCAACAAATACATGCCGAATCTTGATCAGCACCTGCACTACCGAAACATCGACGTCAGCTCAATCAAGGAACTGACTCGCCGTTGGTATCCAAGGGTTTACTTTCAGATGCCAAAGAAAGATGGCGGACACCGCGCTCTGGCCGACATTCTGGAATCCATCCAAGAACTTCAGTACTACCGTCAGACCGTAATGGTTCCAGCCCCTGGCCCAAGCACCGATGAAGCCAAGGCTGCCGCTGAAAACATCAAGGGTTACAACTAGCCCTGAACTGATAGACTGTTCCGGTTGTTGTGCCTCGTGCAGAACACATGGTGGGTATAGCTCAGCTGGTAGAGCACCTGGTTGTGGTCCAGGGGGTCGCG
>CAZWHL010000050.1:0-5442 GCA_964633625.1 uncultured Rhodoluna sp.
TGAAGAGCCTTTGGGGCAGAACCGCATCGGCAACCCCAACCGCTGGGCAGATCTACAACACAGGTATGGTGCTTGGTGCCACAGGTTTGAAGGTTGCCTGCCCTGACGTGACAGACACCACAGGTGCACAATATGCACGTGCGATGTTGCAAACCAAGGGCTGGTCAACCAGCGGTGACTCTGCAGACACCTGTCCGGTTCCGGTTCCGGCAACTGTAAAGGTTTACGCCGGAAGCGGAACCAATGTTTACGGCGACGGCGCTCAGCTGATTCTTTATTCAACCGATATGCAGGATAACGATGTGTTCACTGCGCCAATTACCTGTAGTGCAAAAGTTTCAAGTGGCGGTGCAGCAGTAACCGCGGCCACAGCTGTTGGAACATCGTATGTAAGTGAATGTAGTTCTACCGCTACAACTACCAAGCTGGGTAGTGCGCTGCAATTTGTTGCAGCTTCGTATTCGGTCACACGTGCGCCACTAACGGTAACTGCAAATTCAATTTCAAAGCAGTACGGCCAAGTTACAACTCTGAATACCAGCAATGGTTTTACAGTGCGGGGGTTAAAGAACTCTGATGCAGTTTCGGCAGTAACACTTAGTTCATCTGGCACAATCGCTACAGCAACAATTGCCGGGGGTCCATACGCAATCTCGGTTAGCAATGCAACATTCTCTACCGGAAGTGCAAGCAACTACACAATCAGTTATGTGGGTGGTTTGATAAGCGTTACAAAGGCAAAGCTAACCATCACTGCAAACAACAAGAGCACCACCCAAAATAAGGCGGTTACTTTCACTGGCGGGCTAAGTAATAAAGGTGTGCTGACTAGGTACTACCAAAAGACCGGATCGCCAGCTTGGGATCTGATTTCTGCAGACGGCAGTGGAAATTTGACCAATAACCCAATTCCGCTTTCAGACATGATTCCAAATGCTTTTGCGGTTAAGTATGCAGACTATGAGTCAAATATTTGTTCTTCCGTAACCGGACCAATAGATATCTACAACAACCCTGCTGCGTCAAACGGATTTGCCGCAGGCCAATGTGGTGACGCAACAACATACAAAACCAGCTTTGTGATTTATTCAACCGGTTACCTAACTCCAAAAGTCACAGGCAGCTACACCTTCTGTACTAGAACAGACGATGGTGCTTACCTAAAGATCAACAACGTGGAGGTAATTAGTGACTGGAAGGCACACGGTGCGTCAACCTGTAACGCAACTTCTTCGCCGATCACTTTAACCGCCGGGGTAACCTACCCAATTGATTTCTGGGGCTTCCAAGGAAGCGTTGACCACTTGTTCCAGGTGAAGTGGAATAAGCCGGGCGACACCGCTGGCGTATACGAGGTAATTCCAGTCGAGTACATTGCGAACTCAGTGACCGACTACAAGGTAGATGGACTAGTAAATGGTGAGGCCATTACCGGTGTGACCATTGATAGCACCGGCAAATCGGCAACAACTACGGGTGTATTCCCAATTACCGTGAGCAACGTAACCGCACCAGCTGGCGTGCTAGACAACTACGAAGTGGTCTACGTTGATGGAGATCTCACCGTTGGAGCGGCAATCACACCAGCCGCTACAGTTGTGGCCCGCAACCAGGTGCGTACCTATGGTCAAAGCAATATTGATGTGACCAGCCAGTACGACGCAGTTGGAACCCCAACCGGTACGCCAACTTGCAAGGTTTACAGCGACAACGTCTGGGACTCTGCGCACGAGATGCCTGTTGGCAGCCGCTACAACGTGGGCACTTACTTTATTCACTGCACTGGTAACGCAGCCGACAAGTTTGTAGATGCTAACTACACGGTGCTGCCTAAAGCTGTGACCTTGACCTTTGGCAACTTGACCAAGACTTACGGTCAAACCCTAACTTCAAGTGACGCAACCCTTACCTATGCAAATGGTTCTCTGGTTTCTGGCGATGTCCTACACGCATTCAACGCAAGCAGTTACGCAAACTCACTAAGCGTGGCTAAGCGCGGAATTACAAATTCCACTGATGCAAACATGGATCAGTTGAAGCTAGAGACCACGAACACCAACGACTTTGTTGCTGGCGACACAATTGAAATCAACGCATTCGGAAACGGCAATCCAATCAGTTCTGGTGTGTATCGGATTGATTCGATCATCGACAACAAGACCTTTGTGATACTTGGTGAATTTGTAACTTCTTCAGTAACCTTCGGTACATTCAGCAGCGGCATGGGAATGCAGGTCGCTAAAGAAACTGGTTTTGAAGCGACCGCCGCAGTTGGAACTTATGTAATCGCCGGTTCCCCAAGCACGCCTTGCAGCGGTGCACTATTTGGTACCGGACTAGATAACTACGCATTCACTTGCATTAGCGGAACGCTGACAGTGACGCCAAGAACTATCACGATTACTGCAGAAAATAAAACTGCAACAGAAGGTAAGGCACTTGCTGATCCGCTGACCTACACCGTTAGCACTTTCACAAACGGCGAATCAGAATCGACTGCCGCCGGCTACACAGCTCCAGTTTGTTCAACAAGCTACAACCCAGCAGTACCAAGCAGTTCGGCTCCGTTCACTATTCAGTGTTCAGCTGCTAGTGCAAACAACTACACATTTAGCTATGCAAGTGGTTCGGTAACTGTTACCGCGGCGTCAGTTGGTGGTGGTTCTGGTGCAACAACAAATAAGCCTGCAACTCAGACTCAGCCAACCGCAGTAGTCAACGGTTCAAACATTCTGGTGAATGTTGGAACTTATTCAGTTGCGCCAACCGGTTACCAGGTGACGGTATCGGTTGGTAATCAAGTGGTTCAGGTAACTCAACTTGCAGCAAGTCAAACCACATTGCCAATTGAAATCAATCCGGCTTGGGCAGGTCAGACCGTGACCATCACGTTTAAGGTGACTACCACCGGTGGGCAAACGCTGACAATCGTGAAGACGGTATCGGTGCCTAGATACTTCCAGAACATTGTCTTGGTTTCGGGTAAGCCGTCGGCTGGTAAGACTTATAAGTATGTTGTCTTGAGCTTTGCGGCTAATAGTGCCAAGTTGAGTGCTTCGCAGAAGGCCTCGCTGATTGCTGCCGGCATTCGCACCAGTGATGTGGTGAAGATTACTGGTCACACGTTCCCATGGAGCTCGGTTGCTTATCAGCACAAGGTGTCATTGGCTCGAGCGCTTGCGGTTCGTGCGCAGGTCAAGGTCTCAAGCAAGGCAAGCATTGTGTCTGTCTCAGGTGCTGGTTCAGTGACCAACAATCTGTGTAAGCCTGCGCAAAACCGATGTGTTGTTGTTGCCATTGGCCAATCCAAGTGAAACCTAGGTAGTTCTCAGGTTCCGCCTGTAAAATTGACTAAATGACAACCCCAGCCCCAATCAAAAAACCAAAGCGCCAAGGTAAGCCTTTCGCGCGTCATGGCCGTATCAAGGTTCAAACCAAGGCCAGTGCTATTTGGGGCATCATCATCAAGGGCATCGGTCTTGTGCTGGGTGCAACGGTTGCCGTATCGGGCATCGCGATTGCCGATCTCTCCAACACCATCAAGGCCAACGGAATTGTGCTGGCTGGTTCCACCAAGATCACAGAGAAGGACTTGGCTGGCCCAATCAACATGCTTTTGGTTGGTAGCGATACTCGTGCTGGTCAGGGCGCTGGTTACGGCAACGAGACATCGGTGTTGGCTGACGTGATTATTCTTTTGCATGTTTCGGCCGACCGTAAGCACGCAACCGCGCTGAGTTTTCCGCGTGACTTGCTAGTGCCATGGCCTGCCTGCCCAAGCACATCAACTCCGCCGGGGCCGGGCTACTTGCCGCAGTCGCTTGGTCAAATCAATGCCACGATTGCAAACGGTGGACCTGGTTGTACTCTGCTAACCGTTGAAGCGCTCACCGGCTTGAAGATTCCGTACCTTGCGATGATTGACTTCAAGGGCGTTATTGAAATGTCTAACGCAATTGGTGGCGTTGAAGTTTGTGTGACCAAGCCAATTCACGACTCTTACACCTACCTGAACCTTGCTGCCGGAAAGCACGTGCTGCAGGGTAAGGATGCGTTGAAGTTCTTGAGAACTCGTCACGGTGTTGGAGACGGTTCAGATCTGTCGCGTATTTCAAATCAACAGGTATTCCTGACTTCGCTAGTGCGCAAGGTTAAGAGCGCGGGCGTTTTGGGTAACCCAATTTATCTTTACTCACTTGCATCGGCTGCGGCCCGCAACATGAAGCTGAGCGAAAGCTTAACCAGCACCAACGTGATGGTTGCATTAGCCGGCGCACTAAAGGACGTTGAACTAGACAAGATGACCTTCTTGCAGGTGCCTAGCCGAGGCGGATTGCCTGCTCCGTACTCAGGTCGTGTAGCACCGATATACGAAACCGCAAACTTGATTTTCGAAAAACTGCGCAACGACGAACCAATTGTGTTGGCAGAAGCTAATGGTGGTCAGGGTGCAGTAGTTGTGACTCCGGCACCAAGTGCGTCACCAGATGCAAGTGCTTCGCCGAATCCATCGGCTTTGCCAACCGGAATTCTTGGAACGACTGCAGATACAACTACCTGCTCAAACTAAAAACCAATTAGGCTAATCCTGGTTCAAAGATGAACCAGATTGGATTTGAATTGAATAGCAATTCAGAGATTTCAAGATCGTGGCTTCTGGTGAACGCCATGAATCACGAGCAGTTTGATGTGGCAGCTAAGAGTCGCGCCGACGAAATAATTCTTGACGTTGAAGATGCAGTAGACCCTAAGTTCAAGGGCCAGGCACTTGAAAAAGTTATCAACTGGTTGAACAACGGCGGCAATGCTTGGGTTCGCATCAATGACTACACCACTGATTTCTGGCGTCAAGACCTTGACGGTTTAAAGGGAGTCAAAGGGCTTAAAGGCGTTGTGCTCGCCAAGACTGAAACCGCAAGTCAAGTGACAGAAACTTTTGCAGCTCTTGGTTCAACCCTGCCGGTAATTGCACTAGTTGAATCAGCACTTGGCATCGAAGATTCTCGCGAAATTGCCTCAGCAAAGGGCGCCTACCGTTTGGCATTCGGTAGCGGCGATTACCGCCGCGATACCGGTACAAGCGTGGATGATATGGCGATGGCCTACCCTAGATCAAAACTTGTGGTCGCTAGCCGAATTGGAAATCTACCTGGCCCAATTGATGGGCCAACAGTTGGTTCCAACCACGCCGTGCTTAAAGAGAAGAGCGAGTTGGCGGTTGCACTGGGCATGACCGGCAAGCTATGTCTTGACACCAGTCAATTAGCTGTAATCAACGAAACGATTTGCCCAACCGTAGCCGATGTAACTTGGGCACACGATTTCATCACCGATTTTGAAGCTCGCGGCCGCGTTATTCGCGACGGCTCGGACTTGCCTCGACTTGGTCGTGCAGAAAAGATTATGAAATTAGCTAATGCCTTCAACATTTCACCACGCTAA
>CAZWHL010000051.1:0-4856 GCA_964633625.1 uncultured Rhodoluna sp.
CATTACTTAAGCCTAGGCACAAACTTTCCGGTGCGTTTCATGTAATCGGTGTAGTTGGGATATTTAGCGAGCAAAAGTTTTTCTTCGAATGCTGCCTTGAAATTCAAAACCAAGAGCAAGGCCAACCAAATAAATGCCTTTCCCACATCAAGTGACTGCACCACGGTGCCAAGGCCGGCAAGTAAAATCCCAGAGTAAATCGGATGACGAACGAATTTATAGACACCGGCTTCTACCAATTCCACGTCGTCTTTTGGTACTGGGTTAGCAGTAAGCGATTTGCCTAGGTTTTTTATCGAAAAGTACAGCAGAATCAAACCCGGAGCTATCAATAAAACTCCACCAATGTACGTACTGGTAATTGAACTGTGGTCGCTTGGGAAAAGAACCAAGGCTCCCAGAAGTGCAAACTGTGCAAGCACAAAAAAGTACCCTTTGGTTTTGTTGGTCATGATCTCAGGCTACTTCTTTTGTTTAAAAGAAAAGGCGCCCACTTTCGTGGACGCCTTCTCGAATTCTTTTACTAAAACTTACTTAACTGCAGCCTTTAGCTTTGAACCAGCTGAAACCTTAACGGTGTTAGCTGCCTTGATCTGGATGGTTTCACCAGTCTGTGGGTTACGGCCCTGACGTGCAGCACGGTGACCCTTCTCTACTGACAACCAACCAGGGATGGTTACTTTGCCACCCTTAACGATTGTCTTTGAGATGATCTCGAAGAATGAGTCAACAACGCGGTTGACCGCTGCCTGAGACTCGCCGGTGTCTGCAGCGATTGCTGCTACTAGTTCGCTCTTGTTTAGAGACATTTGGTCCTCCTGGACATTTAGACGTGTGACGTACTGTCAGGAACCACGCTATCGCCCAGTAAAAACTTGTCATTCACCCCGCTCGGCGTGTTGCCAAGCGGATTTTTTGAATATTCCTTGATCTGACGCGGTTTTCAGCCCGATAAGCCTTCGGGCAAAGCAAAAACCCCCTGAAATTCAGGGGGTTTTTAGAGAATCTTGTAATTCGAACGTTTAGAGGATTACCAAGAAGACTTGGTGATACCTGGCAACTCGCCCTTGTGAGCCATGTCGCGGAAGCGAACACGTGACACACCGAACTTAGCCAAAACACCACGTGGGCGACCGTCGATTGCATCGCGGTTGCGAACGCGCACTGGAGATGCGTTGCGTGGAAGCTTCTGTAGGCCTAGACGTGCCTCTTCGCGCTGAGCGTCAGTTGAGTTTGGGTCAACTAGTGCCTTCTTTAGCGCTAGACGCTTTTCTGCGTAACGCTCAACGATGACTTTGCGCTGCTCGTTCTTAGCGATCTTGCTCTTCTTAGCCATTCTTAGCGCTCCTCGCGGAATTCAACGTGCTGACGTACAACTGGGTCGTACTTCTTCAGAACGATACGGTCTGGGTCGTTGCGACGGTTCTTCTTGGTCACGTAGGTGTAACCGGTGCCTGCTGTCGAACGAAGCTTGATGATTGGACGGATGTCCTTGTCTTTCTTAGCCATTTAGCGGCGCTCCTTAGATCTTCTCGCCGCGGGCAAGGATCTCAGCTACAACAGCCTCGATGCCACGTGAGTCAATAACCTTGATGCCGCGTGCACTTAGCTGCAAAGTAACGTTGCGCTTTAGTGAAGGCACGAAGTAGGTCTTCTTCTGAATGTTTGGGTTGAAGCGACGCTTGGTCTTGTTCTGAGCGTGCGAGACATTGTGGCCAAACTGTGGGCCGGTCTCAGTCACCTGGCAATAGGCTGCCATTTCTTCTCCTTGATAGGGCAAGCCAGAACATGCTGCAAAAGCAGTCAATAAGGCTTGTTTGTTAAAAACTCGGTCGCTTTCAAGCAACTGCTCAAGTTTAGGCGGTTTTACTGGGGTTAAGCAAGTCCAAGTTTCAAAAAATCAAGCACCCTAAAGGGGTGTTTTCAACGACAATCGGCACAAACCCCAAAAATATCGATGTTGTGGCTTGGCTGGCTAAAACCGTGCTCGTTTGCCACCTGATCGGCCCATTTTTCAAGGTTTTGGGCCTCAATTTCAAGGGTTAGACCACATTTCCGGCAGATCAGGTGATGGTGGTGGCTGGTGGTGCATGCTCGGTAGAGGACCTCGGCATCCTTGGACTGCAGGCTATCGGCCTCTCCGGTCTGGGCTAAATCAGCCAAAGTGCGGTAAACCGTGGCCAAACCAATGGTCGAGCCATGCTTTTTTAGGGTCTGGTGCAGCTGCTGGGCAGAGACAAATCCGGTGGCCTCGCCAAGGGCGTGCTTTACCGCAGCTTTTTGCGGGGTATTCCGTTTGGCCGGCGCCGCCTTGGCCTGACTCATTTCTTAACCCGCTCAACTACGCGGCACACCACATAGATCAAAAATGAAATGGTGGTCACGTACGGGCTGATTGGAAGACCTGCACCCAGTGCCAAAAGAATTCCACCGATAACCGATGTGACCGCAAAAGCGACTGAAAGCAGGGGAGTCACGATTGTCGAGGAGCTAACTCTGAGTGCGGCAGCCGCCGGAGTAACCAGCAAGCTCAAGACCAAAAGCGCTCCAACAATTTGCACGCTTGCGGCAACAGCAAGACCAAGGAACAACATAAACGCAATCGAAAGTGCGCGAGTTGGTACTCCGCGTGCCGCAGCAACTTCTGGATCAAGACTCGCAAAAGTCAGCGGGCGCCAAATAATTAGCAAACCAATTAAAACGAATGCACAAATCAAAACCAACCAAAGAAGTTGCGGATTATCTACTGCGATGATTTGCCCAGTGAGCAATCCAAATTTATTTGCAGCGCGCCCCTGATAAAGTGCCAGCGCAAGAATTCCCAATCCCAAACCTGCCGGCATCAAAACTGCAACTATCGAGTTTCTATCTTTTGCTTTTGCGCCAAGATACCCAATGATTGCCGCCGCCACTAACGAACCAATGATTGATCCACCGACTACGTTGAAACCAAGAAGCAGAGCAAATGCAGCTCCGGCAAAACTCAATTCAGAAATTCCGTGCACAGCAAAAGACATATCTCGTGTCATCACAAATACGCCGATAAGTCCACCGACTAAACCAAGCAGCAAACCAGCGATCAGAGAATTCTGAACCAGTGGGATTAACTCTGCGTAATCAGAGAAGTTAAAAAACTGCATTAGTTCCACTCCTCATGATCGTGGTGCTGGTGATCCTGTGTGCCAACCACCAAAATTCGGCCTTGATTTCTAACCACATCTACCGGGGTTCCATATAGCTCAGTCAAAACATCACTTCGCAAAACTTCATCTGGTGTTCCGATTTTGAAGTTCCCATTTGCCAAATAAAGCACGCGATCAACCATTGAAAGAATTGGATTCACATCATGAGTCACAAAGATTACTGCGCTGTTGTGTTCCCGGCGTTCCCGATCAAGCAAGTCTGCAATTACTTTTTGCTGCGCCAGGTCAAGAGCACTGAGCGGTTCATCAGCAAGGATCAGGTCTGGTTCATCAATTACGGCCTGCCCAACGCGCAGGCGTTGCAGCTCTCCTCCAGAAAGCTCGCCTACCCGCTTGCCCGCTAAATCAAAGGCATCCACGCAACCCAAGATGTGCTGCACTTTTGCATTTGCCTCTGCAGACGAAATCGGCAAACCAAATCTGTGACCAGTTAACCCAAGTCGCAACATATCGATTGCGCGCATTGGCGATGCAGAATCTATTGCTCTGTGCTGCGGGATATAGCCAATTCGTCTTGATCCGCGAGATACTTTTTTTTCCCTGAACTCGATTGAGCCTTTTGAAAGTTTCTCTTGACCAAGAATTGCTTTAAGCAAAGTTGTTTTGCCTGAGCCGTTCGAGCCAATCACGGCAATAAATTCGTGTGGCTGAATTTCTAAATTCAGATTGCTCCAGAGCCTGCGATCACCAAAGGTCAGTGACGCATTCTTGATTGCAAGAACCGGAGAAGTCATTTCTATTTAGTTGGATCCAGCGTGACTAGGTTGTCACCCATCCACTCAACATATCCTGCACCGGTTGGCATAACTTCGCTAAGCACTACCTCACGAACGCCAGCATCTTTTGCCGCATTGACAATTTGGCGAACCTGGGCGTTCAGGGTTTGTGAATTCACAACCAAGTACTTGATCTTTCCGCTCTTGATCAGGTCAAGTGATTCCTTCATAACGCTTGGGGCAACGTCGGTTTCGTTTTCGATTGCCTTTGAGAAATCAACGGGAGTCTTGTTGACGAAACCAAGATCTGCCAAGAGCCAGTCGGCAATTGGCTCGGTAGCAAAGTATGTGTAACCCTTAGTGTTCTTGCGAACCTTTTCATACACCGCCGCAATTCCGGTTAGACCTTCAAGGAATTTGTCTGCGTTTGCCGTGTAGGTCTCGGCGTTTTTTGAATCCAATGAACCCAATGTGTCCGCAATTGCATAGGCTGCCTCGCCAACTGCCGTGATGCTGTACCAAATGTGTTCATTGGTCTGCCAAGAAACAGCGGTGGTTGAAGTCGCTAGGCGAAGAATTTTCTTGTTGCCTGCCGCTTGCGCCATCTTCTCGATGAAGTCGTCGTAACCGCCACCATTTGCGATAACCAGGTTTGATTTTTCAACAGCAAGTTGGTCGCGCGCGGTTGCCTCGTAAGAGTGCGGATCTTTTGTAGGGCTATCAATGATGCTGGTGACTTCAACTAGATTTCCACCAACCGACTTTGCCACGTCACCCCAAACAGAGGTCGAGGCAACGATTTTGACTTTGCCGTCAATTGGGGTTTGGGCCGGTGCGCAACCGGCAAGAGTCAGCGCGGCGATAAGGGCTACTGAGGCAAGCTTGAAGATCTTCATTCCCCAAGGCTAAGCCTTATTGAGAATCTTTGTCAATAAGC
>CAZWHL010000052.1:0-4405 GCA_964633625.1 uncultured Rhodoluna sp.
GGTGCAGCCTTGCGTGCAGCAACAAGCTTTTGCGTGTAAGGGTGCTTTGGGTTTTTCAAAACTTCAAGCGATGGCCCGGCTTCAACAACTTTGCCGCGATACATCACAACAATTTTTTCTGCGCGCTCAGCGGCAAGACCCAGGTCGTGGGTGATCAAAATAACAGAGGTCTTGCTGGCTTTGGTAAGAGTTGCCAGGTGATCAAGAATTGTGCGCTGCACAGTCACATCTAGAGCGCTGGTTGGTTCATCAGCAATCAGCAACTTTGGATTTGCTGATAGACCAATGCCAATCAAAACGCGCTGACGCATACCTCCAGAGAACTGGTGTGGGTATTGCTTCATTCGCTTATCGGCGTCTGCCAATCCAGCCTTCTGCAAAACCGCAATCGCCTCGGCACGCACTGCTTTTTTATCCATGCCTGGGTTATTTGCTGCGATGGCCTCTTCAACTTGGAAACCAATCGACCACACCGGATTGAGGTTGCTCATTGGGTCTTGCGGTACAAAGCCAATTTGAGAACCGCGAATTGCCTCAAGGTCTGCGTGACCGGCACCAACCAGTTCTTTGCCGTCAAAAACAATTGAACCGCCAGCAATTTTTCCGGCCCCAGGCAACAGGTTGATGATCGCGTGCGCAGTAGTGGATTTACCAGAACCAGACTCACCAACGATCGCTAGAGTCTCGCCTTCCCACAGGTCGAGGTTCACGCTGTCAACAGCGCGCACTGATCCCTTTTGGTTAGGGAACTCAACCGCTAAGTCGCGAATAGATAGAAGAGGAGTAGTCATTATCGCTGTGCCCTTGCCTTAGGGTCCAGCGCGTCACGAATGGCCTCACCCATCATGATGAACGCCAGAGCAGTAATAGAAAGCGCCAACGAAGGCCAGATCAAAACTTGTGGCGAAGTGCGTAGGTCGGCTTGGGCCTGGCTGATGTCATTACCCCAACTCATGGTTGAGGTTGGCAAACCAACACCCAGGAACGAAAGCGTAGCCTCGGCCACGATTGCAGCAGCCAACGAAATTGTTGTCACCGCAATCACAGGGGCAATTGAATTTGGAAGCACGTGGCGCATCAAGATCTTGAATCGGCTTACCCCAATTGCGGTCGACGCCATTACGTAATCGGACTGTTTGACTCGCAGAATTTCACCACGCAAAACACGTGCCGTAGAAGGCCAAGAAAAAATACCGATTGCCGCCGAAATAACCCACACGTTTCTGTAATCAGAGAAAACACTCATGATTACCACGGCAGCAAGAATGTAAGGAATGGAAAAGAAAATGTCACCCGCGCGCGAAAGAACTGCATCAACCCATTTGCCATAAAAACCCGCGAGCGAACCAAAGAAGATGCCCATGGTCATTGTCATCAAAGTCACAATTAAACCAACCGATAACGAGGTTGATGTTCCGTGAACTATTCGAGCGAAGATGTCGCAACCCTGACGAGTAAAGCCAAGCAGATGCGGGCCAGTTGGTGCACCATTACTGTTTTCTAGCAAACAATTATCGTTTGGCGGAACTTGAGTAAACCAGGTTGGAAACAAAGCCATCAGGCTAACTAAAACAATCAGTACACCGGCGATGTAAAACATTGGGCGGGTACGCAAATCGCGCCAAGCATCAAGATAAAGATTGGTTGGCTTTTCGGCGATGCGCACTGCATCGATTTCTGCTACCGCAGTTTTATCGATGTCAGCTACAAAATGTTCTTGCTTATTTGCCATATCGAATCCTTGGGTCAAGCACTGCGTAAAGCAGGTCGGTGAGCAAGTTCACAACCAGATAAATCAAAACCATAACGGTCACAAACGAAACCACTGTTGGTCCCTCGCCGCGAATAATTGCCTGATACAAAGTACGACCAACACCAGGCACGTTAAAAATTCCCTCAGTCACAGTTGCACCAACCAACAAAATTCCAAAGTCAATTGATACGTAAGTCACAACAGGGATAAGTGAGTTGCGCAGGATGTGTACGCGGGTGACTCGTCGTGAAGTTAAACCCTTGCTGTATGCGGTGCGAACAAAATCTTGGCTAGCTGTTTCGATCACCGAAGATCGAGTTAGTCGAATGATGTAAGCCAAACCAAGTGTGGCCAACACAAGTCCCGGTAGAAGCAGTTCTGTAAAGTTTGCGGCACCACTAACGGTTGGTCTTGCCCAACCAAGTTTGATGGCAAAAATGAATTGCGAAACGAAAGCGATTACGAAGACTGGGGTTGAGATCAGCAACAGACTCACAACAAGGGATGAGTTATCGAACCACTTGCCCTTGCGCAAACCTGCAACCAGGCCAATTGCAACACCAATAATCATTTCGATGACCACGGCAATCAATGCCAGGCGCAGGGTCACCGGAAAAGTGGCAGCCAGAATCTGACCAACCGGCTGGCCAGAGAAAGAGGTACCAAAGTCTCCGTGCAAGATACCTCCTATATAGATGAGGTACTGCATGATGAAGGGTTGGTCAAGGTGATACTGGTGGCGAAGCTGGTCGGCGACCGCCTGATTTACTCCCTTGTCGCCAAATAGTGCAACGATTGGGTCGCCCGGCATCGCGAAGACCATGAAGTAGATCAGAAGCGTGGTGCCAAAGAACACCGGAAGCGCCTGAAGCACTCGCCTAATTATGTAGCCGGTCAATTTTGCCTAAAAGTTTGAGGGGTCAAACCAAGGGGTGACAATCCGTAGATTGCCACCCCTTGGTTATCGGTGTGATTAGTTCTTTACAACGTTGTGAAGCACTGGAACACCGTTCCAGCCGTACTTCACGTTTGACACCTTGGTAGACCAGCCACCGTCGGTAACGCCGTACCACATTGGAATTGCAGGTAGATCCTGAAGCAGAATCACCTGTGCATCCTGGTACGCCTTGTTAGCTTCGTCTAGTGACTTAGCTGAGTTACCCTGGGCGATCAATGCGTCAACCTTTGCGTTTGAGTACTGACCATCGTTTGCACCGGCACCAGTCTGGTAAAGCGGAGCAATGAAGTTAGCCAACGCTGGGTAGTCTGCCTGCCATCCGGTGCGGAATGCTTCCTTGATGGTCTTGTCAGTTACCTTGGTACGAATTTCAGCGAAGGTTGGGTATGCCTTACCTGATGCATCAATTCCTAGAGTGTTCTTGATGCCGTTGGTAACTGCATCAACCCAACCCTGGTGACCACCGTCTGCGTTGTAAGCAAGTTCAAACTTGCCGGTCCACTTAGAGATTGCGTCTGCCTTTGCCCAAAGCTCTTTTGCCTTGGTTGGGTTGTAGTCAAGAACTTCTGAACCGGCAAGCTTGTCAGTCCATCCAGCAATAACTGGTGAAGTGAAGTCACGTGCAGGCTGCTTGGTTCCGTTGAAGATCACGTCAATGATCTGCTTGCGGTCGAATGCCATTGAAATAGCAGCACGACGCAATGCACCCTCTTCACCAGAGAAGTGAGGAAGACGTGCAGGAATAGTGAATGACTGGAACACAGCCGCTCCCTGCATCACTGAACGATCACCAAGATCTGCCTGGTAGGTCTTTAGTGCTGAATCTGGAATACCAGCCATCACGTCAAGGTTGTCTGCCTGCAAGTCAGCGTATGCAGCTTCAAGAGTTGCGTAGAACACAATCTTTAGTCCGCCATTCTTTGGTGTGCGTCCCCCCTTGTAGTCAGGGTTCTTTACCAAGTTAATTTCTACGTTGTGCTTCCATGCACCCTGCTCGGCAAGCATGTAAGGACCATTACCGATAGGGTTTTCGCCGAAAGCCTTAGGGTCATCGAAGAATGCCTTTGGCTGCGGGTAGAAAGCGGTGTATCCCAAACGTAGTGGGAAGTCAGACTGAGCAGATGAAAGCTTCACTGTAAATTCAGTTGGGCTAACCACCTTTAGTCCAGTAAGGTCGGTGTCCTTCTCATATGAGAAGCCTTCGATTGCATCGAAGTAGTAACTGTTCAACTGGGCGTTAGAGAACAGCGCTCCGTACTTCCAAGCGTTTACGAATGAGTCAGCGGTTACTTCTTCACCGTTGGTGAACTTCCAACCACTCTTGATCTTGATATCCCAGTTGATGTTATCGGTTGAGGTAATTGACTCAGCCATGTCGTTTACTGGCTTGCCATCGGCATCGTAGTAAACCAAACCGGCGTAAATAGAGTCAATGATCAGACCGCCACCAACCTCATTGGTGTTGGTAGCTAGTAGTGGGTTCTGAGGCTCTGAACCATTTACTGAAACGATGTTGTCGTTACCGCCCGATGTGCCGGCACAGCCAGACAGGGTCAAGGTAACTGCGGCCGCAACTGCAACTGCCGCTAGTCCTAACTTCTTAAATCGCACGAATGCTCCTTCTCGAGAGACACCGGCGAACAAACGCCGATGTTTGTGTAGTTCCAGCCTAAGCGGGAAAAATGGCCGGACAT
>CAZWHL010000053.1:0-4361 GCA_964633625.1 uncultured Rhodoluna sp.
GCCAATCTGGCCGGCCTCAATGGATGCGCGGATATCGCGGTCTGACATAAGCATGGGTCTAGATTACTGGCAATCCAACTTGCGTGCCGATTGGTTTGCGAACACTTAGCGGGTAATTCGTAGGGCCTTGAACCTGTCGATGTATTTGTAGTCCGATTCTTCCAACCAGTAGATTTCTGGCTCGCCGGCAAATTTCCAGTCAGGCCAATCTTCTAACAATTGATTTAGCAAAGTACGAGTCTCGTGCTCGGTTATTCCCATGCCCATGCAGGTGTGCGGACCAAATCCAAACGCCATGTGCGGTTGCTTTTTTCTGTGGAAATCAATTTCTTCCGGATTCTCCCAAACCGATTTGTCGTAGTTTGCTGATACGAAACTTAGCAATACATATTTGCTTGGATCCCGTTCTTCATCGGGAATTGAAACGTACTCACGTGGTACTCGCTCCATTTTTGAAAGTGGGGTTAGAAAACGAAGCATCTCATCGATTGCACCGTTGCGTGCCTCTGGATTTTCCTTGAGAAATTCCCTGTCTTTTTCAGAGTTAATTAGGTGCCAGATCAATCCGGTGATTAGTTTCACCACAGTATCGCGCCCACCGGCAAGCATCACGTTTGCTGCACCTTGCATCTCAACGCGTGTAATGGGAACTCCGTCGAATTCGAGTTTAGAAATAAAACCCCAAAGATCGTCCTTAGGTTCATTTTCAGCTTCGTCAAAAACACGATCAAGATAAGTTTGCAGTTTCACCCCAGAGCGAGAAGTTTGCGCATCAAAATTTCTTTCTCTGTGTGCCGCTCTTGCCTCTTCATCGGTGCCGTGTGATTCAGCGGTCCAAACATCTGGACCCCAACTTAACCACTCTTCATAATCCTGTGGGCGGTTGTAAATAATCGTTAGGCACCGAACCACATACGGAAGAGCAAGTTCATCGCCAACCTCGACTATTCCACCCGCATCCAGACGAGAATTTATTTCTTTGATGATTTGCTTAGCGAGTTCCGAAAACTCAGGAACATGCGCCTCAATTGTTTTTGGCAAAAACAGCGGCTGAATAGCCCGGCGAATTAACTGGTGTCTTGGCGGGTCTACCTCAAGCGGAAGCTGTCGGTAATTACGCACGTCTCGGTCACCCTGCAAGTCGCTTGAGTAAGTTTCGTAATCGCGCGCGGCAGCGCGAACCTCGTGATAGCCAGTGATCTCTTTTCGAGCCTTCATGGCCTAAGCCTAGAACAGCTTCACTATTGGTGCCTGGCGATGCCCGCCCATAAATCTGAGCACATCGGCGTCAACCATGATGTCGTTCATGCGAATCGCGCGAGTTAGGTAAAGGCCCTCGAGTGAGCGAACGCGCGACAACGCCACGTAGGTTTGGCCTGGACTGAAAGCCCCGCGGCCCATGTCAATTACAACTTCGTCGTAAGTCTGACCCTGCGACTTGTGAATGGTCACGGCCCACGCCAAACGCAACGGAATCTGCTGGAACTCGGCTAACGGCACGGCAATCAGAACCTCGCGGACCTTACCGGTTGCTTCATCGAATTCTTCTTCGATCTCGTAGCGAACCTTCTCCCAAGTGGAACGGCCCACATCAAAGATCTCGCCATCAACCTCAACCTTTACGCCGCCTGACTTTGGCAGCTCAACAACGTGACCAATGGTTCCGTTAACCCAGCGCTTTACTGCGGCGCCATCGCTTCCTTTTTTGCCGCCATCATCGTTCTTGATGAACATCACCTGGGCACCAACCTTTAGCTCAAGCACCGGCTCGGCAGGAAGGTTGCGACCAAAGGCTTGCTGGTCAGCAGCGCTGAAGATTGCATCAAACTTCTTGGACTCGGTTTGCAACTTGTCCATGCGGGTGCGGTTCACGGCATTCACCGATTCATTCAAGGTTGCCAAACGAATTACTTCATCATTCTTTGGGAATCGATTACCGCACTGGTTTAGGTAATCCAACATTTCTTGCGTGCAGGAGCCGTCTCGAATCGCATTCAAGATTTCTTTGAAGTGTTCGTCGTGCTGTCTAAAAATTTCGCTCAGCTCGTAGCGCTCAAGCGTATCTTCACGCCAGACGTGCGCATCAAAAAACCAAGAGCTCTGGTAGTTCTCTGCCATATAGGCACGCTCTTCGTTATTGCCAGGCACTGGAGCAAGTTGGTACGGATCACCAAACATCACAACTTGTGCCCCGCCAAAAGGGATCTTGCGCTTTCCGCGTGCAATTCCCATGGCGCGTGAGATTGCATCCATCATGTCTGCGTTCACCATTGAGATTTCGTCAATCACCAAAACATCAAGCGTCTTCAAAACCTCGCGAGTGCGGCGGTGCATGTGACGACCAAGATCTTCGTTAGCCAACAAGCCAAACGGAAAACCAAATAGCGAGTGAATGGTTTGACCACCAACGTTTAAAGCCGCTACGCCGGTTGGTGCACACACCGCAACTCGCTTCTGAGTGTTCTCAATAAAGTAAGTCAGCAAGGTTGATTTACCAGTGCCGGCACGCCCGGTCACAAAAATATTGTTTTCGGAATTCTCAATGTAATCAAAGAGCTTTTGTTGTTCGTCAGAAAGTTCAATGATGTCCATTACTTGCGGCCCACCTCTTTTTGCGCTGCAAGTTTGGCAAGCATGGCGTTGTATTCATCAATGTCTTGGTTTCCGCTTCGATCGCTCGCACGATCAAGTCGCTTTGCGTCGCGCGCATCGGAGTTAAACCACTGAACGGAAACAATAATTGTGAGCAGTGCGGTCGGTAGCTCACCGATTCCCCACGCAATTGCTCCACCGGTGTGCTGATCGGTAAGCGGGTCGGCGCCCCAAGTGCGGCCCATTGCGCCATACCAATCAGCCAGCAGCAAACCACTGCCGTCCATCAGGCTCAAACCAAAGAATGCGTGAAAAGCCATCGCGCCAATCAGCAGAAGCAAGCGGGCCGGGTAAGGCAATCGCACCGGACCAGGATCAATACCGATAAGCGCCTGCGCAAACAGGTAACCGGTAATCAAGAAGTGCACGATCATCCACTCGTGACCGATGTGTTCGTGAGTTGCCCAGGCAAAAAGCGGTGTGTAGTAAAAGGTCACCAGTGAGCTGGCGAAAAGCACGGCGGCGATTATCGGGTTCGCAATGAAGCGCGCGTACTTGGTGTGCACCGCCCAAAGCACCCACTCGCGTAGGCCGCGTGATTCATCGTGGCGTTTTTCGACCGCGCGCATGATTAGTGTGACTGGGGCGCCCGGCACCAACAACACAGGGATCACCATGGCCAAAATCATGTGACCAATCATGTGAATGCTAAATAGGTATTCCTGGTACGCGTTCAGTGCACCAGAGGTCGTGTAGAAAAGCACGAGCATGCCGGTGATCCACGATGCGGTGCGCATCCACGACCACTTGTCACCGCGCTTGGTAAGTTTGCGAACACCCATCAGGTAAGCGGCGATCGATCCAAAGCAAATGATTGCCCAAACCAGGTCTAGGCGCCAGGCGGTAAGGAAGCTTGATGCAACCAGTTCTGGTGGAAGTGGTTCGCCGGTAAGTAATTGTGCCGGGGTCACATCGGTGATCCACTTGTTTTCCGTTGGCGGTGCGGTCTTGCTAAGCGCAGTTGCCAAGCCCATTGCGGTGCCCATGATTACAAACTCAATCAGCACCAGCCTAAAAAAACTCTTGGCTGCCGATGCGCCTGCTGCTAGCTTGCCAATCAGACGTGTTCGATAAATAGCACCAAGCGCGCCAAGTAACACGAATGCCACAACTTTCAGAACAACCAGCAAACCGTAGTTGCTAAAGATCTTGTCTGGGCTATCAATGCGAATAGCAGCCGATGACACACCAGACACCGCTATCAAAACGAACGCGATCAATGCCAATGAGCTGTAGCGCTTGGTAAGTGTGCTTGATTCCTCGGCAGATTTTCCGCGCAAAGTAAACAGTGCAACCAAACCGCCAACCCAAATCACCACGGCCACCAAGTGCACACCAATCGCGTTCACAGCAAGCGAGTGGTTCGCAGTTCCAGCCGCGTGTCCGGTGAGCGCCAACGGAATCAACGCCGCCAAGCCAAGCGCAGCCACGAGCGCAGTTGCGGTCAACGATCTAACTGCAATTGCCAACACCGATACCGCCACAGCCGCACCAACATTCAACGCAAGCGATGTGCCCAACTCAATTGAGGTTGCAAATAGATACAGGCTCTGGCCAAAACTGTTATCGGTGCTGAAGTGACTTCCGGAAACATAAAGGTAAGTGAGCAGGAAATTGAGTGCGCCAGAGACCGCCCAAATAATTGCGGTGGTGGCAGCAAGATCAAGTGCCTTTCCAAGAAGTGCAGATTTGTCAGCAAGAGCGAACGC
>CAZWHL010000054.1:0-1346 GCA_964633625.1 uncultured Rhodoluna sp.
GTTAAGCACGCCGCCAGCGTTCGTCCTGAGCCAGGATCAAACTCTCCGTAAAAGTTAATAGCCCCTTGCAAGCAAGAGGCAAACTTAACAAAACCCCCGGAAAATGGGGGCATTAGTTTGATCTGACTAAATCAGATTGTCTGACAATCTGTCTAATCCAATATTTTCTCTGACTATTTAGGCAAGCCTAAATAACCAAGAGGTTCTTGGTATCGACATAGTGCACACTGTTGAGTTCTCAAGGATCGGATGCGTCTGCGGATTTCTCTCGCGATGGTCTACAGAGCAACTTCACAAACTTACCACAAATTTTCCGCGTGTCAAATAGTCACAACGAAATTTTCGTGATAAGAGGTTTAAATCTTAGAGATAAAAACACAGGCAAACAAGGCCTGAATGCCTTTTATCTCTTAGGATTTGTTGCTCTTGAGCCGGACTTCTAAGCAGAAGGTTCCAAACTTTGGGCAACGAGTCTCTACATTACGTTCATATAACGATGAAGTCAAATCGAAATGGGCATTTTTGCGAAAAATATTAAAAGTTTTTTGGCGAGTTGTTCACGGCGAATTCCGCCAGTGAATGCTCACTGCCCGTGGGCTGGTTGCCTTTATTTATAAGGCGAATACACCAGCTAGCGTCTTCTTGCCCCGGCGCAAAACCGCGAACTTTGAGTGAAGTAGATTGGTCAAAACAGCTGCCTCATCAATAATTTTTTCATTATTTACATAGACACCGCCTTCTTTAATTGCACGGCGACCAGCAGAAATACTGTCAACAAGTCCGGTCTCAATCAGAAGCTGGGTTATCGGGGTTCCGAGAGCAGCCTGGGTATTAGGCAACTCCCCCAGTGCCGACTGCAAAGTATCGGCGTCAAGGGTCGCTAGGTCACCCTGGCCAAAAAGTGCGGCGGAAGCGTCGATGGCAGCCTGGGCGGCCTCGGCTGAATGAACCAAGGTGGTGACTTCTAGAGCCAGGCGCTTTTGTGCGGCACGAAGGTGCGGAGCGTCGGCGGTCTGCTTGGCAAGATCTTCAATTTCAGCCCTGGTCAGGAAGGTGAATACCTTGAGGCGATCAATGACATCGGCATCGTCGACATTTAGCCAGAACTGGTAGAAGGCATAAGGGCTAGTGAACTCGGCGTCTAGCCAGACCGCGTTGCCCTCTGATTTGCCAAACTTTTGGCCGTCGCTGTTGGTGATTAGCGGGGTCGCCAGAATGTGTACAGATTTACCTTCGACCTTGCGGATTAGGTCAGTGCCTGATGTTAGATTGCCCCACTGGTCACTTCCACCCATTTGCAGGGTGCAGTCGAAGCGGCGGTAGAGCTCTAGGTAGTCGTAGCCCTG
>CAZWHL010000054.1:1446-4277 GCA_964633625.1 uncultured Rhodoluna sp.
GTCTCCTTAGTGTTCAGAGTGCGCTCGGCGGTTGGGCGCGGGTCGCCAACTAGGCCAGTTGAACCACCGATAAGCGCCAGCGGTTTGTGACCGGCGAGTTGTAGGCGGCGCATGATCAGAAGCTGAACCAGGTTACCCAGGTGCAGGCTTGGCGCGGTTGGATCGAACCCGATGTAATAGGTGATCTTGGTCTCGTTGAGAGCCTTGCGCAGGGCATCTTCATCGGTGTTCAAGGCAACCAGGCCACGCCACTGAAGTTCATCGAGCAGATCTTTGAAGGTTGGGTCGTTGGACTGATTGCTAAGGACAGCGTTTGTCATTCTTTATGCCTCACGCTTTGGGGCAATTTTGCGAAGTGCCGAAATTTGCTCAAGTACGCGAGGAAGAGCGGTGCCACCTGCTCCGGCGCGGGCCTTGATTGAGCCACCAACCGTAAGAACATCGCGAACATCTGGGGTAAGTGCTGGTGAGATTGCAGCCATCTCGGCATCTGGTACCTCGTGAAGTTCAAGGTTGTGCTGTTCGCAGTAAGCAACCAACTTTCCGGTGATTTCATGGGCATCGCGGAAGGCAACCTTTTGCTTGACGAGCCATTCAGCCACGTCTGTTGCTAGTGAGAAGCCAGCTGGTGCAAGCATTTCTAGCCGGTTGCGGTTGAATTCGAGAGTTGCGACCATGCCGGTAAAGGCAGGCAACAGCACGGTTAGAGTGTCAACGGCATCGAATACCGGTTCTTTATCTTCTTGTAGGTCACGGTTGTAAGCCAGAGGCAGACCCTTGAGGGTTGCCAGTAGGCCGGTTAGGTCACCGATAAGGCGTCCTGCCTTGCCGCGAGCAAGCTCGGCAATATCGGGGTTTTTCTTTTGCGGCATGATCGACGACCCGGTTGAGTATGCGTCGTGCAGCTTGACGTAGTTGAACTCGGCACTGGCCCAGATGATGATCTCTTCTGAGAATCTGGACAAGTTAATGCCGATGAGGTTCGTGATGAATAGAAATTCAGCAACCACGTCGCGGCTAGCGGTGGCGTCGATTGAGTTTTGGGTTGGACCAGCAAGGCCAAGCTCGCGGGCAACCAAGTTTGGGTCTAGGCCAAGGGTATTTCCGGCAAGTGCCCCGGCTCCGTATGGAGACAGGTTGGCACGCTTGCGCCAGTCTTCAAGGCGCTCAAGGTCTCGGACCAAAGGCCACGCGTGAGCTAGCAAGTGGTGCGAAAGCTGAACCGGCTGAGCGTGCTGAAAGTGAGTACGACCAGGCATTGCCACGCCAAGGTGTTCCTCGGCGCGTGAAACCAAGACATCAACCAGCTGGGTTACATGGTCGCGGATAATCTCAGCCTGGTCTAGTAAATATGTGCGAATCAAAGTTGCAATTTGGTCGTTGCGGCTGCGACCGGCACGAACTTTGCCACCCAATTCAACACCGGCGATTTCGATTAGTCCGCGTTCAAGTGCAGAGTGCACATCTTCATCGGTTGGCTTTGCTTGAAAGCTACCCTTTTGAACGCGATCAAGAAGTTCAACGAGGCTGCGGTCAATTTTTTCAAGTTCAGCAATGGTGAGGTAACCTGCAGACTGAAGTGCCCTGATGTGAGCGCGAGTTCCGGCAATGTCGTAGGCAGCCAGACGCCAGTCGAAGTGCACTGAGCGACTAAGTGCGACTAGCGCATCTGACGGGCCGCCCTCGAAGCGACTGCCCCATAGAGCGTTAGAGCCGGTGTTTGCGTTCATGTTCCTAATCTTACTTTCGAGTCTTTTTAGTTAGCCGAGGTTACGCCTGTTCGGCGAGCCAAACCATCAAAGCTTTTTGCGCGTGCAATCTGTTTTCTGCTTCGTCCCAAATTACAGAGCGAGGTCCGTCAAGAACTTCAGCCGAAACTTCGTAACCGCGATACGCAGGAAGACAGTGCATGAAAATTGCGTCTGGCTTTGCGTTTGCGAAAAGTTTTTCATCAACCGTGTAACCAGCAAAATCGCGAAGGCGTTGTTCTTTTTCGTCTTCTTGACCCATCGAGATCCAGGTGTCGGTGATAACAACATCTGCATCAGAAATTGCGGCAACCGGCTCACCGTGAACTGATATTGAGCCACCGGTTTTTTGCGCGATCAATTCCGCGCGCGCAACGATGTGCGAATCCGGCAAGTAGTTTGCAGGACCGGCAACTGACACGTGCATGCCGGCGGTTGCGCCCCCGATAAGGTAACTGTTTGCCATGTTGTTACTTGAGTCCCCTACGTAAGCTAGTTTCAGGCCGGCTAGTTTTCCCTTGTGTTCCTGAATAGTCATTAGGTCTGCAAGGATTTGGCAAGGGTGATACATGTCGCTCAGCGAGTTGATCACTGGAACGCCGGCGTGCTCAGCCATTTCTTCTAGACCAAGCTGCGCGTAGGTACGCCAGACAATTTGAGCTACCTGACGACCAAGAACCTTAGCGGTGTCGGCCACAGATTCCTTGGCACCCATCTGACTGCTTTGGCTATCGATAATCAGTGGCGAGCCACCAAGGTCGGAAACACCAACTGCAAAGGAAACGCGGGTTCGGGTAGAGGTCTTGTCAAAAATTAGCGCAACGGTTTTTGGGCCCGCGAAAGGCTTTTCAGAATAAGGATTCTTTTTTAGCTCGATGGCGCGACGGATAATCTCTGCCTGTTCGGCAGGAGTGATGTCATCATCTTTTAGAAAGTGGCGAACCATTTTTTTATCCGTTTCCTTTTTTGTTATGGCAATACGATCGTGCCGACACCGGTCACCGTGAATATTTCGAGCAGGATGCTGTGCGGAGTGCGGCCGTCAATAACGTGCGCTGTTGGCACACCACCTTGAACCGCCTT
>CAZWHL010000055.1:0-4066 GCA_964633625.1 uncultured Rhodoluna sp.
TCAACATCTACGTCCGGAAGGATGCGGTCCAACCACTTTGGAATCCACCAGGTTGCCTTGCCAAAGATTGTCATTGCTGCAGGAACCAAAAGCAAACGAACCAAGAACGCGTCTACCAGAACACCTACAGCCAAGCCGAAACCAACCGGACGAATCATGGCTAAGTGAGAAAATGCAAATCCACCAAATACGGTGATCATGATTAGCGCGGCGGCAATCACAACTGCACGTGAAAGACGCATTCCGTAGTTAATGGCATCTGCTGGAGATTTTCCGTGGGTGTAAGCCTCACGCATTCCAGAAACTAAGAACAACTGGTAGTCCATAGCCAAGCCAAACAAAATACCAATTAAGAAAATAGGTAAGAAGCTGAGCACCGGACCTGGGTGATAAACACCAAACAGTTCACCTAACCAACCCCACTGGTAAACGGCCACCACCGAACCAAAAGTTGCGTAAATGGTTAGCAAGAAACCACCAGCAGCAATCAACGGAATCAAAATTGAACGGAATACCAAAATCAACAGCAACAACGAAAGCGCGATTACGGTGCCCAGGTATAGCGGCAGCACGTCGGCAATCTTCTTTGAGATATCAATGTTGGTTGCAGTCAAGCCGGTAACACCTAGCTTGGCGTTGTAATCGGTGTTGAATTTTGCATCCAGGCCACGCAGGTCTTGCACCAACTGCTCTGTTTCAACGCTTGATGGCTCAACGCTTGAAACCACCTGGAACAAGAAGGTCTTGTTGTCATCAGAAACAGCCGCAGGAACAACAGCAGCAACATTCTTTAGATCAAAAATCTGGGTTGCAACGCTGGTCTGCAACTTCAGCTGATCGTCTTTAGCAACTGCGGTTGGCATGGTCAAAACCGCAGGAATCTGACTGTTGAAGCCCGGGCCAAAGGCATCGGTGGTGATTGTATAGGCACGATAGGCAGACGACTCCTTAGATTCTGCTGAACCATCAGGTAGGCCAAGGCGCATGTGTGAAGACGGCAAAGCAGCCACCACAAGTACCGCAATCGCGGCAAGTGCAGTCAACCAAGGGTGCTTGTTGGCAAACACCGGCTTTGAGGCATCTTTAGGCGCCGAGTTCTCGGCAAAGTGTGTGCCCTCGTCAAGTTCGCGACGCTCCTTACGAGAAAGAATCCGCAGACCAACCAAAGACAAAATCGCAGGTGTTCCAGTAATCGCAATTGCCACGGCAACTGCAATCGATAGCGACCCCATAGAGCCCATCAGTCCAATGAAGTCAATTCCGGTAAGGTTCAGTGCAGCCAGCGCAATAATCACGGTGATGCCCGCAAACAAAACCGCGTTTCCAGAAGTACCGGTTGCAAGTGCAATTGACTTGCGCACCTCAACACCAGCTTTTAGCTGACGACGATGCCGGTTCAGAATAAATAGCGCGTAGTCAATACCAACGGCCAGACCCAACATCACACCAAGTACCGGAGTGGTTGACGTCATACTGATCACCGATGAAAGCGCCAGCGTTGCCGACGCCGAAATTCCAACGCCCACCACAGCAAGAATTACCGGCATACCAGCACCAACAAAAGTACCTAGCATTATGAACAGAACCACTGCCGCAATTCCCAGGCCAACGATTTCACCGGTGCCAAGAATGTCTGAAACTGAACGAAGTAAGTCTTGAGAGAACTCAATGTTTATGCCCGGCAAGCTTGCCTGCTTTAGTGAATCAACAACGGCTTTTTTGATTGGCTCTTCAAGTTCTGCGGCAGGCTTATTGAATTGAATAGTTGCCAACGCAACAGAACCATCATCTGAAACTGTGCTGAAGTTTTTAGTTACCTTTAGCAGTTGATCGGCAAGTTCAAGATCACTCTTGCCGCTAACTAAATCGGCGCCGCTAGTGACCAGCTTTACTTCGGCGGCTGCAATTTTTTCTTGACCGGCAATAATCGCCGCACGCTGCTTCTTAATCTCGGCAAAGCCAGATGTAATTTGTGCGCGGCCAGCAATCATGCCCTGAATTTGTGCAGCTGGGGCACCAGCAACCTGAGCCTGCTTGATCCCAGCTTCGAGTTGCGCTGACTTTGCCTTTAGATCTGCCTCAGCGGTATCAAGCTTTACCAAACCGTCGGCTAACTTTTTCTTATTGGCGGCGATTTCAACTTTGCCATCGGCAATTGCTTTTTCGCCGTCGGTAATTTTCTTCCAACCGTCGGCAACATCGGCACGCTTCTTATTAATTTCTGCTTCAACAGTGAAGGGATTAAGAGTGTCGGCTACCCCCGGCAAAGTTTTTACTTCGGCGAGCGCTGCTGCTACGGCCGCCCGGTCATCGGTGTTGAATTTAGAACCATCGGCCTTTTGAAAAACAACCTGGCCAGAACCACGACTTGCCACCGGAAAGCTCTTTTTTAGCTGTTCGATCACAACCTGCGAAGGCACACCATTGATTGACATGCTTGACGACAACTTGCCACCGCTGGTTAGAGCTAAAGAGCCAGCTGCACCCAAGATGAGCACCCAAGCCAAAATGACAAACCAGGCGCGGCGAGCAGAGAAGTTTCCTAGACGGTAAAGCAGAGAGGCCATGTAAAAAGAACAACTTTCGTATGAATGCCCGGGATTCCGGACATGAACTTCAACCCTATCGGGCGGAATTTTCATCCCCGAACCTGCGATATTGTTGACCTATCCCGCACTGCGAAATCCAGCTGAAAGACCCATAAATGGCAGAATATACATTCCTAAAAGGTGACAAGAATTGGTGGCGCCAAGCCGTCATTTACCAGATCTACCCTCGAAGCTTTGCCGATGGTAACGCCGATGGAATTGGTGATCTAAAGGGAATCATCAGCCGTGTGCCATACCTAAAAAAGCTGGGCATTGATGCAGTGTGGATGAGCCCTTTCTACCCTTCGCAATTAGCCGATGGCGGTTACGACGTGGACGATTATCGCAACGTTGACCCACGTATTGGCACGCTTGCCGAGTTTGATCAGTTGGTTGAAGAACTGCACAAGAACGGAATTCGTTTGATTGCCGACCTTGTACCAAACCACTCGGGTGACCAGCATGTTTGGTTCCAGGCTGCCTTAAAGGCTGCCCCTGGTTCGCCTGAGCGCGACCGTTACATCTTTAGAGACGGCAAGGGTGAACACGGCGAGATTCGCCCGTCAGAGCTTGCCAGCCACTTTGGCCCAACCGCCTGGACTCGAATTACGGAGCCAGACGGAACACCTGGCCAGTGGTACATGCACCTGTTCGCCAAGGAACAACCGGATTGGAACTGGGACAACCAGGAGGTTCGTGACGACTTTATTAAGACGCTTCGTTTCTGGAGTGACCGCGGTGTTGACGGTTACCGCGTTGACGTTGCCCACGCATTGGTGAAAGACCTTAAAAACGGCCATCTACCAGAGCGCCAGTCATTTGATGTCAAGGTAATGAAAGACGACGGCACCGATGACCTCTTCGACCGCGATGAGGTTCATGAGATCTACGCTTCATGGCGAAAAGTTTTCAACGAGTACGACCCACCGCGCATGGCAGTTGCAGAAGCCTGGGTGCACGCAAACCGTCGTCCGGCATATGCAAGCACAAAGGGGCTTGGTCAGAGTTTTAACTTTGACATGTTGGGGGCAGGCTGGAATCCAAAAAAGGTTCACGAGATTGCCGACTACAACCTAACCGCTGCTAAAAAATCTGGCAGCAGCACAACCTGGGTACTCTCAAACCACGACATCATTCGTCACGCAACCCGATTCGCATTCCCTAAGGTCAGCGACTTTGCCGGTTGGTACAAGGCAAATCGCTTCACCGCGAAGCCAGACGTTGCACTTGGTACCGCACGTGCAAATGCAATGACCATGTTGTTGCTGGCGCTGCCTGGTTCTACCTATATCTATCAAGGGGAAGAACTTGGATTGCAAGAAGTTCTTGATATTCCGGCCGAGCAGATGCAGGATCCGCAGTTCTTCCGCAATCCAGAACTTGGTTTGAGTCGTGATGGTTGCCGCGTGCCACTTCCATGGACCAAGACCGGTTCTTCTTTTGGTTTTGGTTCCGGAGGATCGCACCTACCTCAGCCG
>CAZWHL010000056.1:0-3687 GCA_964633625.1 uncultured Rhodoluna sp.
TTGGGCCGGTGGCCAGGGTGATCGTGATGGCCGGGTGGGTCGAACGCCAAAGGGCAAAGGTCCAGCCGCCGGTCTTGCCCATGCGCAGGTACGAGCCATAGGTCAGGAAGGTTGGCAGGGCGGTGCCGGGAAGGCGAAGGCCCAGGGTTTTCCACACCTCTTTATCGGCGACTTCTGCACCTCTTATTAGGGCGGCCGGAATGCTCAAATCCCCGTGAAAAGCCCAGATTTTCTCTGATTTGGTGAGTTTGACCAGCAAATGGGTCTTGGTGAGCTGAATTTCGGCCATTTTTACCTCTCAACATGGCGGTGACGGTGGGATTTGAACCCACGGTGGGCTTTCACCCACACAACTTTTCGAGAGTTGCACCTTCGGCCGCTCGGACACGTCACCGTCAAATAGGGTACTACTTATGAGTTCATCGGGGTCAATGCGAGCGATTATTGCCGCACTACTGGCAAATATCGGCATTGCAATCACAAAATTCATCGCGGCAGCCTTTTCTGGCTCTGCATCGATGCTGGCCGAAGGTATTCACTCGCTGGCTGACTCGGCGAACCAGATCCTGCTAATCATTGGCGGCAAACGCTCACGCCGCCAGGCCACCGCGTCTCACCCATTCGGCTACGGTCGCTCGCGCTACATCTACGCGTTCATGGTTTCGATCATTCTGTTCTCTATTGGTGGTTTGTTCTCTGTGATGGAGGGCATCAACAAGCTTTCTGAGCCGCACGAACTTGAAATGGTTTGGTTGCCGCTGACCGTGCTGGGCGTATCGATTGTGCTGGAGAGTTTTAGTTTGCGAACTGCGTTGCGCGAGGCAAAACACGAGCGCGGCAAAAAGAGTTTGATTGAGTTCATTCGTCACGCCAAGAGTCCAGAGTTACCGGTGGTGATGCTTGAGGATATGGCGGCTCTGGTTGGTTTGGTTTTGGCATTTGCCGGCGTTGGACTGACCGTGATTACCCACAACCCGATATGGGATGCCATTGGAACTTTGAGCATTGGTGCGCTCTTGATTTTGGTTGCAGTAATTCTGGGTGCTGAAACTTCAAGCCTGTTGATTGGTGAGGGCGCAACCGCCGAAGATTCAACTTTGATTCGCAATGCGCTGGAAAAAACTCCGGGAGTGAAATCTGTAATTCACATGAAGACGCTTTACTTAGGTCCTGATGAGCTGATGTTGGGCGCAAAGATCGCGATTGATGCTGGTGATAAAGCGGCTGCGATTGTTGAAACTATCGATGAAGCCGAACGCATGGTTCGCGCTGCAGTTCCGGCAACAAGGGTTATTTATTTGGAGCCAGATATTTTGCGCACCAAAAAAGTGGCTAAAAAATAGTTAGCGCTTAGATGCGAAGAAGTCACGCAGTTGTTGCGCGGCTTCTTTTTCTTTAACTCCGGCGATTACTTCAACTGGGTTTCCCAGACGGCCATCACGTAGTAGGTCGTAGAGAGAGCCGCTGGCACCAACTCGTTCATCCCAGGCACCAAAGACCACGCGTGGAATTCGGGCGGCAACAATTGCACCTGCACACATCACGCACGGCTCTAATGTGACCACCAAGGTGCAGCCGTCTAGGCGCCAATCGGTGAGAAATGAAGTTGCCTCGCGAATTGCAATGATCTCGGCATGGCCGGTTGGATCGTGCGTGATTTCTCGGTTGTTGTGGGCGCGGCCAATTACCTCACCCGAGGCAGTGATTACCAGTGCCCCAACTGGAACGTCGTTGCCCGATTGCGCTGCTTCGGCGAGCGCAAGTTCCATCAGGGCTTCGTAGTTCATAAGCCCAATTTACCGCTCTGAAAGGCCATGCCTACTGCGCTAGATTTGCCATATGCGAGTTCACATTGCCGACCACCCGTTGATCACCCACAAGCTGACTGTGCTGCGCGACAAGGCCACGCCTTCGCCGGTGTTCCGTCAGTTGGTTGAAGAGCTGGTCACCCTGCTTGCCTACGAGGCAACTCGCGATGTGCGCGTAGACAAGGTTGTAGTGCAGACTCCGGTTGCTCCATACAACGGCGTGAAGTTGGCTCGCCCGCGCCCAATCATCATTCCGGTGCTGCGTGCCGGTTTGGGAATGCTTGAAGGCATGGTGAAGTTGTTGCCAACCGCCGAGGTGGGCTTCTTGGGAATCAAGCGCAACGAAGAAACTCTTGAGCCTTACACCTACGCCAACCGCTTGCCTGATGATCTAACCGGTCGCCAAGTTTTCATTATTGACCCGATGCTTGCCACAGGCGGAACCCTGATCGACAGCATTGATTACGTATTTGAGCGCGGTGCCACCGATGTGACTTGCGTGTGCCTACTTGGTGCACCTGAGGGCTTGGCTGCGGTTGAGGCTCACGTTGCCGGTAAAGATGTGAAGGTTGTGCTTGGTGCCCTTGACGAGAAGCTAAATGAAAAGGGCTACATCGTGCCGGGTCTTGGTGATGCCGGTGATCGCCTTTACGGTGTTGCTCAGTAGACGCTAAACTTTTGGCTATGTCAAAAATCCTTTGCACTATGTGCATGCGAATGTGCCGCTAATTAGCCGCCCCATTTTTCGCATACCCACACAAAGGAATTTTTTAAATGACAACCTCAAACCAAAATCCAGAATCAGTTGAAACTGAAGCGCGCGGCTTTGCGCTTTACGTTGGTGTTGATGAGGCCACTGCTGCGGCAGCAGGTATTTCGCTTTCTGAACTGGTGACTGCACTACGCAAGACTGTTGGCGAACTTGTACCTAATGCAGCCGCCGAAACTTATGCCGCGGTTGCACTGGCACCCAAGGGCATTGGCGGAAAGCCGATTGACGTTGTGCGCACTGCGCTTCGCGACCCACGTGCACTAGACAAGCTAACTCTCGCTAAAGAGACAGTTGATCCAACTGAGGGCGCCAAGGGAATCGTTATTGACCCAAGTCGCAAAAAGGTTTTTGCCGATGGCGAGAACGCAGAACTTACCTACAAGGAATTTGAACTTTTGCAGTACCTAATCGAACACGAGGGATCAACGGTTTCTCGTCGAGAGATTATCGATGTGATTTGGAATGAAGGCGAAGGCGAGATCCCTAACGACAGAACCATTGACGTTCACATTCGACGCCTGCGCGCCAAGATTGCCGGATACGAAGACATTATTCGCACTGTGCGCGGTGGCGGTTACCGCTTTGATAAGCACCCAGAAGTTATCTACGAAATCTAATGACCGATACTTTGGGCGGCGGACTGGCAAGAAAGATTGCCGATCAGGTTTTGAAGCTGGTTGATGCCGGCAAATCAATGCCAATCATTTTGATTGATGGACGCAGTAACTCGGGTAAGAGCACTTTGGCTGCCGAGATTCAAAACATTATTTTCAAAGAGGGCGAATCGGCGCCACGCGTGGTGCACATGGATGACCTGTACTTGGGTTGGAACGGGCTTCAGGCCGGTGTTGATTACCTGCAGCGTTTTATCTTGAAACCGCTATCGGATTCTTACATTGCGCAGTGGCGAGAGTTTGATTGGGCAAACCCTGGTGAACCAGGGTACGAAGCCCGCAATGGTGAGTGGCGCGAGTTCATGGGTGGTACTCCCCTGATTGTTGAGGGCTGTGGGGCGCTGAATCAAATGAGCGCTCCGCTAGCGGACATCAGCGTTTGGCTTGAGGTTGATCAAGAAACTCGTCACCAGCGCTGGTTGGCTCGCGAAGG
>CAZWHL010000057.1:0-3576 GCA_964633625.1 uncultured Rhodoluna sp.
TGATGTCGATGCCCTCGGCATCGGTGTATGTGCGCACAATTGGAAGAGCAGTCATAGCAAAAGACTACTTGGCGGTTAATACCAATTTGCCCTACGCCTCTTTTGTTATCTCAACAGTTACAAAGAGTTCGCTATTAAAAGGTCCAGCGTAAACACCGCGAAGTGGAGGTACGTCGTCGTAGTCACGGCCCCGGCCAACCACCACGTGACGGTCAGAAACGTCCACATCGTTAGTTGGATCAAAAGCAAACCATGATCCGGCCCACCATTCGACCCAGGCATGCGACTCGCCAATTGCTTTTACGCCAATCTTTGGCTCCTTAGTAGGGTGCAGGTAGCCGCTCACATACCGGGCTGGAATTCCAACAGCCCTAAGCGCGCCCAAAGTGACGTGAGCAAAATCCTGACAAACACCGATTTTGTTAGACCATGCTTCAGCTGCCACTGAATGCACTCCTGTCACGCCGTGCTTGTATTCCATAGATTCGTAAACCTTTTGGCACACAGCCAACGCAGTTTCGTGCGGGGTAAGTTTCTCGGAAAGTTTCTTAGTGAATTTAGCTAAGTCCGCAGGCGGCTGCGTTCGCTTTGTCTGAGTTACCGAATCGGTAAGTTCTAGTGAACTAACGATTTCGCTGGCTAAGTCCGACCAGTCAAGCCCTGGTGCTGGAGTGATGTGAGATCGAAGTTCGACTGTAGACGTCGAGGTAATAGTTAGCTCACTGTGCGGTTCAAGAACCTCAAACATTACTGAACGAGTGCCGAAGTAATCTAAATACTCATGCAGGGCACCTTGCGGACTCACTTCCAGGTTTGTTGAAAAAACTAATTGAGAATCATCTCTTGCCGGCAGCAGCCTTAATTCGTTATAAGAAGCAGCAACTTCTCCGTGATATTTGAAACCTGTGGTGTGCACAATTTTGTAGCGACTCATGAGACTTCGCCAATCCACTGCGGCAAAATGTTTACCGGGAAATATCTTGAGCGAATAGATTCAGAAATTTCACTGATTCCTTCTTGAAGCTGTGTCATCTCTTGAGTCAAGTTTGCAAGAATGTCTGGCGCCGAACGATATTCCAAATTTGTTCGAAGTTGCTTTAACTGACGTAACCCTAGGTCACTCGTTCCAACTCGATCAGTGCTCGGCGCCAGATCACTCAGGCAACGTTCAGCTCGAGACAACGCAAATGTAACTGAACGCGGAAATATGCGGTCGAGTAACAAGAACTCGGCTGCATTTGTGGCGCTTGGCACGCCACGATAAGTGCGAAGGTATGCCTCGTAGGCGCCACAGCTTCGCAATATTGTGGTCCACGAAGGTCCGCTTGCCTCAGTAAGTTCTGAGGTGGCTAACAATCGTGCCGTCATGTCAACCCGCTCCAACGAGCGCCCTAAAGTGAAGAAGGTCCACGCTTCATCGCGTGAGGTTGAACTCTCTACAATTCCAACGGCAAGCGCTGTGCGCTCTCGTACCCAACCAAAAAAGTCGTGCGCCCGTTCGATCGTTACTTTCCTTGGCATGCGTGAGCGTGTAGTGTTCAGACATTCCCAAAGTTCAGTTGAAACAATTTCGCGCACACGTCTTGCGTTTTCGCGCGCGTTATTAAGTGAACTTGCAATGGAGCTTTGTTCGTTCCGGTCAACGGAAAGAATGCTAAGTAAGTCCTGGCGGGTTAGTTGGTGTGGATAGTTTGGATCGGAACCAATTACCTCAAGCAGTGAGCGGCACGCAGTGTCTTCATCAACCCAAGGGTCCTCAAGTAATAGCTGCAAGTGAACGTCAAGTAGGCGGGAAGTTCCGTCGGCACGCTCCACATAGCGACCAATCCAGAAAAGTGATTCCGCGATTCGGCTAAGCATTTTTCGAGCCTCCATTTTGGATTGCCTGTTGTTGCTGCTCTTGCTGGCGGGTAAAACCAGAATCTGCAGACGTCTGACTTGCAACTACCGCCGAAACACTTGAATTTCCAGCAGGTTTTGCTGTTGTAGCGGTTCTCTGAGCACCGATAACCCAGGTGTCTTTAGACCCACCTCCCTGTGAGGAGTTCACCACAAGCTCACCTTCGGGTAGTGCCACTCGGGTGAGTCCACCCGGCAAAACCCACACATCATTTCCATCGTTTACTGCAAACGGTCGCAGGTCTGCGTGACGAGGGCGAAGTCCATCTTCAACGAGTGTTGGAATAGTTGAAAATTGAATAACCGGCTGAGCAATCCAACCGCGCGGATCTTTTACAAGTCGCTTTCGTAAATCATCAAGTTCTTTTTTATCGGCAGCTGGTCCTACAACTAACCCCTTGCCGCCAGAACCGTCTACCGGCTTAACCACTAATTCTTCTAGGAGATCCAAAACCTCGTCGAGACTAGCTCTCTCTTCAAGTCTCCAGGTTTTAACATTTTCGATCAGTGGTTTTTCATTCAGGAAGTACTTTGTGAGATCTGGCATGTAGGTATAAACCAACTTGTCGTCGGCAACTCCGTTGCCAACAGCATTTGCCAGCGTCACGTTGCCAAGCCGTGCAGCCGTCAGTAATCCGGGTGGACCAAGCACTGAGTCTGCTCTAAACGTTAATGGGTCAAGGAATTCATCGTCTACTCTTCGATAAATTACATCTACTCTTCGCGGACCCGCAGTAGTTCGCATATAAACTTTTCCGCCAGTGCAGAACAAGTCTCGCCCTTCAACAAGTTCAAGTCCCATTAGGCGAGCAAGAAGTGTGTGTTCAAAATATGCACTGTTGTAAACACCTGGAGTGAGCACTACAACAACTGGATCATCAACCCCGCTTGGCGCAGCTGCGCGAAGAGCGGCAAGTAATTTATTTGGGTATTCTCCGACAGGTTGAATTCTCATCTGCTGGAAAAGTTCAGGAAGGGTTTGCGCCATCACGCGGCGATTAGAAATTACGTAACTCACACCAGATGGAACTCTCACGTTGTCTTCCAAAACACGCCAAGTTCCAACCTCATCACGAATCAAATCGATACCGCTGACCTGAATTCGTACACCATTCGCCGGATCAATTCCGTGAGCCGCTCGATGGAAGTGTGCCGAAGATGCAACCAATGAAGCCGGAATCACACCATCACGAATGCAGTTTTGCGGGCCGTAAATATCAGCCAAGAATGCTTCAAGAACTCGAACGCGCTGCTTTACTCCGGCATCAAGTACATTCCATTCGCTCTTCTCAATCACCCTAGGTACTGCATCAAGGGGGAACGGCCGCTCCTCACCAGCAAAGTCAAAAGTTACGCCTTGAGCCAGATAAGAATCGGCAAGTGCATTGGTTCTGCCGCGCAACTCCTCTTTGGTCATCCCAGCCAGGGTGTCGTGAATCTTCTTATATATAGGGCGCACCTTGCCTGGCTGCGTAAACATTTCGTCGTACGCGCCCTTGGCTACCCCCGCTGTGGCAGGGTAGGTCTCAAAAAGATCTCCCATGGCACAAAATTAGGCTTCGCATGTTGCGCACTTGTTTCCACGGTGCGTCCGCCAGCGAAACTTATTTGGTGGGCTCTCCCAGCGTCAATCCAGCCAACTCCCAGACTTCAGAACCAGACTGAACCCCATGAGCA
>CAZWHL010000058.1:0-1406 GCA_964633625.1 uncultured Rhodoluna sp.
GCACGAAGGTTTGCACCCTTCACGCCCTTACCACCGCGGTGCTGTGATCTGTAGTTGTCACTCTTAGTGCGCTTAATGTAGCCACCGCGAGTAAGTGAGATAACCATCTCTTCTTCAGGAATTAGATCTTCAGTCTGAACATCGCCTTCGCCACCGGCAACAATCTGAGTGCGGCGGTCGTCGCCGTGCTTCTCAACAACTTCGGCAAGTTCTTCACTGATGATTGCGCGCTGGCGCTCTGGGCTAGCAATGATTGCCTTGTAGTCAACGATTAGCGCTTCAAGTTCCGCAGCTTCATCAATAATCTTCTGGCGCTCAAGAGCTGCAAGCTGACGCAACTGCATGTTAAGAATTGCACGAGCCTGAAGTTCGTCAATAGACAACAGCTCCATCAAGCCATCGCGAGCTTCATCAACTGTTGGGCTCTTGCGAATCAATGCGATAACTGCATCAAGTGCATCAAGGGCCTTTAGGTAACCGCGCAAAATGTGTGCGCGTTCTTCTGCCTTGCGCAAACGGAAAGTTGTGCGGCGAACAATAACTTCAACCTGGTGCTCAACCCAATACTTAACGAATCCGTTTAGTGCCAGTGTGCGAGGCACGCCATCAACCAGTGCCAACATGTTGGCGCTGAAGTTTTCTTGCAGTGGTGTCAACTTGTAAAGGTTGTTAAGCACAACGCGGGCAACCGCATCTTTCTTAAGCACGATTACCAAACGCTGACCGGTACGACCGGATGTCTCATCGCGAATATCTGCGATGCCTTGCAGCTTGCCTTCTTTAACTAGACCAGCAATTTTTTCAGCAAGGTTGTCTGGGTTTACCTGGTACGGAAGTTCGGTAACTACCAAGCAGGTGCGGCCGTTAAGTTCTTCAACGTTAACGATCGCGCGCATGGTGATTGATCCACGACCGGTTCGGTACGCCTCTTCAATTCCCTTGCGACCAAGAATGTGTGCGCCAGTTGGAAAGTCTGGGCCCTTGATGCGTTCGATAAGTGCTGCAAGCAGTTCATCGTCGGTTGCTTCTGGATTCTTTAGATACCACTCGGCACCGGCGGCAACCTCGCGAAGGTTGTGCGGCGGAATGTTGGTAGCCATACCAACTGCAATACCAATAGATCCATTAACCAAAAGGTTTGGAATGCGCGAAGGCAGCACGGTTGGTTCCTGGGTGCGGCCGTCGTAGTTGTCTTGAAAGTCAACGGTCTCTTCGTCAATGTCACGAACCATTTCCATGGCCAGTGGTGCCATGCGGCACTCGGTGTATCGCGGAGCCGCAGCTGGGTCGTTACCCGGTGAACCAAAGTTTCCCTGGCCACTGATTAGTGGGTAGCGCAGGTTCCAGTCTTGGGTAAGGCGAACCATGGTGTCGTAAATGGCGCTGTCACCGTGCGGGTGGAACTG
>CAZWHL010000058.1:1506-3542 GCA_964633625.1 uncultured Rhodoluna sp.
AGGAAACGCACATCCTTTGCATTCTTCTGGATGAACGAACGACGTGCTTCTACGTCTTCACCCATCAGGGTTGAGAAAACTTCGTCTGCAAGTGCAGCGTCTTCAAGAGTTACCTGTAGCAGGGTGCGAGTGCTTGGGTCCATTGTGGTTTCCCAAAGCTCGTCGTAGTCCATCTCACCAAGACCCTTGTAGCGCTGAATTGAATTTTCTTTTGGAATTTTCTTTCCGGCTGCTGCGCCTTCGGCAAGTGCGCGGTCGCGTTCTTCATCGCTGTAAACGTACTGGTGTGGGCCGTTCGACCACTTGATCTTGAACAGCGGTGGCTGCGCAAGGTAAACGTAACCGTGCTCAATCAGTGGGCGCATGTAGCGGAACAAGAAAGTTAGTAGCAGCGTGCGAATGTGCAAACCATCAACATCGGCATCGGCCATCAAAACGCACTTGTGATAGCGAACCTTGCTCACATCAAACTCGTCACCGATTCCGGTTCCGAACGCAGTGATCATCGCTTGAATTTCTGCGTTGCCAAGTGCGCGATCAAGTCGTGCCTTTTCAACGTTCAAAACTTTTCCACGCAGCGGCAAGATTGCTTGCGTTTCTGGATTGCGACCACGAACTGCAGAACCACCCGCAGAGTCACCCTCTACCAAGAAAATTTCTGATAGCTCTGGGTTGCGTGATGAACAGTCGCGCAACTTTCCTGGCATGCCACCAGATTCAAGTAGTCCCTTGCGACGAGTTGCTTCACGTGCCTTACGTGCAGCTTGTCGTGCGGTTGCTGCCTGAATTGCTTTGCGAACAATATCTTTTGCAACGTTTGGGTTTCGTCCAAGCCAGTCGCTGAATTCTTCGTTCACAACTTTTTGCACGAATGCTTTTGCTTCAGTGTTACCAAGTTTGGTTTTGGTCTGACCTTCAAACTGTGGCTCAGCAAGCTTCACGCTGATCACACAAGTCAAACCTTCGCGGCAGTCATCACCAGAAAGATTTTCATCTTTTTCTTTTAGCAAAGACTTCTCGCGCGCGTACTTATTAATCAACGAGGTAAGGGCCGCACGGAAACCTTCTTCGTGTGTTCCACCCTCGTGAGTGTTAATTGTGTTTGCGTAAGTGTGAACTGATTCGTTGTAAGCGTTGGTCCATTGCATTGCAATCTCGACCGACATATTTTTCTCTTTGGTCTCAGCCTCGAACGAAATAATTTCTTCGTTTACGATTTCTGATTTCTTTGAGTTGTTTAGGTACGCAACGTAATCGCGCAAACCGTTCTCGTAGTAATAGGTGTCTTCGCGTCCGTTGCGCTCATCGGCCAATGAAATAGTTAGGCCCTTGTTCAAGAAACACATCTGCTGGAATCGCTGACGCAATGTCTCGTAGTCGTACTCAACGGTTTCAAAAATTTCTGGGCTGGCCAGGAACTCAATCAGGGTTCCGTGTGCGTCAGTCTCTTTACCTTTTACTAGCGGCGCATCTGGCACACCAACGGTGTATGACTGAGTCCAGAAGTGGCCCTCACGAGCAACTGCCACGCGTAGTTTGGTTGAAAGCGCATTCACAACCGATGCACCCACACCGTGCAAACCACCCGATACCGCGTATCCGCCGCCGCCGAACTTTCCACCGGCGTGCAGCACGGTAAGTACAACCTGAACGGTTGATACGCCCTCTGTTGGGTGAATGTCTACTGGAATTCCGCGGCCGTTGTCTTGAACTCGGATCCAGCCGTCTTTGGTGATGGTGACGTTGATGGTGTCACAGTGGCCCGCCAGGGCCTCGTCTACCGAGTTATCTACGATTTCGTAGACCAAGTGGTGCAAACCTCGGGGACCGGTAGAACCGATATACATTCCCGGGCGCTTACGTACCGCCTCTAAGCCTTCTAGAACCTGGATATTTCCGGCATCGTAGCTTTGCTCCGCTGCGTTCTTTGAACCTTTTGCCTCAGACATATTGGGGTAGTGCTCCTAATTCTCGGTAGTTAGGCCCTATGGAAATGCGCTCGTCCGAGCGACTGATTTTCGGGGTGATTAACTACC
>CAZWHL010000059.1:0-3454 GCA_964633625.1 uncultured Rhodoluna sp.
GTTAGTCTGGGCATATGAGCACTTCGGCCAAGCACAAGCGCGCGGCCATCATCTACTTTCCGGGCCGCATTGACCGCAAAAAACTGGATGCCGCCGTTGACCAGACCCTTTCGTCGCTGCGCTGGGAGCCAACTTTGTGGCTGCCCACCAACCCCGATGAGACTGGCGGGCAACAAGCTCTTCGTGCTGTAGCCCAAAATGCCACACACCTTCTTATTGCCGGCGGTGACGGAACCGTGCGATCGGTGCTGGATGCACTCGCCCGGGAACAGATCACCGGTGTGACAGTAGGCATTATTCCGATTGGTACCGGCAACGCCCTGGCCCGAAATCTGAAGCTAGACCTCAACAACATCAACGCCTCAGTAAAGCGCGGGTTGCTGGGGAATCGGCACGAGATTGATTTGGGGCTAGCCAAAATTATTCGGCCGGATGGCGAACGCCAAGAGATGCACTTTTGCGTGATGGGTGGCATGGGGCTTGATGCCAAGATTATGCAAAACACCAACCCAAAACTAAAAAAGGCAATTGGTTGGGTTGCCTATGTTGAGGGTGGGCTCAGATCTATTCCAACTTTGTTTGAGCGAATGTTCGTGACGGTTGATAATCGCGAACCGCGCAAGCTCAAACTGGTTTCGCTGTTGATTGGTAACGCCGGATGGTTGCCGGGCAATTTGTCTTTGATGCCAGATGCAAAACTTGATGACGGACTGCTTGATGTTGCCGCTGTTGGTCCACGTAGATTTTGGAACTGGATTGACTTTTGGAGTCGCGTTGCATTTGCAAACGAAAATATTCGTCCAAACAAAATTGGTCGTCAACTAATGGACGCAACCGCAAACGTAAAAACTCTCGAGAACTTAACCGGATCACGAATTCGCGTGCAACCGGAACGCCCGGTTCACTTGCAACTAGACGGCGATGTTTACGGAATAGTCAGCGAAGCAGAATTCTCTGTTGTACCGCGTGCGATCACAGTGCGGGTTTAGAGTTTCGCAATCCACTTTTCTGCTGCAGCGAATGCAGCGTTAGTGTTGTTGCCCGTGTGCACAGACTTCTTCTTATCTGCACGCGCGTAAGAACCCAGGAAGATTACCTTTGGGCTGAATCGGTGTAGGCCCTTCAATGCATCGGCAACCGCGGCGTCTTCAATGTGGCCCTCGATGTCAATGTTGAAACGGTAGCGACCAAGTTGATCACCAATTGGTCGTGACTCAATGCGCGAAAGGTTGACGCCGCGCACCGCAAACTGCTCAAGCATCTCAAGCAAAGTTCCCGGGCGATCAGTTGGCAATTCAACAATCACTGATGTCTTGTCTTTACCGGTTGCCTTTGGCGCTGCGCCCTTAGCCAAACCAATTTGCAAGAAACGAGTCTGAGCATTTTTGTTATCACCAATGTTTTTTGCCAGCACCTTTAACTTGTAGTGCTTGGTGATGGTCGATGCAGCAACCGCAGCGTCGGCAATCGAGTGGTCAGCATCGGTGTTTAAAAGATCTGCGGCAGCAGCAGCGGTTGAAGTCGCCTGAAGATAGGTGTGCTTCTTCAGGTTGGCACTCAACCAAGCGCGAGTCTGGGCGTAGGCAACCGGGTGAGTAGCCACAACGCGAATGTCTTTTAGCGCAACGCCTGGGCGAGCAACCAAATCAAAAGTCACTGGCACCAGGTATTCGCCATAGATGCGAATGTTTGGGTTGGCGGCAAGTGCGTCCGATGTTGCAGTAACACCACCCTCAACAGAGTTCTCAACCGGAATGATCGCGCGGAATGCACGGCCGGCAATTACGTCGTCGATGGCATCTTGCACATGGCTAACTGGGCGGGCAATTGCCCCCTTTGCCTCGGCGACTTGGGCCAGGGCAAGCTCGGTGAAGGTGCCGATTGGGCCCAGGTATGAGTAGGTCTTCTTTGTAGAACCGTTACGAGATGCAGATGACATAGGTAAAGGTTACGAGCAAAATAGGTCTATGAGCGAGCGCGCCGGCAAAAAAGCCCAACAATCTGACCTAGTCAACATTGAGAAGCTGCTTGCGGCTTATTTTGAAATTCACCCCGATGTCACGACTGCCGAACAGAAGGTCACCTTTGGAACATCGGGTCACCGTGGCACCAGCCTGAATGGCTCATTCAACGAGGATCACATTGCGGCAATTACCCAAGCCATCGTTGAATACCGACGAGCCAAGAATATCCACGGTCCTATATATGTAGGTAAAGACACCCACGCGCTATCCGGCCCGGCCGAACAAACCGCACTTGAGGTCCTGGCCGGCAACGACGTCATCACAATGGTTGATGCCGAAAACCGATACGTTCCAACCCCGTCCGTTTCGGTGGCAATTATTAATCACAACGAAGGCAAACCGGCTGGTGATTCACACCTTGCCGATGGTCTGGTAATTACCCCAAGCCACAACCCACCAACCGATGGTGGATTCAAATACAACCCGCCTCACGGTGGCCCTGCCGACAGCGATGCAACCAACTGGATTGCCGCGCGTGCGAACGAAATTATTCTTGGCGGTATGCGCGAGGTAAAGCGTGCAACACCAAAGCCAACCAAGTTCCACTTCCGCGAGAACTATATTTCGCAACTCGGCGATGTAATCAACATGGATGCAATTCGCGACAGCAATGTTTCGATTGGTGCCGACCCAATGGGTGGAGCATCGGTTGATTACTGGGGCGCAATTGGTGAGCAATACAACTTAAATCTCACCGTGGTGAATCCTGCAGTTGATTTTCAATTTGGTTTCATGACTTTGGACTGGGACGAAAAGATTCGCATGGATTGTTCGTCACCGTTTGCAATGGCTTCGCTAATTGAAGATCGCAACAAGTTTGATATCTCTACCGGTAACGATGCCGATGCCGACCGTCACGGAATCGTGACTCGCGATCACGGACTGATGAATCCAAATCATTTTCTTGCCGTGTGCATTGATTACCTGTACCGCAACCGTCCGCAGTGGCGTGCCGATGCAGCTGTTGGTAAGACTATGGTTTCGTCAAGCATCATTAATCGCGTTGTTGAAAAACTTGGTCGCAAACTAATTGAAGTGCCGGTTGGTTTCAAATGGTTCGTGCCCGGGCTGATTGATGGCTCAGTTGGTTTTGGTGGCGAGGAATCCGCGGGCGCATCTTTCTTGCGTCTTGATGGAAAAGCCTGGAGCACCGATAAAGACGGCTTGATTCTTGCACTGCTTGCAGCAGAGATCACGGCGGTTACCGGCAAGACTCCATCACAGCGCTACTCAGAGTTGACCGCCGAATTTGGTGCTCCAGCATATGAGCGCATTGATGCACCGGCAACGCTTGAGCAAAAGGCAAAGCTGGGCAAACTTTCTGCAGATGCAGTTACCGCCAGCGAACTTGCCGGCGAAAAGATCACCGCGATTCTTACTCACGCTCCGGGCAATGGTGCAGCACTTGGTGGTTTGAAAGTTGAAACTGA
>CAZWHL010000060.1:0-3305 GCA_964633625.1 uncultured Rhodoluna sp.
CTAAATAGGTTCGTCATTACGAAGTTTCGGTGGCTAACCGAACATCCCACTGACACACTTATTTCATGGGAATTTTTGACCGCAAGGTTCTAATCGTTGAAGACGAGCCGCTTATCCGTGGCTTGATTGCAGCGAACCTTGAGGCCGATGGTTTTGTAGTTCGCGCGGCCGGCTCTACCGCAGAGGCTCGTCAGGTAGCCGAAGATTTTGACCCCGATATCGCGATCCTAGATATTGAACTCGGCGATGGACCAACCGGTGTTGACCTTGCGCTAATTCTGCGTCGCAAGCATCCTGAAATCGCACTGGTCTTTTTGACTCACATTCCAGAACCACGCGTGGTTGGTATCGACAACCGATCAATTCCGCGCAATGCCGCTTACCTGGTTAAGGACCGCATGGCAGACCCTGGAGTTTTGCGTCAGGCAATTGAGGCCGCAGTTCGCGATCGCGTTTCAAAAGATTTCCGCGATGACAAGAATGTTCAGCACCAGCTTTCAGAAGTTTCACGAAGCCAGCTGGCAGTACTTCAGATGGTTGCACTTGGTCTTTCTAACCAGCAGATTGCAGCAGAGCGCGGCACAACAGTTCGTGCGGTAGAAAACTTGGTTAAGCGTGCATTCGAAGCAGCCGGAATCGATCTAGAAACTAGCAACAACCCACGCGTAACCGCCGCCCGAGAATTCATCAAAGTCGCTGGTATGCCGCACGGCCGATAAATGGCAATTCAATCCAAAACTCTGCGCAGGCTTGGGCTAATTGAAAACTGGAATTGGCCGCTGCTGTGGTTTGCACTTCCGTTCTATGTGCTGTTCACAATTCTTTACGATGCCGTACTAACCGGTAATGGTTCATATCTTTGGCTGATCACATTTGTCAGCGCTTCATTTGTTGAAATTCTTTTTGTTGTTGTTAGCAAAAAACTATTTCTAACCAAATTGCTGAACCGTTGGCCATCCGGTTGGATTGGTGGCACTTTCGCTGGGTTGGTAAACGTTGTGCGCAACTGCACCGTGGCAGCACTTGCCTTGCAATTGGGCTTGCTGCAAACCGTAGATTGGGGTACTCGCATCGCTGGCGCCTATTTCATGGGTGTTGCCATCATGATTCTCTATGTCTCGATTTTGGGCTCGCGCGTTGAACACACCTCAACCATGCATAAACTGCATGTCATTCAGCGATCCCTGCTCGAGCACCGAAAAAATTCCAGCATTCTTCTTAACGAAGAAAACCAGCGTCTGCTTGACCAGGCGCAAAGCCTGCTTTTGCCACGTATCGAAAAGATTCAGCAGCTTTTGCTTGAAAAGCACGCCGACGGCGATCCCCTGCAGGAATTGCGCGCCTTGGTTGCTGAACACGTAAGGCCTCTGAGCACCGAACTCAGCTCCACAGCCAAAGTGCTCAGCCTCAAAGAGGCACCTGTAGAGGTGAAGCGAATAAAAACCGGATTCATGGCCCCCAGGGTAAATCTGGCTAAAGCCATTAGGCCCGGTTTGATATTGATGATCAGCGGCGTCGGCCAGTGGTTCATGGTGAACATGCTTGCCGGTGGTCAAAAAGCTACGCTGACTGCCGTTGGCGTTGTAATCGGTTGGCTATTCATCGTGGCAACAAAGTCGATGATTCCAAAACATCTGGTAATCAAGCGATCCAGCGCAATCATGCTCCTGTCTTTGATTGGCTTTATCTCGGCGATTCCAGTGGCACTTATAAATTTGTCAACGCAATCAACTCAGTCCGAGTGGGCTTTGTATTCAATGCTGATACTCTCGCCAATATTTTCACTTGTCGGATTTGCAATCGCCACCAGTCTTGATGTCGCTAGAGATAACGCAGAAAAAAGGCTTCAGAAAGACAACCAAGCACTTGCCCGCGAAACCGCACTTTTTGATCAGCGCATGTGGATTGCAAAACGAAGTTGGAGTTTCGTAATTCATGGAACAGTTCAAGCAGCGTTGACCGCCGCAATTACAAGACTGAGCGCTGCCGAACCGCTAGAGCAGTATCAGATTGATTTGGTTCGTCAAGACCTAACACGTGCCGCTAATGCACTTTCAAAAACTCCTGAAACTGAAGTAGATTTGCAAGTTGCTCTAAACGACCTGGTAACGACATGGAGCGGAATTGTTGCTATCAAGTTTGAAATTAGTGAGCGCGCTCAACGATCGCTGCAAAAAGACTCGAATGCGCGAATGTGCGTGAACGAAATATGTAAAGAAGCAGTTTCTAACGCTGTGCGTCACGGTGAAGCTAAGAAAATCGATATCTCAATTGATCGGACCGCAGATGAACTTCTGATTATCGAAGCTGCCGACGATGGTCGCGGCTTTTGGGGAAGTGTCAAACCGGGTGTGGGCTCAAGAATGCTAGATGACCTAACCGTTAGTTGGTCAATCGCCAATAATCGCGCACGAGCCAGAACTGTGCTCACTGCCACCTTGCCGCTTGCCGGTATCAGCGCTGACGCCCTTTAACTTATCCTTTGCTTTTGGCCTTGGCAGGCGTAGCATTGCTCGCACAAGCCACAGGAGGTTCATGATGCACAACGATGAGTTTGTATACGCAGTTATTCCTGACCACGCGGCTGGCGCCGAACAGTGGGATCAAATCCTCACCAAGAAAGATGGCAAGACCCACCTGGATCGCGCAATTCATAAGGCCTTTGACACCAAGTTTGAGACCGGCGTTGACGTGGTGATTGTGTTGTCTTCCAACGATGCCGTGCTTGATGCCGCCAGCGACCTAGGTGCCGTTTCCCACATGGTTCCCGGATTCTTCGACACCGATAGCATGATCCGCACCTTCGCCACCGACCCAGGTGTTGAGATTGACCCAAATGACGACCCGTACATTGTGGTTATTGACCCCTACACGCTTGAGATTGGCGAACACCGCCAAATCAGTCAAATTCGCCAATAGGTGAATAGCGCCATCGCCGAAATAAATCGGTGTGGTGTGTAGTTGGATAGAGATATGACCTCAAAAATTGCAGATACCGCCGCGCCAATTTTGCCCGTCTTAGCCGAGCGTTGGAGCCCACGCTCATTTGACGTAAATCACGAAATTTCAGACACCGATCTGACCAGCCTGCTTGAAGCCGGTCGATGGGCGCCTTCTGCAAACAACTTGCAGCCTTGGCGTTTCAGCGCTGCCAAGCGTGGCACTGAGACCTTTGGCAAGATTGTTGCAAATCTAAGTGGCTTCAATGCAGCCTGGTCACCAAAGTCTTCTGCCTACATTGTGGTTTCAATTCCACGAGTGACTGCTGATGGTTCTCCATACAAGATTGCAATGTTTGATGCTGG
>CAZWHL010000061.1:0-1501 GCA_964633625.1 uncultured Rhodoluna sp.
GTGCTCAATGTTCATGGCCTCGTTGTAGGTGGGCATGATTACCAGTGTCTTCATCTGTTTGAGTTTAGGACACCGATTTATACGACTTTTCTTTCACCGCTACCTAGTAGCACTGGTTCATCTAAAAGAAGCTCAGCTTCAGCATCAGAAAATAATCTTGAGCGAATCATAAATCGGAGGCCCTCTGGGGTCTCAAGCGAGAAGCCACCGCCTCGTCCAGGCACGACATCAATGGTTATATGAGTGTGCTTCCAGTATTCAAATTGCTCGAGTGAGATCCAAACTTTTATAGGATCTGCGATGTCGGAGACCTCTAATTCTCCAAGCAGAACGTCAGCCCCACCGACTTTAAATTCACCAGCTGTGTAGCACATTGGAGCTGAGCCATCACAGCAACCTCCCGATTGATGGAACATGAGTGGCCCATGTTTGCTGGTCAATTTGCGCATTAAGTCGTCTGCGGCTGGTGTTGCATTGATCCGCTTAGGCAAAGTTCCGTAGATCGTGCTCATGATTTGAGAATACTCCTGATGATCAGAGAAATGGGGGCCGACTTTTCAGTCGACCCCCATACCTTTGGCGATTTAGAAGAAGCCCAACTTGTTCTCCGAGTAGCTGACCAAAAGGTTCTTAGTCTGCTGGTAGTGGTCAAGCATCATCTTGTGATTCTCGCGACCGATACCCGATGACTTGTAGCCGCCGAAGGCAGCATGTGCTGGGTAGTCGTGGTAGCAATTTGTCCAGACTCGTCCGGCTTGAATCTCACGGCCTGCTCGGTAGGCGGTGTTAATCTTGCGAGTCCAAACACCTGAACCAAGTCCATACAAGGTGTCATTAGCAATTTCCATGGCTTCGTCAAAGCCATCGAATTTCGCGACAGACACAACTGGGCCAAAAATTTCCTCTTGGAAAATGCGCATGCTGTTCTTGCCTTCGAAAATAGTTGGCTCAACATAGTAACCACCAGAAAGGTCACCACCAAGATCTGCTCGCTTGCCACCTAGTAGCAATTTGGCACCTTCTTGCTTGCCAATCTCGATGTAGCTCAGAATCTTTTCAAGCTGATCGTTTGATGCTTGTGCACCAATCATGGTTGCGGTGTCTAGCGGGTTTCCCTGAATGACCTTCTTAGTGCGCTCAATTACATCACCTAGGAACTTGTCGTAAATAGGCGCATCAATAAGCGCACGTGAAGGACAGGTGCATACTTCACCCTGGTTTAGGGCAAACATTGTGAATCCTTCTAGGCACTTGTCATAGAAAGCATCATTTTCTTCGGCAATGTCGCGGAAGAATATGTTTGGAGACTTTCCACCAAGTTCGAGTGTCACAGGAATCAAGTTTTCTGACGCATACTGCATGATTAAGCGACCAGTTGTTGTTTCACCAGTGAAGGCAATTTTTGCAATTCGGCGACTTGATGCAAGAGGCTTACCGGCTTCAACGCCAAATCCATTAACGATGTTCACTACGCCAGCTGGAAGCAAATCACCAATAATGT
>CAZWHL010000061.1:1601-3166 GCA_964633625.1 uncultured Rhodoluna sp.
CCAAATCCATTAACGATGTTCACTACGCCAGCTGGAAGCAAATCACCAATAATGTCCCACAAGAAGAGGATTGAAGCAGGAGTTTGTTCTGCAGGCTTTAGAACTACACAGTTACCTGCGGCTAGAGCAGGAGCAAGCTTCCAAACAGCCATCAGGATTGGGAAGTTCCAAGGAATGATCTGACCAACTACTCCAAGTGGCTCGTGGAAGTGGTATGCGACGGTGTCATGGTTAAGTTCACCAAGAGAGCCTTCTTGGGCGCGAATCGCACCAGCGAAGTAGCGGAAGTGGTCAATCGCCAATGGAATATCGGCAGCCATAGTCTCGCGAACTGGCTTTCCGTTATCCCAGGTTTCTGCGACGGCGATCTTTTCTAAGTTTGCTTCCATGCGGTCAGCAATTTTGTTCAGAATAATTGCACGCTCGGTTGGAGAAGTTTTACCCCAAGTTTTTGCTGCTTTGTGAGCCGCATCAAGTGCCTTTTCAATGTCCTCGGCATTGCCTCGAGCAATCTCACAAAAAACGCGACCGGTCACTGGGGTTACGTTTTCGAAGTATTGTCCTGATGATGGTGCTACATACTGGCCACCAATGAAGTGGTCATAACGAGGCTTGAAGTCGGCTACTGATCCGGCTTGCCCTGGTTGTGCATAAACGGTCATTACTAGTCTTTCTCTTTTGGGGTCGGCACCTTTGCCGGCCAATGAGGTGAATCTACGCTCGGGTTGATATCGGATTGGTAACGACTGGTTGCAACTATCCGTAAGCACATCTAACGGTTAGGTAAACACCTAGCCAAACGGCTAGGTAGGGGAGTATCGTCTGAGATATGGACAAAGAAAGTCGCTCAGACGTACCTTTGGGGCGCAGATCACCGATGGCCAGTACCCGGGTTATGGTGGCGGATCGCAATGTGATTACCAGAGTTGGCATTCGATCCATTTTGGAGCGCAACGCAGGAATGGCAGTAGTGGCAGAAGCCACCAGCTACGAGGCCGTCATTGATGGCGTTGACGAGCATGGACCTGACGTCCTGTTAATTGACCTTGACCTGGGTGATGACACCACTAGGGGATTAAAACTTTGCGAGGAAGTCAGCGATCGGTACCCCAACACCAAAATTTTGGTTTTAGCGAATACTCTCAGCGAAATGATCGTTGTTGAAGCTTTAAGGCGAGGCGCTAACGGATACCTATGCAAAGACGATGTCAAGGCAGATGAATTAGCAAAAGGAGTAAAGGCAGTTCAAGAAGGAGACACTGTCTTGGGTCGCGGTGTGGGTTCGCTTGTGGCAAGGGGACTTGGCTCCACCAAAGGACAAGCAGAGCATCTTACAGATCGCGAATTAGAAGTAATTCGTGCCGTAGCCAAGGGGCTTAGCAACAAGCAAATAGCTCATGACATTTATGTCAGCGAAAGTACCGTGAAATTTCATCTTCAAAATGCTTCACGAAAGTTAAACGCACATCGTCGAGGTGAGATAGTTCACCGGGCGACCTCAGCCGGATTACTGTAAATTGGACTCTAATGTCTAAACACCTCAAAGTTGCCATCATTGGCGCCGG
>CAZWHL010000062.1:0-3111 GCA_964633625.1 uncultured Rhodoluna sp.
ACCACTTCGGAATGCGGTCAGAAGATTCGGCACACAAACGCGCCAAGGTGTCTTTAACCTCAGGGTTTGAGAATCGCTCGATCAGCTGGTGCTTGTATGCGGTCAAATCAATTCCCGGCACCGGTAGCAAGGTTGGCGTAGCCTCTTCATTCATGTAGCGAAGCAAGAACCCCGATATTGCTGGGTCGGTAGTTGCCTCGTGCGCGTAACGGTAACCACTTAGGTAGCCGAAGTAGCAAAGACCCTGGTGGCTGGCATTTAGAAGGCGAAGCTTCATTAGCTCGTAAGGCATTACATCTTTAACCATCTGGACGCCAGCCTTTTCAAAGGCTGGGCGGCCTAGCGGAAAGTGGTCTTCGATAACCCACTGGAAGAACGGTTCGGCAACAACCGGCCAACCTTCGCTTAGGCCAGTGTTTGCCTGGGCTTCGGCGATGTCTTCCGGAGCAGTAACCGGGGTAATGCGGTCAACCATTGAGTTAGGGAATGCCACGTTAGCGGTCATCCAGTCGCCAAAGTCGGCATCCTTCAGGCTGGCGAATGCGGTGAACATCTTCTTTGCGATGTCACCGTTGCCCTGAATGTTGTCACAAGACATCACAGTAAATGGTGCAATACCGCGTTCGCGACGCAGCTTTAGCCCAGCAAATATGTAGCCAAAGACTGTGGTTGGCACTGGGCCATCGGCAAGATCCCCAGCAACAGCCGGATTGCTGGCATCAAATTCACCGGTCACACGATCAAAGTTGTAACCGCCCTCGGTGATGGTTAGTGAAACAATGCGGGTATCCGGGTGAGCCAGCTTTTCAATTAGCGCCTCTGGATTCTCCGGGCCAAAGATGTACTCAATGATGCTTCCAATAACGCGTGCCTCGCGGCGGCCATCGGGGTGCTTCAAAGTAAGTGTGTAAAGACAGTCCTGCTCGTCGAACACCTGCTTCATTTTTTGGTCGTTTGGCAACAAGCCAACGCCACAAATTGCCCAGTCAGTTGAGATGCCGTCGTTGAACAAATTGTCCAGCGTCATTGCCTCGTGTGCGCGGTGAAAACCACCCACACCAAAGTGCACAATTCCGGTCTTTAATTGCGAGCGATCATATTTAGGCGTTGCAACTTTTGGATTCACCTGCGACAAAGTCGCGTTACTTAGAGTTGCCATTTACTTAATTGCTCCCATTGCAAGACCACGTACAAGCTGTTTCTGAGCTAACCAACCGGCAATAATTACCGGCAAAGCTGCAAGAGTAGCCGCACCCGATAGCGCCCCAAGGAACAAGCCGCGGCCATCAACAAAGCTGCCAAGGAAAGGCGGAGTTGTTCCAGCCTCAAAACTAGTAAGCAAGTTAGCCAAGAAGTATTCATTCCAAGAGAAGATGAAACAGATAAGGGCCACTGCCGCGATGCCTGGCATCACGATTGGCAAGACCACGCGTGACATCTCAGTGCGAAGGTTTGCTCCATCAATCTGCGAGGCTTCAACTAGCTCAAGCGGCACTTCACTCAAGAATGAACGCATCATCCAAACCGCAATCGGCAGGTTCATAGCGGCGTAGACCAAAGAAAGTGCACTTACGTTATCCAGCAAACCAAGTGTCTTGAATATCATGTACAACGGCAGGATAGATGCAGCCGCTGGCATGAATCGAGTTGAGATAAAGAATGCCAAAGCGTCCTGAACCTTTTTGATTGGACGGATACTCAGCGCGTATGCAGCCGGGAATGCCAATAACAGAACCAACGCGGTTGAACTTACGCTGGCGACAATCGAATGCAGCAGGTAGTCAGCCATACCGCGGTCCATTGCACCAACAAACTGCTTCAGGGTTGGTTCAAATACAAAAGATGGCGGGATAGTTGACGCTATTGCCTCAGTCTTGAAGGAGTTAACAAACATCCATAGAACTGGGAAGAAGAATGCAAGAACGGCGACCCAAGTGAACACGCTAGCTAAGGACTTTCTAATTTTGCGCATTAGCGAGACCCTCCGGCCATGAATACTTTGAAAACGGTGCGTAGTGCGATGGTGGCGGCGATCATGGTCAATGCCACTGTGACTACGCCGTAGGCAGCCGCTTCGCCAACATCAAGACCAATAAAAGCTCGCTCATATAGAAGGTATGCCAGTGTCTTGGTATCGCCAGTGCCCTTGGTCATGATTGCAATTGGGTCAAAGACTTGAAGCAACATGATGGTGCCCAACAAAGTCGCGATCTCAATGTACTGACGAAGGTGCGGCAAAGTAATCCACTGAAAAGTGCGGAACACGCCTGAGCCATCAACCGATGCTGCTTCAAGTACCTCGCGGCTCTGGCTCTGCAGACCGGCAAGCAGAATCAACATCATGAATGGTGTGTACTGCCAGGTCAGAACGATGATGACGGTGAGCAGCGGAAGATCGGTGCTCCATGAAACCACAGGTAGGCCAAAAATCGAATTTAGCCAATTCAAAATACCAATGTTGGTATCAAACATTGAGTACTTCCAAATCAATGCGGCCGCTGCCGGCATAATCAAAAATGGAGTGATCATCAAAGTTCTTGCAAGCCCCTGACCAAAGAATTTTCTATCAAGAAGAACTGCAAAGAAAAGACCGATCAGTAGTGAAAGAACTACTGCCGAGGTAGTGATTGTCACGGTTGCAATGAGCGAAGGAACTAGTTCGCCCATCTCGAAAACATTTACATAGTTTGTGAACCAGGTGAACTGAACGTCATCTGGATACATTAAGTTCCAGCTGAAAAGAGAGAAGGCAATAGTTACTAGAAACGGAATCTGAGTAAGCACGATGCCAAAAATTAACGCTGGCAAAATTAGCGAGCGTGATATCCACGCTTTACGCTTTGCGTCTTTGCCAACCTTGGCAATTGCTACTGACATTTTGTTCCCGTATCTAGATCTTGCAGAGTGACTCTATTTTGCTGCTTTTGATTAATTCGGGGCCGGCCAAATTGACCGGCCCCGAATCTTTAATCAGTTTTTACTTGTGCTTGTTACCTGCTGCTTGAGCGATCTTCTGACCTGCATCAAGAGCTGCCTTTACGGTCTTGCGACCTGCAAGTGCATCTGCAACTAGCTGAGCAACCTTGTTACCAACATCCTGGAACTCAGGAA
>CAZWHL010000063.1:0-2962 GCA_964633625.1 uncultured Rhodoluna sp.
GTGCGATCTCGAGGCATTCTTCCCAGTTCTCGGCAAGCATCGCGTCGCGGAATGCTTTTGAACCATTCGCGTTGGTGCGTTCACCAATCGAGAGATAAGTCATGGTCTGATCAAACGGCTGGTGCTGATACAAACTTGCCAGGCCTGGTTCGTCGATCAATGCCGGACGCTTTGGCTTTGCGGCAGCAACTGCCTTGGCAACTTCGGCGATGTGTGCCGGTGTGGTTCCACAGCAACCACCAACTAGGCCAACTCCGTATTCGTTTACAAACTGAAGCTGTGCGGTGGCAAGTTCGCTTGCAGTCAGCGGATAGTGTGCACCATGTGCTCCAAGAATCGGAAGACCAGCGTTTGGCATAACAACCAGTGGCAGTTCCGAGAACTTAGACAAGTAGCGAAGGTGCTCACTCATCTCGGTAGGACCAGTCGCACAGTTCAAACCAATTGCATCAATACCCAGCGCACTCAGCGAGGTCAGTGCGGCACCGATTTCTGAACCAAGCAACATGGTGCCGGTGGTTTCAATAGTCACCGAAACCAAAATAGGAATCTGAATTCCCAACTCGGTCATCGCACGCTTCGAACCGATAACCGCGCTCTTGGCCTGAAGAAGGTCCTGTGCGGTCTCAATCAAAATCGCATCCGCACCGCCGCGAATCAAACCCTTGGCGCTCAGTTGATATGCATCGCGCAGTACCGAAAACTTCTCGTGGCCAAGGCTTGGCAACTTGGTGCCTGGGCCCATCGAACCAAGCACCCAGCGAGGCTTTTCATCGGTGTTGAAATCATCGGCAACTTCGCGGGCAACCTTGGCTCCGGCGTAGGCAAGCTCTTCAATACGGTCTTCGATCGCGTACTCGGCAAGATTGGCAAAGTTGGCACCAAAGGTGTTGGTCTCGATGGCCTCGGCACCGCTCTTTAGATACTGAGCGTGAATGCTGGCGATGATGTCGGGACGAGTGACATTCAGAATCTCGTTGCAGCCCTCGTATCCCTGGAACTCTTCAAGTGTTGGGCTGGCCTCTTGAATCATGGTTCCCATGGCGCCGTCGGCAACCACTACGCGGGAGCGGACTGCCTCAATTAGGGCTTGGGAACGGGGAGCAAACATATGGCTCAATTCTAACCGAGGGGCTTGTGGCTGGGCCCGGGCCACTTAACCAAAGGTTGTCGAATATACTTATCTAATGTCCGAAACCACTCTCCTGCGGAAAGCCCAGCTAAACAGTCTGGATTTCGCCACCATTTCGCAGGTTTCGGCGGCTCGCAAGGATGTGGCCGAGCCAACTCTTTCATTTGAATTCTTTCCACCAAAGGATGAAGCCGGTGAGGCAAATCTTTGGAACGCATTCCAGAAACTGCTTGAGGTCTCTCCTGATTATGTTTCAGTGACCTATGGCGCCGGTGGCTCGAATCGCGAGCGTTCGCTGGCCGTGGTTGACCGCATGGCGTCCCAGGTGCTGACCATTGGTCACCTAACTTGCGTTGGTGCTACTAAGCAGAGCACCTTGGAAATCCTGCATCACTTTGAACGTGCCGGTGTTGGCGCAATCTTGGCTCTTCGTGGCGATGCGCCAAAAGATGACCCCGATGCTCTTGGCAAGGGTGAACTTAAGACAGCTCTTGAATTGGTTGACCTAGTTCACGAGTCAACCAAGCTTGAAGTTGGTGTGGCAGCGTTCCCAGAGGTTCACCCGGAATCGCCAAACATGGAGCACGACGCTAAAGTCTTGGCTCTGAAGCAAGCGGCCGGTGCAACATTTGCTGTGACTCAACTGTTCTTTAGCGTGCAGGCTTACCTTGATTTGGTGTCTTCGGCTCAAGCTGCCGGTGCAACTCTGCCAATCATCCCTGGCGTGATGCCGATCAGTAACGCCAAGCAAGTTGTGCGCATGGCAGAACTGAGCGGCGCGGCAATTCCAGCCGAGTTGATTGCAAAGTTTGATGCGGCGGCCGATGAAGACGAAGCCCGCGAAATTGGCATGGCCTACTCAACTCAACTTGCCAAGGATTTGGTTGCTGCCGGTGCACCTGGCGTGCACATCTTTACCTTGAATCATCACGCCGCGGCAATTGAATTGGCGCGTGGTGCCGGTCTTTGTCGCTAGCAACGCCTAGCCTGATTTTATGAACGACCAACTAAGTTTTGAATTTGAATCGCAACTGCCTGACTGGGCTAAGCAAATTGCTGTGTTTGATCTAGAGACCACCGGCCTTGATCTAACCGATGCCCGCATCGTTACCGCTTGCGCAGTTGAGTTGGATGCTTCTGGAAACGTAATTGGAACCAACTCCGAATGGCTGGCAAATCCTGGAATTGAAATTCCTACTCAAGCTAGCGACGTTCACGGTGTGACCACGGAGATTGCAGTGCGCGATGGTCGCCCAGCCGATGTTGTAGTTGGTGAACTTCTTGCAACTCTTCGCGATTTCTTTGCTCGTGGTCTACCAGTGGTTGCCTACAACGCTCCATACGATTTCACGATCTTGCACTACGAGGCCCTGCGTCATGGACTTGAGCCGCTAAAACTTGGTGCGGTGATTGATCCGCTGGTTATCGATAAGTTCAAAGATAAATATCGCAAGGGCAAGCGTCGACTCGAAAACGCCGCCGAGTTTTATCAGGTGCCGCTAGACGATGCACACAATGCAACTGCTGATGCGGTTGCTGCTGGTCGAGTTGCTCAGGCCATTGCTCGTCGTTGGTCAAGCGAACTTCCAGCTACAGCGGCTGACCTTCACGATGCTCAGGTTCAGTGGAGCGAGGCTATCGATGCCGACTTTGAGTCATACATGCGCAGAAACGTGAATCCCGACTTCACGGCTACGCGCGGTTGGCCTTTAAAGCTTTCGAACTAACCCGCGGCATACAACCACCGCTTAAAACAAACAGCGCTTAAAACAAAAAGCCCCGCCGAAGCGGAGCTCTTTGAAATCTGCGACTAGGCACCAAAGCCTGCGT
>CAZWHL010000064.1:0-2626 GCA_964633625.1 uncultured Rhodoluna sp.
AAATCCGGTTTGTGGGTCGCGTGGCATAGAGTTCAGTCTATGCAAGAACAAAGCGCACAGTACTGGTTTAACAGTCAGACCGGTCAGGTTGAAGTTGGACCACAGTCGCTGGCGTTACATCGCCTTGGGCCATTCAAGACTCGAGAGGAAGCCGAACGTGCCCCGCAAATTATCGCAGAACGCGCGGCTGCTTGGCGTAAAGAAGAGGAAGAGCGCGACTAATTCTCGAACGAGTGGTCTTTAGTCGGAAACTCACCGTTAGCAACCTCGGCAGCGTATTCCTTTGCGCTGGTTAGCAAAATCTCGCGAAGGTTCGCATACCGCTTCAAGAACTTACGTGGCTTCTGAGCACTAAGGCCAGCAAAGTCGGTCCAAACCAAGATCTGTCCATCGGTGTCCGGTCCGGCACCAATGCCGATAGTTGGAATCGAAATCTCTTTTGAGACCTGAGCGGCAAGTTCGGCAGGAACCATTTCAAGCACCACTGCAAACGCACCGGCTGCTTCAACTGCCTTGGCATCTGCAATCAGTTGCTCGGCACCATCGCCGCGACCCTGCACCTTGAAACCACCAAGCGCGTTAACGCTTTGCGGAGTAAACCCAATGTGACCCATCACCGGAATTCCGGCCTCCACGATTGCGCTGATCTGAGCAGCGCTTCGTTCGCCACCCTCAAGTTTTACCGCTGCCACACCGCTGGTCTTCATTAGCTTGATGGCATTAGCCAGTGCGTCGGCAGGTCCAGTTTCGTAAGAACCGAATGGCATGTCGATCACAACTAGAGCACGCGATACAGCAGAAGAAACTGCGCGACCAAATGAAATCATTTCGTCAATCGTGACTGGCAAGGTGCTGCTGTAGCCCAAAGAGTTGTCTGCCGCTGAATCGCCAACCAGAATCACGTCAATACCTGCCTCATCAAAGATGCCAGCGGTCATGTGGTCGTAGCTGGTTAGGCAGCTGAATTTGCGACCCGCCTGCTTGAATTCCTTCAGGTGCGCGGTACGAACCAACTTTGGGGTGAGAGTCATTAGTTAGGCACGCTTCCAAGCGTCAACTTCAATTTCAACCAGCATGTCCTTGTTGATGAATTGAATTCCCGCAAGCATGGTTGCCGCCGGACGGATCTCGCCAAAGATTTCGCCGTGTGCCTTACCAACTGCATCCATGTCTTCGGCGTTCGCTAGGTACACGCGACTGCGGACGACGTCTTCCAGGCCATAGCCAACCTGAGCAAGAGCCTTGGCGATAACTTCCTTTAGAGTCACAAGAGTTTGACCGTATGCGTCACCCTTGTGCTGTAGTTCACCATCAACGGTTGCAGTAGAACCAGACACGTGAACGTATTCACCGGCAACGGTTGCACGTGAGTAGCCAATGACTGACTCCCATGGGCCACCGCTTGAAATTAGTTTGTCTGCTGCCACGTGATGCTCCTTATTTGTGTGATCGGTTGGTAATCGGAAGTCTGCGGTCACGGCCAAACGCCATGCCGGTAATCTTTGGGCCAATTGCCCCCTGGCGTCGTTTCCACTCTGCGCGGTCTACTAACCCGATAATTCGATCGACGACCGCAGAATCAAATCCAATGGCAACAATCTCGTCGCGACCCAATCGCTTTTCAACGTAGTTGTCTAGAAGTGCATCAAGTAATTCGTACTCAGGCAGGCTGTCTTGATCGGTCTGGTCTGGGCGAAGTTCCGCAGAAGGCGGTTTGGAAATTGAATTCTCTGGAATTGGGGGAGTCTGGCCATTTGCGACTGCGTGCTCGTTGCGCCACTTTGCCAATTCCCAAACCAAAGTTTTCTCAACGTCCTTGATGGGCGCAAAGCCACCAACCGAGTCACCGTAAATAGTTGAGTAGCCAACGGCAAGTTCAGTCTTGTTTCCGGTGGTCAGAGTGAGGTGACCTTCTGCATTGCTCAAGCCCATCAGGATTACACCGCGCATGCGTGCCTGCAAGTTTTCGGCGGCAACACCATCAAGTCCAAGCTGGCTTTCAAAAGCGTTCACCATTGATTCGATTGGTTCGGTTCTAAAGTGCAGGCCGATTCGTTCCGCAGAATCATCGGCATCGTTTCTTGAGTGCTCGGATGAATATCTGCTTGGCATCGAGACACCATATACGCGATCTGCCCCAATTGCGTCGGCGGCGATTGATGCGCACACGGCAGAGTCAATACCGCCACTCAGACCCAGCACCACTGACTCGAAGCCGTTCTTGTTCACGTAATCACGAAGACCAAGTACCAGAGCATTCCAAACTTGTTCGCGATCGTCATTCTTGGTGATTCGCGGTTCCCCAATCATCTGAATATCTTGTTTTGAATCGATGTCGAAGAAGATCAAGTCGGATTCGAATTGCTTGGCGCGACCAATCAACTTGCCAGTGGCATCCACCAAGAGCGAGTCGCCGTCAAACACCAGGTCATCCTGACCGCCAACTAAATTCACATAGGCAACTGCCGTCTTGTTCCTAACTGCAAGATTGCGTACTAGTTGCTGGCGTTTGTCATCTTTATCAATTTCAAAAGGAGAACCGTTGAGCACCAGAACGATATCGGTGTTGCTGTTGGCCAGCTGAGCTACCGGACCGCCACTCTGCCAGATGTCTTCGCAGATCAGG
>CAZWHL010000065.1:0-2534 GCA_964633625.1 uncultured Rhodoluna sp.
GCATGTGCTAAGTACGGCGTTAAGTAAAAACTAAGTAGTAAAGGTTCTGGGCGCCAGTCTTTGGCTGGCGCCCAGAATCGTCTAAATTTCAAAAATAAGAAGTGGAGTTTGCAAGTGAGCAAGCCGTTGATTGAACTCTCAGGAGTTAAAAAAAGCTTTGGACCGGTGGATGTACTAAAAGGTGTTGACTTAAAGGTTTACCCAGGGCGCGTAACCGCACTCGTTGGTGACAACGGTGCTGGAAAGTCAACCCTAATCAAAGGTCTTGCTGGTGTTCAGTGGTACGACGAAGGCAGTGTCAAATTTGATGGCGAAGAAGTCTCACTAACTACTCCACGTATTTCCGCAGGCTTGGGTATTGAGGTTGTTTACCAGGATCTTGCCCTTTGCGAAAACCTAGATATCGTTCAAAACATGTTCTTAGGTCGCGAAGAACTGAAGCAGTTCACGCTTGATGAATCAGCAATGGAATTTGCTGCAGCGAAGGCGCTGCAGTCTCTTTCAGTTCGAACAGTAAAGTCTGTTCGCCAAAAAGTTTCTTCTCTTTCGGGTGGCCAGCGTCAAACCGTTGCAATTGCGCGATCAGTTTTGCGCGACGCCAAGGTAGTAATTCTTGATGAGCCAACCGCCGCTCTTGGCGTAGCCCAGACTGAACAGGTTCTAAACCTGGTCCGTCGCTTGGCCGACAAGGGGATTGCAGTAATCATGATTAGCCACAATTTGCACGACGTATTCCAGGTAGCAGATGACATCGCAGTCCTTTACCTAGGAACCATGGTGGCACAGCTTGAGACCAAGAAGACCAACACCAATGAAGTTATTGGTTTCATTACAGGAATTAAGAGCCAAAAGGAAAAAGCATAATGTCTGACAACATCACGATTAATACTGGTCACGAGGGTTCAGCCCTAGATCAAATCAAGGCATATGGCTCAAAAATTAAGGGCGGTGAAATGGGTGCCCTGCCGGCTATCGGTGCACTTATTTTGCTTATGGCTTTGTTCGCGGCGCTATCGCCTTACTTCTTAACCCCAATCAATTTTGCAAACCTATTTACCCAGGCAGCAACATTGATGATGATTTCTGCAGCGCTGGTTTTCGTATTGATGCTCGGAGAAATCGACCTATCAGCTGGTGTTACTGCTGGTACTGGAATGGCGATTTTCGTAAAGATGAATCTTGATGGCACTCCATGGCTGCTGGCTTTAGCGCTCGCTTTTGCTTTTGCGCTTGCCACCGGTTGGGTGCTGGGTTACTTCGTCGCGAAAATCGGAGTGCCATCCTTCGTAATCTCGCTTGCTCTTTACCTGGCATTCCCAGGTGTGATGCTTTTGATTCTTGGCGATGGTGGAATTTTGCGCCTTGAAGTGCCAGAGATTAAGGCAATCATGAACACCAACCTTCCGCTCTGGGGCGGCTGGGCAATGCTCGCAATCTGTGTGATTTTGACATTGGCAATGGGTCTCTGGGATCGTTCTCGTCGCACCCGTGCGAATTTGCCAACTCGTCCACTTTCCCTGCTTTTCATCAAGGTTGCCGGAATTACAGTTTTGGGCGGTGTTGGCGTTGCACTACTAAACCTGCCTCGATCACTTATCAAAACAAATCCAATTGAAGGTGTTCCAACCGTTATTCCTATTGCGCTTCTTATTCTGTTCATTGGAACATTCATGCTTGACCGCACAAAATTTGGTCGATACATGTACGCGGTTGGTGGAAACCCTGAGGCTGCGCGTCGTGCCGGTATCAAGGTAGCCAAGATTCGCATCACAGCATTCATGATCTGTTCAGTGCTAGCAATGGTTTCTGGTGTATTCAATGTGAGCCGCATCGGAAACGTTGAGTCATCAGCCGGTCGAGCAATTGTGCTTTCAGGTGTAGCGGCTGCTGTTGTGGGTGGCGTAAGTCTTTTTGGTGGACGTGGTCGTTTGGTACATGCAGCAATCGGTGCATTTGTGATTGCGATTATTGACAATGGGCTTGGTCTGCTAGGTATGCCTGCGGGTATTGCCTACATCATCACTGGTTCAGTGCTTACCGTTGCAGCAACCGCTGACGCTCTGGCAAGAAAGCGCAGCGGCGGCTCTCTGACAAGAAATTAGGTCAACTAAAAAGCCCCACTTGGAAACCTAAAAAAGGAATCCAGGCGGGGCTTTTTATTTTCCAGATTTTAACTAAATTACGAAGCCTTTATCCATACGGTGGTATCGCCCGGCAATTTGCCGTTAACTAAAGGCTGTGAGGTCGCTAGCACCTTGCCTGCAGGCAACTTCACCGGCTTCTTGCCGAAGTTGGTCACACTGTGCCAACCATTAGGTCGAGAGAAGTGCACGACCTTTGGCGAGAACATGCTCCAGTACCACTTAATGTCTTCAGCAGTTTCAAGCTTCTTGCGCAGGTTGATCAGCTCTCGGTAAAGCTCAAGGGTTGAACCACTTACGCCATCCTGCGCTTCCACCGACACGTTTCCGTACCACGCCGGCTGAGGTAGGTGCGATCCTCCGGAACCAAAACCAAAAGAAGAACCGGTCTTG
>CAZWHL010000066.1:0-2507 GCA_964633625.1 uncultured Rhodoluna sp.
ACTCGACTAACCGGGTGTGAAGTCAAATCTTCCAGCGGGGTCTCGTGGTTCAAGTCACCAAGTGCGTACGCCGGAAACTCGCGGTGGTATCGGTAGGTTCCGTCAACATCTTCAACCGCAAAATGCGCGTTTGGCAGTGCATCAATCAACTCAGTCAGCACTGGCTTTGGATCAAATGTAATTACCTCGTGTGGTTTGAATCCGCGCTCGTGTGATTCGTGCAGCTCGATCGTTACCGCACCATTCGAACAAACCGCATAGCCGGTTGAAATACCTATGTCTTTGATTACCGGAAAAGCATTTGCTGCACTGCGTCCAGTTGCCACGACAACCTCGTGACCAAGTGCCCGCACGCGTGCAACTTGTTCGATTACCGCATCAGATAAAAAGCCATCATCGGTGACAAGTGTGCCGTCGATATCAATGGCAATTAGCCAGCGGTCATCACCGGTTGCAATACTCATTTAATTAAGCGTTTGATTTTGGCTTGATAAATTCTGTTCCACCAAGGTATGGGCGAAGTGCAGCTGGAATCTTCACCGATCCATCGGCTTGCTGGTGGTTCTCAAGAATTGCAACCAACCAACGAGTGGTAGCAAGTGTTCCGTTTAGTGTTGCAGCGGTTTGAGTTTTGCCTTCCGCATTGCGGAAGCGCACATTCAAACGGCGTGCCTGGTAGGTGGTGCAGTTAGATGTTGAAGTTAGTTCGCGGTATGTTTCTTGAGTTGGTACCCACGCTTCAGTATCAAACTTGCGAGCCGCACTTGAACCAAGGTCTCCTGCTGCGGTGTCGATCACGCGGTACGGAAGTTCACATGCCTGCAGCATTGCTTCTTCAAGCGCCAACAACTTTGCGTGTTCTTCCTCTGAGTTTGCTGGATCAATGTAAGAGAACATCTCCAACTTGTTGAACTGGTGCACGCGCAAAATTCCGCGAGTATCACGTCCGGCACTGCCAGCTTCTCGACGGTAACAGGTTGACCAACCGGCGTATCGGAGTGGGCCGTTTGAAAGGTCAATGATTTCGTCACGGTGATATCCGGCGAGCGCAACTTCTGAGGTTCCAGTCAGGTAAAGATCATCTGCCGGTAGGTAGTAAATCTCGTCTGCATGCTCGCCAAGGAATCCGGTACCTGCCATAACTTCTGGGCGAACCAATGTTGGTGTAATCAAAGCGGTGAAGTCGTGCTTGGTTGCGAAGTCAAGCGCCATGTTCATAAGCGCAAGCTCAAGGCGTGCGCCCATGCCTTTTAAGAAGTAGAAACGTGAACCGGCAATCTTGGTGCCGCGTTCGATGTCAATGATGTCTAGTGATTCACCAAGAGCAACGTGGTCTTGAGGTTCAAAATCAAACTTTGGCTTGGTGCCTACTTCTTTAATAACGTTGAAGTTTTCTTCGCCACCAGCAGGAACGCCTTCAATAACTACGTTCTCAATCTTCCAGATGATTTCATCAAGGTGCTTCTGGGCTGCATCTGCGATCTCGCTAGCTGCCTTTACCTTCTCGGCCATTACCTGACCGGCGGCAATAAGGGCAGGGCGTTCCTCTTTACTAGCGGCACCAACCAACTTGGCCGCAGCGTTCTGCTCTGCACGCAGTGACTCAAACTCCTGAATTGCCTTTCGCCATTTGGCGTCGGCAGCAACCGCCTGGTCTACAAGCGATTCATCGTTTCCACGAGCGCGCTGGCTGGCCTTGATGGCGTCTGGGTTTTCACGGAGCAAATTAGGGTCAATCACTCATCTAGGTTACCTTGCCCTGTTTGCGCTTGCGCCTATTCGCTGGCAGAGATTAGGTGTGCCTTGATAATTGCCGCAGAGGCCTCCAGGTCGTAGCGACTCTCGGCCACACCTAGAGTGAAGTCCATGCCTTCGTCATCAGTCATTTCAAGCTCATGGCCATTCATTTCGATAAAGGCGTTCAACAGCATCCATGAAGTTCGTTTGTTGCCGTCAACTAATGGATGGTTTTTCACGAGCGATTGGTGCATGGCTGCAGCCATCGATTCTAAATTTGGATAAGCAAAATCACCGAAAAGCGTAGTTTTCGGGCGACTTAGTGCGCTTTCCAGAAGACCAGCATCTTTTATGTAGAAGCCGAGTTTGCCAACCAGAAAAACTGCATCATCTAGGGTTAGGAACTCCATTAGGCATCTGCCAAGCGCTCCATGAGCTTGGCATCTCTTTTCATCACCTTGTCAAAAATCTGCTTGAGGCGAGCTTCGCGGTCGGCTTGGTAGTCAGCGGTCTCGATCAAAACTTCAATAGCGCGCTGCTTTGAGACTCCTGCCTTTTCGGCATACTCGGTGAGTTTTGCATCCTGAGCTTCGGTCAATCTAAGTGTCATAGCCATACCATGATGGTACCAATCTGATACCACGTGTCAAGATTCAAATCTGTGGAAAACTCGGCCCTGGCCAAAACCCTGCTCTCGCCAAGGCCCAACCATCGCGTTAGTCTGGGCATATGAGCACTTCGGCCAAGCACAAGCGCGCGGCCATCATCTA
>CAZWHL010000067.1:0-2364 GCA_964633625.1 uncultured Rhodoluna sp.
TTGGGACTTAACTACGGTTTCGCATATTCAAAAAAACACCGATGGCAGTTTTGACTTGTCACTTAAGCGCACATCAATCGCTGGCAAATCAAGGCCACAAATTATCCGCGTTCCGCAGGTGATTGTTGCAGCGGGTGCCCTTGGCAGTGCCAAACTTTTGCAAAAGTCACGCGACCGCGGTGGCTTGCCGGGAATCAGCGAGAAGCTGGGCGAACTTAGCAGAACCAACTCAGAGAGCCTGCTTGGCGTAGTCGCTAAGCGACAAGACCATGACTTCACAAAGGGTTCTGCAATTACTTCATCGGTATTTCCAGATGCCCACACTCACATTGAGCCAGTTAGGTATGGAAAAGGAAGCGGCTTTATGGGGTTGCTTCAATCGGTCATGGCCTCAGGGCCAAATGGTGAAGCGCCAAACTTTGGCCGCTTATTGGCGGTGACCTTTAAGAACCTGCTTCGACTTCCTAATTTTTACAATCTAAGAACCTGGCCAGAGCGAACACTTATTTTGCTGGTGATGCAATCCAGAGATAACTCACTGACTACATATTTGAAACGAAGCAAAATATTTAGCAAGAAGCTAACTTCGCGCCAAGGCTACGGTGAGGTAAACCCAAGTTGGGTTCCCGTTGGCCATGAATTCGCCAGCGACATTGCTGCCGAGATCGGTGGCACCCCGGGAGCAGTAGTTGGCGAACCATTTGGCATCCCACTGACTGCACACTTCTTGGGTGGAGCGGTTATCGGTGCGGATTCAAATAGCGGAGTGGTTGATCCTTACCTGCGTGTTTTTGGTGTTGATGGTTTGCACATTTGGGATGGGTCAACGCTTTCGGCAAACCCCGGGGTTAATCCTTCGTTGAGCATCGCGGCTCAGGCGGAGTGGGCGGCAGCGCATTGGCCGAATAAGGGTGAGGGTGATGCCAGGACACCGCTTGGTTTTAGGTTTGGTTTTGTGAAACCTACTCCAGCTAAATTTCCGGTGTTAAAGCGCGCGCCTCGCGTGCCCGGTTCTCAATACCAAGACCCCAATAGCATGCAGCAACAATAATTGCGCCACCTAGCCAGCCGATGGCATTCATCAGCTCGCCACCCAGTACCACTGCAATTACCACCGCCCAAATAGGTTCAGTTCCCTGCAGCAGAGCCACGCGAGATGCACTGGTCTTACGAATCGCCCAGAGCATCACCATGAATCCATAGACGGTGCTGAACAAAACCAGCGTGCCCATCAAAATCCATTCACGCACACCATAGCTAGTCGCGGCGTGCACCGTGCCAATTGGATCAAGCACAAAGAAAAATAGCCCGGCAAAAACCAGCTGCATGATCGTGACGTTGGTGGTGTCAACCTTGCGACCCCTGGTGAATTTGCCGTGAGTAAAGAATCCCTGCGAAACAGTGTGCACCGCACGCAAAACCGCCGCCACAATCATCAGAGCATCGCCAAGATTCGGCTGAGTAAATCCGTTGCCACTAATTAGAATTCCAACACCGATAATCGCGCCAAGTGCCGAAACGTAAAACATGCGCGGCATCCAGAACTTTGAAACCAAGCCTTCGATGATTGGTGTGAAAAGAATCGAAAGCGAGATGATGAGACCCGAGTTGGTGGCCGAGGTTAGGTAAATACCGGTGGTCTCCACGGTCATAACCGTGGCCAGGGTTGCCGCAATGCCTAGTGATGACAGCACTTCAATCCTGGTGAACTTCACCGGCTTGAGTGCGCGAATGGCAAACAGGATTGCTCCGGCAATAACGAAGCGCAGAGCCATCATGCCCCACATGCTGGCGAAGTGGGTCAGTTCGCGCGAGGCAAGGTAGCTGCCACCCCAAACCATAGCGGCACCAAGAATTGCAATATCAACGGAGCTGAGCCCGCGCTTTGGTTGTGAGACTGCTTGAGGCACTATTTGCGCCCCACCTTGATTAGACCAAGTTTGATACGTCCCTGGGCTACCGCGGCACCAAGCAACACAATTGCAGCACCAACCGGTTCGTTCCAGCTGATAGTTTCACCAAGCAGCAAGATGCCCAGAATCACACCAACGATTGGCGAAAGGTAAGTGACCGCCGAACCAATCGCGCTGCCAACTTGGGCAAGCAGTTGGTAGTACATCACGTAGGCAAGACCGGTGCCAAGAATTCCCAGTGCCAGCATGGCGGCAACAGAGTTGAAGGTTAGCGGGCCAACGGTTAGGCCACCGAGTAAATAAAAGGGAAGCAGAGTAAGCGCCGAGGTAGAAACCTGACCAAACACCGCGGCTTCTGGCTTTAGTTTTAGTGGCTCAACATATTTGCGCAGGAATGGGCTGCCAATTCCGTAGCAAGTCACCGCAAGAATCAACGCGCCAATCGCCAGCG
>CAZWHL010000068.1:0-2254 GCA_964633625.1 uncultured Rhodoluna sp.
TGGATGAGAACTTCAAGCCGGTTGTTGCCGGTGGTGAATACCTTGACCCAGAGGCCGCTGCCGCTGGTGCAGCTGCTGTAGCTGCACAGGGCAACAAGAAGTAGTTATTCGGTCTCGGACCATTCCCCGGTGGTGAGGTAGCTGACCTTGGTTGAGATGTCTACTACGTGGTCTGCGAAACGCTCGTGGTATCGGCTGGCAAGGGTCACATCAACTGTGAACATGGCGTTTTCTTTCCAGTCGTCACCAAGCACAACATCAAACACGTGACGGTGAAGTTCATCAACGCGAGCATCCTGCGCTTGAATCTGGCGCGCGAAATCTGCATCGGTGTTCTTAAGAAGTTCAACTACCTGCTTAGCAAGCTTTACGTCAAGCTCACCCATCTCGGCGAAAGTACTGGCCAAAGATGCAGGAACCGCAGAACCAGGGAAGCGGTAGCGCGCGATTGCCGCAATGTGACCGGCTAGTGCGCCCATGCGCTCAAGCGATGCCGAGATGCGAAGGGCAGAGACTAAAACACGAAGGTCGCGCGCAACGGGAGATTGCTTAGCCAAGATTTTGATGACTAGTTCGTCAAGGGCAAGCGCCTTCTCACCAGTAGCGTCGGCAATCGCAATTGCCTCGTCGGCAAGGGTGGCATCGGAGGTGGTAAATGCCTTGGATGCCTTTTCGATTACGCGGGCAGAATCAGAGGCAATCTCTACTAGGCGGGTCTGAACCTCTTGAAGTTGGGATTGGAAAATCTCGCGCATGGCGGAACCTCTCGTTTGAATTCCCTTGCAGGGTCGCAGGGTTAGGTAAACAAAGGCCAAACTTTTACTGAACTGACCGATAATTCCCTAGTTTTCAAGGGTTCCGGGCCGTTAACCAAGCAAACAAATCACTTAGTCTTGACACGTGACCTACACCTCGGAATTCTGGACATCGGTACTTTTGGCCTTTGTCACCGGATCCGTTGCGACCGGCTTGATCCTTTGGTCTTCGGTAAAAGCTCAAGAAGCCCAGAAAAAGGCGCAGGTAATTCCAGACGGCATCACTGGTGCTCTGCACGCTTTGGCAACAGCAGGGTTGGTGCTTGATGTCGACAACAAAATCGTACGTGCCACCAGGAGCGCCTTTGCCCTTGGTTTGGTTCGCGACCAGGTTCTGGTTCACCCAAAGTTGGTGGCTCTGGTTGATAAGGCGCGCAAGGCAAAAAAGAGCAGCAAGGCCCGTGCAAAGGATTTTGCCTTGGCTTCAGAGCTAGGCGATGCAACTATTTGGGTCAACTCGCGAGCCGTGCACCTTGGCGATGGCTTTGTGCTGTTGCTAGTTGAAGACCGCACCGAATCACACAATCTAGAAGAAACCCGTCGCGACTTTGTGGCCAACATTTCTCACGAACTCAAAACACCGATAGGCGCGATGAGTTTGCTGTCTGAGGCAATTCAGTCTGCCGCTGATGACCCAAAGCAGGTTCGCAAGTTTGCCAAGAATCTTGAGACCGAATCGGCGCGACTTACTCAACTGGTGCAAGACATTATTCAACTTTCACGAGTTCAGTCGGCTGAGGTTGCCGGCACAGCAGCAGAAATTGATTTGGCAATTGTGGTTGCCGAGGCAGTAGATCGCAATCGCGTGCTTGCCAACAAGAAAAAAATTCAACTGAAGATTTCAACTGCTGACGGTATTCGGGTATTTGGTGACCTTGAGCTGTTGACCACGGCTGTTAAGAATTTGATTGAAAACGCAATCTCTTATTCGGACACCGAATCACCAGTCTCGATAGCTCTTCGTAAGAAGAGCGGCGTTGCCGAGATTGCTGTCAAAGACAAGGGCGCAGGAATTTCACCTGAAGACTTGGATCGCATATTTGAACGTTTTTACCGCGTGGACCAGAGTCGCTCGCGTGCAACCGGAGGAACCGGTTTGGGGTTGAGTTTGGTTAAGAACATTGCCCAGAAGCACTTGGGTGAAGTTCAAGTTAAATCAAAGGTTGGCGCCGGATCAACCTTTACTATTCGTATTCCGCTAGCTACTGCACCAATTGATGCAACAGGAAGTAAAAAATAATGACCCGAGTCCTAATCGTTGAAGACGAACAATCCCTTCGCGAGCCACTGGTATATCTTCTGAAAAAAGAGGGTTTCGAAACCGTTGAGGCTGCCGATGGTTCACAGGCAATCGAGATCTTTGACAAGGGCAACGTTGATTTGGTTTTGCTTGATCTAATGTTGCCGGGCATTAGTGGCAACGAAGTTTGCCGACTGAT
>CAZWHL010000069.1:0-2114 GCA_964633625.1 uncultured Rhodoluna sp.
ACGCAGGCTTTGGTGCCTAGTCGCAGATTTCAAAGAGCTCCGCTTCGGCGGGGCTCTTTGTTTTAAGCGGTGTTTATATTTCCCGCGTTACTTAGAGAGCTTTAGCGGCCAACCACGAGTAGCGGTGAAGTCGGGATTTACGCTTCTGCGCATGTAGGACTCAAAGTCGGCATCGATAGCCGCGCTCCACTGAACCTGCGCATCGTGAAGCTCGGCGGCTGTAGCTGGAAGTTCGCTTGCCCACCGACGAGCAATAGCCTGTGCTACACGACCAGCTGCAACCGCATCTGCGGTTGCGTTGTGTGCATCTTCAAGCGGAACCTGATAAAACTCAGCAGCGTTTTCGAGTCGACGTTTACCCTTTCGATATTTGTCTTTGAACTTATCTATCACCAGCGGATCAATCACCGTACCAAGCTTTAGTGGTTCAAGTCCGTGACGCAGCGCTTCATAGTGCAAGATCGTGAAATCATATGGCGCGTTGTAGGCAACCACTGGTAACCCACGAGCAAAGAAATCACGAAGAGTTGAAAGCAGTTCACCAACTACAACATCGGCAGGACGACCATCGCGAATAGCGATCTCAGTAGTCACACCGTGAACGTCACTAGCTTGAGTAGGAATTTCGATTCCGGGATTTGCCAGCCATTCGGAGTTGGTGCCAACTACGTTTCCAGATTCATCCAGCTCAACTGCGCAAGCGGTAACGATGCGGGCATCGGTTAGATCAAGGCCGGTGGTCTCTAGATCAAACACAGCAATTTGCTTAGCCCAGTCAGGCAGTTGCGATTCAAATTCAAAACTTAGTTGGTCGTTCATAAAATCAGGCTAGGCGTTGCTAGCGACAAAGACCGGCACCACGCGCCAATTCAATGGCAGCGGCATGGTGATTCAACGTAAAAATATGTATGCCAGGTGCGCCGGCGGCAACCAGATCCCTGACAAGTTGTCCTGAATAAGCCATTCCAATTTCACGAGCTTCAGCCTCGTCGGCAGCCGCATCAAACTTTGCGATTAGTTCGGCTGGAATTGCCGCACCGCTTAGTTCGGCCATGCGCACAACTTGCTTTGCGTTACTGATCGGCATGACACCTGGAACGATTGGCAAAGTGGCGCCGGCAACTTTAGCTGAATCCACCAAATCTAGATAAGCCTGCACACTGAAGAATAGTTGCGTCACGGCAAAACTTGCGCCGGCTGCTTGCTTCAGAGCTAAAACTTTAGAGTCGTGCTCCATGTTTGGCGATTCAGGGTGCACCTCTGGGAACGCGGCCACGCCAACTTCAAGCTTGGTTGACTCATGAACTAGATCCACCAATTCAAGAGCTGTCTTAAGTTCACCCTTGCCAAGCGCATCGGGGCTATCTTTTGGCGCATCGCCGCGGAGAGCCAAAATTGCGCCAACACCGGCGCGCTCAAAGTGCTGCAAGATTTCCAAGGTGCTCTGCTTGGTGGCACCAACGCAGGTTAGGTGTCCGATGGTCAACACCTGAGAAGCCATGCGGTCAACAACGGCAAGCGAACGCTCACGATTAGAGCCGCCGGCGCCATAAGTTACCGAAACATAATCAGGGGAGACCTCAAGCAGTCTCTGGAATGCGCTCCAAAGGTTTTCTTCACCGGCTTCATCCTTTGGTGGGAAGAATTCAAAAGAAAGAGTTGGCTCGGCCGCAGCCTTGCGAGCTGCTGAAACCTGCGAAATGGTAGCGAAATCCAGACTGTTTAGCTGGGCTTTCCGCAGGAGACTGGTTTCAGACATTCGATAAGTATATTCGACAACCTTTAGTTACGTTGCCCGGGAGAGCCGCAGGCCCCTCGGTTAGACTTGACCCATATGTTTGCACCCCGTTCCCAAGCCCTAATTGAGGCAGTTCGCTCCCGCGTAGTGGTTGCCGACGGCGCCATGGGAACCATGATTCAAGAAGCCAGCCCAACGCTCGAAGAGTTCCAGGGCTATGAGGGTTGCAACGAGATTCTGAATGTCACCCGCCCCGACATCATCGCCAGCATTCACGCTCAGTACTTGAAGAGTGGTGCGGAGGCCATCGAGACAAATACTTTTGGTGCCAACTTTGCCAATCTTGCCGAGTACGCGATCGAAGACCGTATTGAAG
>CAZWHL010000070.1:0-1788 GCA_964633625.1 uncultured Rhodoluna sp.
CTGCCAATGTTCCGCGCCTTCCGCATGTTTCGCGTTGTGATTGCACTTGGCTTCATCGCTCGAGTGGCGCAGAGCCTGCAGGCACGCATCGGAATTTATTTGGGTTTGATTTTGCCGCTGCTGATTTTTACCTGTTCGCTTGGTGTTTACGATGCCGAGCACCTGGTGGCCGGCGCAAAGATTACGCAGTTCGGTGACGCGGTGTGGTGGGCATTCGTGACAGTGACCACTATTGGCTACGGTGATTTCTACCCGATAACCTTCGAGGGCCGCGCAATTGCCGTGTTGTTGATGCTGTCCGGTTTGGCTTTGGTTTCTGTGATCACCGTGACTTTTGCGTCTTGGTTCTTGGGTCGACTTGAGTACGACCTAACAACAAAAGGAATTGCAAAGCGCAAGTAACTGAGATTAATTTTTACCAGGCTCAACAATCGTCTTGAGTGCGCCTGGTAGCTTGCCAGAGTTCAAAGCGGCAACCACATCGTTCAAGCCGTATCGGTGTGTGACTAAGGCGTCTAGGTTCACCTTGCCGCTGGCTACCATTTCGATGCCGGTTGGCCAGGTGTTGGCGTAGCGGAAGACGCCCGACACCCAAATCTCTTTGTTCTGAATGTAAGAAACTGGCAGTGTCACGTCGTCGTTGCCCATGCCCACCAAAATCACGCGGCCGGCTGGGCCAACACCCTTGATGCCTTGGTACACAGCTTGCGCAACGCCTGATGCATCGATGAATGCATTAACTTCAAGGCCTTCAATCTGGTCAACACGTGGGTCAAGCGTTTTGGTGGCACCATACTTCATTGCAAACTCGCGACGGTCTTCAGAAATATCGGTGACTATAACTTCGGCGGCACCAAGGTAGGCGGCGGTCTGCGCCATGATGATTCCAATTGGTCCTGCACCGGCAATCAGCACACGACTACCCGGGCCAATCTCTGCGCGCTTGCATGCCCAAATACCAACCGATAGTGGTTCGATCAGCGCAGCTGCATCGAAGCTAACTGAATCTGGAATATCAAAAGCAAACTCGCTCTGAATTTTTACAAACTCTGCGAATGCGCCATCGATTGGTGGAGTTGCATAAAACTCAATGTTTGGGCACAGGTTGTAACGGCCAGCCTTGCACTGCTCGCAGTTCTTACAAGGACGTTGTGGTTCAATTGCAACGCGCTTGCCAACACGTCCTGGATCAACTGCAGAACCAACTGCCTCTATGGTTCCCGAAAGTTCGTGACCAAGAATCATCGGCTGCTCTACAACGTATGGGCCAATCTTTCCGTGCTGGTAATAGTGCACGTCACTACCGCAAACACCAACCGATGCAACTCGAACTAAGACTTCGTCGGCGTCTAATGTCGGAACATCAATGTCGCGAACTTCTACTTCGCCTTCGCGAATCAGGAATGAGGCTTTCATAATTTCCTAGGCAAGCGCCTGAACTGTCTTGTGTGCGCCGTTTTCAAATAGTGAGTCAAGTGTTTCTAAATATGCAGTGCGGAATGATTCATTCTTAGCAAGGTCTCCAAAAAGTTTTTCATTTTGAATAAATGCAAGTGAGTTTTCGCGCTGTGACTTTGCAATCGGAATCAACTCGTCTTTCAACGGATCAACCACATTGATAGTTTCGCCCTGTTCATCAACGCCCTCTGCGTATCGGGCCCAACTTGCCACAATTGCTGCAGAAAGTTTTACCTGACCACCCTTGGCAATTTGATCGTGCACAACCGGCACCAACCACTTCGGAATGCGGTCAGAAGATTCGGCACACAAACGCGCCAAGGTGTCTTT
>CAZWHL010000071.1:0-1682 GCA_964633625.1 uncultured Rhodoluna sp.
ACAAGTTCCTTTTATTAGGAACTATCTGGGGGTCGTCTTTTCTTTTCATCTCGCTTGGCCTTGAGACCCTCTCGCCCACCGGCATCGCCTTCTGGCGTACTTTCATTGGTGCCATCACTTTGCTTGCCGTGATGCTGATTGGTCGCATTAAATTTGTGCGCGGCTGGAACGCCTGGTTCCGCATCTGGATCGCCGGCCTTTTTATGTCGGCAATTCCGGCGGTGCTATTTGGTTTCGCCGAACAACACGTCTCAAGTGCGCTAGCCGCAATCATTAATTCTTCAACCCCGATATTCACCGTGATCGCCATCATGATCGCGTTCCGTGCCGAGAAGCCAAAGCGCGAGGTTGTTATCGGCTTAACAGTCGGTCTGCTTGGGGTGTTCGTGGTGCTGGGTGTGTGGAATGGTTTTGGAGTAAACGATCCCCTGGCGATTGGCGCGCTGATTCTGGCAGTTTCCTGCTACGGAATTGGCAGCCCGTTCTTGCGCAAATATGTTGAACCACTGAAGTTAAAACCAGAAGCGGCGGTTTTTGGGCAGGTATCAACCTCGGCGCTCACGCTTTTGCCGTTCTATTTGTTTGGCGGACTCACCGTGGGACCACTAACCTTCAATTCCGTTGCCGCAATGTTGGCACTTGGAATACTTGGTACCGGTCTTGCCTACGTGATGTATTACCAATTGCTTGCCCAGGTTGGTAGCGCAATTGGTTCTGCGGTTACCTATCTTTCGCCAATCGTTGGTGTAATCCTTGGAATCCTTTTGCTTGGCGAAACCATTAGCTGGAACGAACCGGTTGGTGCAGCGATTGTTCTGCTTGGTGCCGCGGTTGCCCAAGGGCGTATTAAGCTCAGCCGCAGACAGCAGGGCGGCAACTAGTGTCGCAATTAGACACACAACCAAAGCGCGGGCTCAACTCGGTTGATATCGCCATTCTTGGTGCCGCAATGGTTTGGGGCGGTAGCTACCTTGCCTCTCGCGAACTAACTCACTTTGCTAGCTTGTGGGGCATGATGGCGCTGCGCTTCACTATTGCCGGCGCAATTCTGTTTGCCATTCGGGCATTCAAACCCGTGAAGTTCACCAAGATAGAAGTACTGTCTTCGCTTGGCATCGCAGCAACCCTGGCCACGGTCATGACCGTAGAAACCACAGGCATTTACCTCACCTCGGCTACCAACTCCGGGCTCATCATCTCGCTCTCAATTCTTTTCACGCCAATAATCGAAGGCTTGGTATCCAAGTTCTGGATGCCGCGCATGTTTTATGTTGCGGCAGTGGGCGCGATTATTGGTGTTGGAATTTTGATTAGCGGCAACGGATTTACTCAGCCAAATCTGGGTGATGCGCTGATGATTGTTGCGGCAGTTCTGCGTGCTGTACACACAGTTTCGCAGGGCTTCTTCACTCACGGCAAATTCACCAAGGGTCAAAAGGTTGACACCACCAACGTCACTATCATGCAGTTGGTTTTTGCCGGACTCTTTTTCTTTGTGCTTAATCCAATCGGCACCGTTCAAGCCGCAGCGAGCTACGGTGCTCGAGAGTGGGCGCTGATGGGAACGCTAATTCTGTTCAGCACTGTCTACGGATTTATCGTGATGCTTTGGGCAATTCGCAAAACCAGTGCTTCAAGAGTTGCGCTACTTCAGGGAACCGAACCAATCTGGGCAGTTGTGA
>CAZWHL010000072.1:0-1664 GCA_964633625.1 uncultured Rhodoluna sp.
CGATGATTTCAACCACACGGCCTTCAGGACGGCCTTTGCGGTCATAACGCACCACACGTGCTTTGACGCGATCACGGTGCAACACGGCACGCATTTCATTGGGTGGCAGATAGATATCTGGTGCACCATCATCGCGTTGTACAAAGCCATGACCATCGCGATGACCTGCAACGCTGCCTTCGAACTCTTCCAGCAATCCGCTGGTTTTTGAAATATTTTTGATACAATGCCTCTCTTATCCTGAATGCCCAGGTGGCGGAATTGGTAGACGCACTAGTTTCAGGTACTAGCGAGTAACATCGTGGGGGTTCGAGTCCCTTCCTGGGCACCACACTTCCCTCTGTAAACCCCATTTTGGGGACACTTCAGGGACTGCAGCTAGCATTATCTCCTACCTGCAATTTTTGAGTCTAACGCATACATTCGACTCAATAGCATGCAGATGTAACCTAAGCTAAGCGCTAAGCGCAATCCCAAAATTTAAGCGGAATTCCTTATCTTTTTAAGTCGTACGCCAGTGCATGTTGTTTGCCATACAGCAGACTCTGTTCATGGAACGAAACAAAAAACTGTTACTCGAAACCCTTGAAATGATTGTCTCGGAGGCCAATGTCTTCGACCAAGATGTTGCGAGCCTAATATCTTTAGAGAGACAGCTACACCTAGATCTTCTTTCGGCGACCAATTACATCAAGGGCTGGCCGGGTAGTCGACATCCTAATCTGATTAGGCTAACTTGGTCCGGTTACGACCTTCTCGATGATCTTCGCAAGGAATTGCACAAACCAAAAGCAAGATCATTTGAGCTTCGAATTTAGTCACTTCAAGCATTCTGATTCCCACCTAAATCAAATTACTCTTAAAGGAAAATCATGGCAACCCAAAATGAAGAACCATATCCAAGCATTCCAATTGGTCAAAAAAGAAGGATGGGAACAACAAACGACAAATATCGGATTGATGAGGTTGGAGATCAAGAAAATGGAGACTGGTGGGTTTATATCACCATTCTCAGTACAGGTGAGAAGGCTCGAATGAAATGGACGGATATTCAGGGTGACGACATCGCCGACTGATTCCAGATTACAGCTGCAAAGCCGAAAACCATGTCCGCGAAAAACTAGCGCCGACATCAGCGGTTCGGTTCATTTCTGAATATTTATCCGCGCCTCAAATGGGCAATGCGATCAAGTCGTGCCCTTCTGTGGCCACCACTTTGGCGCGGGTGAACTCACCCACTTTCAAGACTTTGCTTAATTTTTCAGCAGGCAACAACTTCACCACGCCATCGATTTCAGGCGCATCGGCATAGCAGCGGCCCACGCCACCTTTGCGGCCATTGCCGGGGGCTGAATCGACCAACACCTGCACCGTCGAACCAATGCGACGCTTGAGTTTGTTGATCGACACCTCTTCGGCCACTTGCATGAACCGCGCTTGACGCGCTTCACGCAATTCTTGCGGCAGCATGCCGGGCAAGTCATTGGCGGTGGCACCATCGACTGGGCTGTAAGCAAAACAACCTGCACGGTCAATTTCGGCTTCGCGCAAAAAGTTGAGCAAATGCTCAAACTCTTCTTCGGTTTCACCGGGAAAGCCCGCGATGAAAGTGCTGCGAATCACGATCTCAGGACAGATTTCACGCCAGCGTGCAATGCGTTCTA
>CAZWHL010000073.1:0-1570 GCA_964633625.1 uncultured Rhodoluna sp.
TTATATAGGAATGAATCATGACTAAGGCAAACATCGGAGTCGTAGGACTCGCAGTAATGGGATCGAACCTAGCTCGCAACCTAGCTAGCCGCGAGGGCAACACCGTTGCCGTTTACAACCGCTCATACGAGCGCACAGAACTTCTAATTAACGAGCACCCTGAAGCCGGTTTCATAGCTTCGGAAACAATTGATGACTTTGTGGCGTCTCTTGCTAAGCCGCGCACCGCGATCATCATGGTTCAGGCCGGCAAGGGAACCGACGCCGTTATCTCACAGCTAACCGAGCGCTTTGAGCCAGGCGACATCATCGTTGATGGTGGTAATGCACTGTTCACCGACACCATTCGTCGTGAGAAAGAAGTTTCGGCAAAGGGAATTAACTTTGTTGGAGCCGGAATCTCAGGTGGTGAAGAAGGTGCGCTTAAGGGTCCTTCGATCATGCCTGGCGGTTCGGCCGAGGCCTACAAAACTCTTGGCCCAATTCTTGCTTCAATCGCTGCGATCGCCGAAGGCGAGCCATGTGTTACTCACGTGGGCACCGATGGCGCGGGTCACTTTGTGAAAATGATTCACAACGGTATTGAGTATGCCGACATGCAGTTGATCGCCGAGGCTTACGACATTCTTCGCCACGCAGGTGGTTACTCACCTGCAGAGATCGCTGGAATTTTTGAAGAGTGGAACAAGGGCGAGCTAGAGTCTTTCCTAATTGAGATCACTGCCGAAGTTCTAAAGCAGGTTGATGCGAAGACTGGCAAGCCGCTGGTTGATGTAATTCTTGACCAGGCTGGCTCAAAGGGTACCGGTGTTTGGACTGTTCAGACCGCGCTAAACCTAGGCACTCCAGTTTCTGGAATTGCAGAGGCAGTGTTCGCCCGTTCGCTTTCATCACAGGCATCACAGCGCGCAGCTGTTGACGGTCTACCTGCAGATGCAACCAAGTGGTCAGTGACTGACAAAGCTGCATTCGTTGAAGATGTGCGTCGTGCACTTTACGCATCAAAGCTGGTTGCTTACTCACAGGGCTTCGACGCAATCCGTGCCGGTGCCAAGGAGTACAACTGGAACATTGACCTAGGTGCAGTTTCAAAGATCTGGCGCGGTGGTTGCATCATTCGCGCACAGTTCCTTAACCGCATTGCAGATGCATACGGCAAGAACACCAACCTTGAATCACTAATCTTCGACCCATACTTCAAGCAAGCTGTGGCAACATCGGTGTCATCATGGCGCCAGGTTGTCGCTAACGCTTCTCTTGCTGGTATTCCGGTTCCTGCATTTGCATCTTCACTTTCTTACTATGACGGTCTACGTTCACCACGTTTGTCAGCAGCCTTGGTACAGGGTCAGCGCGACTTCTTTGGCGCACACACCTACAAGCGCGTAGACATGGACGGCACCTTCCACACCCTTTGGTCAGGCGACCGATCAGAGGTTGAGCAGGCTCCTTCTACGCACTAAAAGAGTTGTTAGGCTCGAATAATGAGCCAACCAAAGACGACCTCCTGGATCTACAAGTTCCTTTTATTAGGAACTATCTGGGGGTCGTCTTTTCTTTTCATCTCGCT